>NZ_JBIVUF010000003.1:0-513684 GCF_044757085.1 Streptomyces sp. NPDC091376 | reverse complement strand
GGTTGATAGGCCGGATATGGAAGCCCAGTAATGGGTGGAGTTGACCGGTACTAATAGGCCGAGGGCTTGTCCTCAGTTGCTCGCGTCCACTGTGTGGTTCCCGGGTTGCGAACAGTCGCACCGGTCGAACCAGAATCACTTACTTAATTGAAAAGTGTGCTTGTTCGCTCGAACCCGATAGGGTTTCGGTGGTCATAGCGTTAGGGAAACGCCCGGTTACATTTCGAACCCGGAAGCTAAGCCTTTCAGCGCCGATGGTACTGCAGGGGGGACCCTGTGGGAGAGTAGGACGCCGCCGAACAATCTTTCAGGACCCGTGGTCCCAGCGTTCAGCTGGGACCACGGGTCCTTTTTGTTTTTCCTTGCTTTTCCTCAAAGCGCGTCGGTTGGCCGGCTGCGCGAGAATGACTGCGGTACACGAAGACAGGAGCCATACCCATGCCCACCAACTCTGCCGACGATCGTCCGGAGCGCGAGCCGCGTCGCCGGGACGGTGGTGGTGACCGGGGCGGCTACCGAGGAGGACCGCGCCGGGACGACAGCCGGGACAACCGCGGTGGCGGCGACAACCGCGGTGGCGGCGGATTCCGCCGCGACGACCGTGGACCCCGACGCGATGACCGGGACCAGGACCGCGACCGCGGTCGTTCCTTCCCGCGTGACGATCGTGGATACGGTCGCCGCGACGACCGCCGGGATGACCGTCGAGATGACAGCCGTGGCGGACGCTTCCCGAGGGACGACCGTGGCTATGCGCGTCGCGATGATCGTCGTGACGATCGTGGGCCTCGTCGTGACGATGACCGTGGTGGCTTCCGTCGCGATGATCGTCGTGACGATCGTGGGCCTCGTCGTGACGATGACCGTGGTGGCTTCCGTCGCGATGATCGTCGGGACGATCGTGGGCCTCGTCGTGACGATGACCGTGGTGGCTTCCGTCGTGACGACCGGCGGGACGATCGTGGGCCTCGTCGTGATGACGACCGTGGTGGCTTCCGTCGTGACGACCGCCGCGATGACCGTGGCACGTACGGCCGTCGTGATGACCGTGCTCCGCACCGTGACGACCGCCGTGACGATCGTGGTGGTTTCCGTCGCGATGATCGTCGTGATGACCGTGGGCCTCGTCGTGACGATGACCGTGGTGGCTTCCGTCGCGATGATCGTCGGGACGATCGTGGGCCTCGTCGTGACGATGACCGTGGTGGCTTCCGTCGCGATGATCGTCGGGACGATCGTGGGCCTCGTCGTGACGATGACCGTGGTGGCTTCCGTCGTGACGACCGGCGGGACGATCGTGGGCCTCGTCGTGACGACCGTCGCGATGACCGTGGCACGTACGGCCGTCGTGATGACCGTGCTCCGCGCCGTGACGACCGCCGTGACGATCGTGGTGGTTTCCGCCGCGACGACCAGTCGCGTGGGCCTCGTCGTGATGACGACCGTGGTGGTTTCCGTCGCGATGATCGTCGTGACGATCGTGGGCCCCGTCGCGACGACGACCGCGGCGGCTTCCGTCGCGACGACCGGCGGGACGACCGGGCGCGCGGTGGCTACCGCGGACGTGACGACCGCGGTGGCTACGGCCGTCGTGACGACCGGGACCGGGACCGCGGTCGGGATCGTGACAGGGAGCCGATCAAGCGGCTGCCGATCCCCGAGGACGTCACCGGTGAGGAGATCGACAAGGACGTCCGGCAGGAGCTCCAGAGCCTGCCCAAGACACTCGCCGAGGACGTCGCCAAGAACCTCGTCATGGTCGCGCGGCTGATCGACGAGGACCCGGAGCAGGCGTACGCGTACTCCCGTGTGGCGCTGCGGCTCGCGTCGCGTGTCGCCGCGGTGCGCGAGGCCGCCGGCTTCGCCGCCTACGCGACGCAGAAGTACTCGGAGGCGCTGGCGGAGTTCCGTGCCGCGCGCCGGATGACCGGGAGCCTCGAACTCTGGCCCGTGATGGCCGACTGCGAGCGTGGGCTCGGTCGGCCCGAGCGCGCCCTGGCGATGGCCGGCGAGGCGGAGGTGCAGAAGCTCGACAAGGCGGGACAGGTCGAGATGCGTCTCGTCGCCGCCGGCGCCCGCCGTGACATGGATCAGCTCGAAGCCGCGATCGTGACCCTGCAGAGCCCGGAGCTGGCGTCGAACTCCGTACAGCCGTGGACCGCGCGACTGCGGTACGCGTACGCGGACGCGCTGCTGGCGGCCGGTCGTGAGGGCGAGGCGCGCGAGTGGTTCGCGAAGGCGGTCGAGGCGGACAAGGACGGCGCGACCGATGCCTCAGACCGGCTCGCGGAGCTGGACGGCGTGGAGTTCGTCGACGCGATGTCCGACGAGACCGACACCTCCGATGAGCCTGACTCCGCCGACGACTCCGTCGACGCCGCCGATGCCGCCGATGCCGCCGGCGCCGGCGAGGTCGAGGACCTGAGCGAGAGCCAGGACCGTGACGCCGAGGACGCCGAGGACGCGGACGACGACGTGGACGAGGACGACGACGTGGACGAGGACGACGACAAGTCCTGACCCGGCTGCGCCGTACAGGTGAGCAAGAAGGCCCGGCCCCGACGAGTGCGAACTCGTGGGGGCCGGGCCTTCGTCGTCTCGGCTCAGTCGACGTTCAGGCTGCGCAGCACCAGGCCCGTCGCCGGCTTCGGGCCGAACGACGTCGACTTCCGAGGCATCGTGACCCCCTGTCTGGCGAGGTCCCGGACGACGTCCTCCCGTACCGGATGCATCAGTACGGCCGTGCCACCGCGGCGTTCGGCCTGGACGACCGCGGCCTCGGTGTCGTGGATGTAGGTGATCTCCTCGGGCGAGTCCGGGATGCGCCAGATGTGGTCGAGGAGGGTGGCGTGCAGGACGGTCGCGTCGAGGCGCCGCCAGGCGTCCGGACGGTCGGCCGGTACGGTGCGCGTCAGCAGGGCGGCGTCCGGGCGGTCGACGAGATGGAACCGGCCGTCTCCGGCGAGCAGATACGCGTTGCCCTCGTCCGCGGCCTCGGCCAGCGCACGGAGGGCGTCCTGGAGCGGGCCGTCGATCTCGCGGACACGGAAGAGCCCGTCGACGGCGGTGAGCGCGTCCGCGACCGGCAGCCGGTTCAGCAGCCGGTGGATCGCGCGGACCTGGAGCGGATAGCGGGCCGTGTCGATCAGCAGCACCAGGCCGTAGCTCCACGCGCCCGGCTCAGGCCTCTCGTCGCGCAGCCTGAGGTAGGTGGCCCACCGATGGTGGCCGTCGGCGATGAGCGCCTGCTGGCGCGTGAGGTCGGTGGCGATCTCCGCCAGGTCGACGGGATCCGTGACCGACCAGAGGCGGTGGCTGAAGCCGTCCTCCGTCGTCGTCGCCAGCAGCGGCCGTTCCTGGATCACGCGCTCGATGACCGCGCCGGCCCCGTTCGCCGGTCCGTCGCTGCGGTAGGTGAACAGCAGCGGTTCGAGATTGGCCCCGGTGGTGCGCATCAGGTCCGTGCGGTCGGCGACCACATGCGGCATCACGTCCTCGTGGGGGAGAACGATGCCCTCTTCGGGGGAGGACAGCGCCAGGGCGCCGATGATGCCGCGCTGCAGGATGCCGCCCTTGCGTTGCTCGTAGACGTACAGCGCGGGCTCGGGGTCGGGGGCGAGGACGCCTTCGGCCAGCCAGCGGTCCAGGGTCTCGGCGGCCTGCTCGTGGCGTGCCGTGGCCGTGGCCGCCTGGGGGAGGATCAGCCGGACGATGTTGTACGGGTCCGCGGACTCCAGATGGTGCAGCCCGTCGGGCCGTACGACGACGTCGTACGGCGGCGAGGTCACGGCGGCAAGGCTGCCGACCCGCTCGGGGACGTAGCGCAGTCCGCGGAACGGGAGCATGTGCAGACCTTTGGGGGTCTTGTCACCTCGCGTGTTCATTGATGCATCGTATGTGGCCGTGACGATGCGCGATGATCGGGGGAGACCGGGGGAGTACGCGGCGATCGGTATGAGCCACGGATCGAAGGCTCCGATCGGCGCGATCAGGAGCCATGAGTGAGGAGCGGACCAGCATGGGCGGGCAGCAGGGCAGGACCAGGCCGGGAGGCAGCGTGCAGGCGCTGCGCACGGTGTACGACACGGCCCTGCTCGATCTCGACGGGGTGGTGTACGCGGGCGGGGAGGCGATCCCGTACGCCGTGGACGCGCTCGGCACGGCGCGCGAGGGCGGGATGCATCTCGCGTACGTCACGAACAACGCGCTGCGGACGCCGGACGCGGTCGCCCACCATCTGACCGAGCTGGGAGTGCCGGCGGAGCCCGCCGATGTCATCACCTCGGCGCAGGCCGTGGCCCGGCTGATCGCCGAGCAGGTCCCGGCCGGAGCGCGGGTGCTCGTCGTCGGCGGCGAGGGGCTGCGGGTCGCGCTGCGGGAGCACGGGCTGGAGCCGGTGGAGTCCGCCGACGACGAGCCGGCGGCCGTGGTGCAGGGGTACGGCGGGCCCGAGCTGGCGTGGGGCCGGTTCGCGGAGGCCTGCTACGCGATCGCGCGCGGGGTGCCGTGGTTCGCGTCCAACACGGATCTGACGATCCCGAGCGCGCGCGGCATCGCGCCCGGCAACGGTGCGGCGGTCGAGGTCGTACGGATCGCGACGGGCGCCGAGCCGCGGGTCGCGGGCAAGCCGCTGCCGCCGATGCACCGGGAGACGATTCTGCGCACGGGCGCCGAGCGGCCGCTGGTGGTCGGGGACCGGCTGGACACGGACATCGAGGGCGCGTTCAACGGCGGGGTGGACTCGCTCCTCGTCCTGACCGGGGTGACGGACGCGGCGCAGCTGCTGGCGGCGGAGCCGAGGCACCGGCCCACGTACGTGGACGCGGATCTCCGGGGCCTGCTGACCGGTCAGCCCGAGGTGGTACCCGCCGGTGCGGGCGACGGGTTCGGCTGCGGGGGCTTCACGGCGTCGGTGCGTGCGGGCTCGCTCGTACTGGACGGGGAGGGCGAACCGCTGGACGGGCTGCGGGCGTTGTGCGCGGCGGCGTGGACGCACGCGGGGGACGCGGCGGGAACGCTCGACGCGGGGAAGGCGCTGGCACGCTTGGGCCGGTGAAGGCGGGCGCGGTGCTCCGGCTCCCGCCTCCGAGCAGAATGCGAGGGTAGGCTAACCTAACCGCGTGTTGGTCGACAGTCCTCCTGAACAGAGCGCGGATCAGACGTCCGCAGCGTCCCCGCCCGAGCCGCGCAAGCGCCATGCGCTGCGCGCCGCCGGGCTGCTGCTGGCCGTCGGCGTCCTGCTGCTGGTCTGTGTCGCAAGCATCGCGATCGGCGCCAAGTCGGTCCCGGTCGCTGATGTGTGGCACGGGCTCTTCCAGAACTCCGGTACCGGCAACGACGTGATCGTTCACGATGTGCGGGTGCCGAGGACCGTGCTCGGGCTGTTGGTCGGTGTGGCGCTCGGTCTGGCGGGCGCGGTGATGCAGGCGCTCACCCGCAATCCGCTGGCCGAGCCCGGACTGCTCGGGGTGAACGCGGGCGCGGCCGCCGCCGTCGTGACGGCGATCAGCTTCTTCGGTGTCACCTCGCTCAGTGCCTACGTGTGGTTCGCCTTCTTCGGCGCCGGGGTCGTCTCGGTGGTCGTGTACGTGCTCGGGGGCAGCCGCGGAGCCACGCCGGTGCGGCTCGCGCTCGCCGGCACCGCGGCGACCGCCGCGCTGTTCGGCTACGTCAACGCCGTACAGCTGCTGGACTCGGCCGCGCTGGACCGGTTGCGCTTCTGGACCGTCGGATCGCTCGCCTCGGCCGATCCGGCGACGATCTCCAAGGTCGCCCCGTTCATCGGCGTGGGGACTCTTCTCGCGCTGCTGATCGCCCGGCCGCTGAACGCCCTGGAGATGGGCGACGACACCGCTCGCGCACTCGGCGCCCGGCTGACCCGTACGCGGATCCTGGCCATGCTCGCGGTCACGCTGCTGTGCGGTGCGGCGACCGCCGCGTGCGGGCCGATCGTCTTCATCGGGCTGATGGTCCCGCATCTGGTGCGGGCCATCACCGGCCCGGACATGCGGTGGATCCTGCCGTACGCCGCCGTGCTCTCGCCCGTGCTGCTGCTCGGTTCCGACGTCGTCGGCCGGGTCGTGGCACGCCCGTCCGAGCTGCAGGTCGGCGTCGTCACCGCGTTCATCGGCGGGCCCGTCTTCATCTATCTCGTACGCCGCAAGAGGATGGCGCAGCTGTGAAGGCCGTGAAAGCGATACGCAGCCCGGGCGGGCTGTCCGTCCGTGTCGACCCGAGGGCGGCGCTCGTCGTCGTGCTGCTGCTGGCCGCCGCGTCCACCGCGGCCGTCGTGCTGGTCGGCAGCGGTGACTTCCCGATGACGCCGGGCGAGGTCGTCGAGACGCTGCTCGGCAACGGCACGCCCGCGCAGGAGTTCATCGTCCAGGACGTGCGGCTGCCCCGGGTGCTGGTGGCACTGCTCGTCGGGGCGGCGCTCGCGGTCGGCGGGGCGGTCTTCCAGTCCATCTCCCGCAATCCGCTGGGCAGTCCGGACGTCCTCGGCTTCGGGCAGGGGTCGTCCGTCGGTGCGCTGACGGTGATCGTGCTGTTCAAGGGCGATGCCTTCGCCACCGCGGGCGGGGCCATCGTCGGCGGTCTGGTGACCGGTGCCGCCGTGTATCTGCTCGCCTGGAAGCGGGGAGTGCACGGCTACCGGCTGGTTCTGGTCGGTATCGGTGTCGCCGCGATGCTCACCGGCGCCATCCACTACCTGATCACCAAGGCCAATCTGGTGGACGCGACCCGCGCCGTGGTGTGGATGACGGGCTCGCTCGACGGGCGGGACTGGGCCCAGTTCTGGCCGCTGCTCGCCGTCTGCGCGGTGCTCATACCCCTGTGCCTGGCGTACGGGCGACCGCTGCGGATGCTGGAGATGGGGGACGACGCCGCGTACGCCCTCGGGATAGGCGTCGAGCGGACCCGGGCCGTCCTCATGGCTTCCGCCGTGCTGCTCACCGCCGTCGCCACGGCCGCGGCCGGTCCGATCGTCTTCGTCGCGCTCAGCGCACCGCAGCTCGCCCGCCGGCTGACGCGCTCGCCCGGGCCGAACATCGCGGCGAGCGCCATGATGGGCGCCGCCCTGCTCGCCACGGCCGACTGGGTGGCGACCTCCGCCTTCGGCGACCGGCAGCTGCCGGTCGGTGTCGTCACCGGCGTGCTCGGTGGTGTGTATCTGCTCTGGCTGCTCGTCACCGAGCGCAAGGCGGGACGGATATGACGGCCCGGTCCGAGCAGACGACCGCAGACCAGCACCAGACCGAGAAGAACCCCAGGAGTACGTCCATGCAGCGCCTCACCGCGGAATCGGTCACCCTCGCCTACGACCAGCGGGTGATCGCCGAGGACCTCTCGGTGGAGATACCCGACAACTCGTTCACGGTGATCGTCGGTCCGAACGCCTGCGGCAAGTCGACCTTGCTGCGCGCGCTCTCGCGGATGCTCAAGCCCAGTACGGGCCGGGTGCTGCTGGACGGGCAGACGATCCACTCGATGCCCGCGAAGAAGGTCGCCAGGACGCTCGGTCTGCTGCCGCAGTCGTCGATCGCCCCCGACGGCATCACCGTCGGCGACCTCGTCGCCCGCGGCCGCTATCCGCACCAGGGGCTGCTGCGCCAGTGGTCCCGGGAGGACGAGCGGGTCGTGCAGGAGTCGATGGCCGCGACCGGGGTCGCCGAGCTCGCCGACCGGTACGTGGACGAGCTGTCCGGCGGCCAGCGCCAGCGGGTGTGGATCGCGATGGCGCTCGCCCAGCAGACCCCGCTGCTGCTCCTCGACGAGCCGACGACGTTCCTCGACATCCAGCACCAGCTGGAGATCCTCGACCTCTGCGCCGAGCTGCACGAGACGCAGGGCCGCACCCTGGTCGCGGTGCTGCACGACCTCAACCAGGCAGCGCGCTACGCCACCCATCTGATCGCGATGCGCGACGGGCGGATCGCCGCCGAGGGCGCGCCGGGAGACGTCGTCACCGCCGAACTCGTCGAGCGGGTCTTCGGGGTTCGTGCGCAGGTCATCGACGACCCGGAGACCGGCACGCCGCTGGTGGTGCCGCTGGCGCGGGCCCGTCGGGCCGCCCCGGACGCCCAGGAGGCGCCCGGGACGGACTCCGCCGAGGCGGCGTCCGGGACGGAGACCGACGCGGCGCCGACCGGTGCGGTGACTACAGCAGCGCCCTGAGGCGCAGCAGATCGCGGAAGCCGGCCTCGAGCCGCACCCGGCCCGAGGCCCAGGCCTTCGCGAAGTTCAGCCGCCCGTCGACCATCGCCACCAGGTCGTCCCCGGTCATCGCGAGCCTGATCTCCGCCTTCTCGGCAGGCGGGCCGTCCAGCGTGTCCAGCACCTCGATCCGGCCCGCCGTGAGGCGCCCGGTGAAAGTGATGTCCAGGTCCTTGATGTGGCAGCTCAGGGAACGGTCGAGCGCGGCCGCGCTGCGCACGTCCCCGTCCGCCTTCGCCAGATTGTCCGAAAGTCTGTCGAGTGCGCTGCGGCACTCCTCCGTCGTCGCCATCGTGATCGACGGTACCCCAGGCCTTCGCGGTAGCGTCTGGGCATGAGCGACTCGATCGAAACGTCCCGGGCGGAGTACGAGACGTCCGGGGCGGCACCGGCGCCGCAGACCGCCGAGGCCCCGCCCGCCGGCGGCGAGCCCGAGCCGGCGGTCGAGGCGTACGACCCCGGCGCGCCCGCGCCCCTCGGGGTCGAGCGCGTCCCCACCGGCCATGCCGGGGTCGACGCGCGCCTGGAGCGGCTGGCCGACGCCGACCACCTCCCTGCGGACGGCCACCTGGAGGTGTACGAGGATGTACACAGGGGCCTGCGCGACACGCTGACCGCGCTGGACGCCCGCCCGGAAGACTCGTACAACCACAGGAGCTGAACCGAACGTGGCAGGAGTGGCACGCCGCCGTCTCGACGCCGAGCTGGTACGCCGCAAGCTGGCCCGCTCGCGTGAGCACGCGAGCCAGCTGATCGCGGCGGGACGCGTCACCATCGCCGGCAACACCGCCACCAAGTCCGCCACCCAGGTCGAGACCAGCGCCGCCATCGTCGTCGCCCAGGACGACGCGGACCCCGAGTACGTGTCGCGTGGCGGCCACAAGCTCGCGGGCGCGTTCGAGGCCTTCGTGCCGAGGGGGCTGAAGGTCGGGGGACGGCGGGCGCTGGACGCGGGAGCGTCCACCGGCGGATTTACCGATGTGCTGCTCCGGGCCGGTGCGGCCCGTGTCGTCGCCGTCGACGTCGGGTACGGCCAGCTCGCCTGGTCCCTGCAGAGCGATGAACGCGTCACGGTCAAGGACCGTACGAATGTCCGTGAGTTGACCCTGGAGGCGATCGACGGGGAGGCGGTGGACCTGATCGTCGGTGATCTGTCCTTCATCCCGCTCGGCCTCGTGCTGCCCGCACTCGTGCGGTGCGCGGCGCCCGACGCCGATCTCGTCCTCATGGTCAAGCCGCAGTTCGAGGTCGGCAAGGAGCGCCTCGGCAGCGGGGGAGTGGTGCGCAGCCCGGAGCTGCGTGCCGACGCGGTACGGACCGTGGCGCGACAGGCCGGCGAGCTGGGCCTGGGCGTGCTGGGAGTGACCGCCAGTCCGTTGCCGGGACCTTCCGGCAATGTCGAGTACTTTCTGTGGCTCCGGGCCGGGGCGCCGGAACTCGACCCGGCGGATGTCGATCGTGCAGTGGCGGAGGGGCCGCGTTGAGCGATACGAACGATACGAGCACGGACACGAGGGCACGGACACGTACCGTCTTCCTGCTGGCGCACACCGGTCGGCCCGCGGCCATCCGGAGCGCCGAACTCGTCGTCCAGGGCCTGCTGAGGGCGGGCCTCGGGGTGCGGGTGCTCGCCTTCGAGGCGGCCGATCTGCCGCTGCCGCAGTCGGTGGAGACGGTGCCCGAGGCCACGCCCGAGGTGCTCGACGGCTGTGAGCTGCTGATCGTGCTGGGCGGCGACGGGACGCTGCTGCGCGGGGCGGAGTTCGCCCGTGCGTCGGGGGTGCCGATGCTCGGCGTCAACCTGGGTCGGGTCGGGTTCCTCGCGGAGGCCGAGCGCGACGACCTCGACAAGGTCGTCGACCGGGTCGTGACACGGGCGTACGAGGTCGAGGAGCGGATGACCCTCGATGTGGTCGTGCGCCGTAACGGAGACATCGTGCACCGGGACTGGGCGCTGAACGAGGCCGCCGTCCAGAAGGTCTCGCCCGAGCGGATGCTCGAGGTCGTGCTGGAGATCGACGGGCGGCCGGTGACGGGGTTCGGCTGCGACGGCATCGTGTGCGCGACGCCGACCGGGTCGACCGCGTACGCCTTCTCGGCCGGCGGGCCGGTGGTGTGGCCCGAGGTGGAGGCCCTGCTGATGGTTCCGATCAGCGCGCACGCCCTGTTCGCGAAGCCGCTGGTCACCTCGCCGACGTCGGTGCTCGCGGTGGAGGTCCAGCCGGGGACGCCGCACGGGGTGCTGTGGTGCGACGGCCGTCGCGCGGTCGAGCTGCCGGCGGCGGCGCGGGTGGAGGTGCGGCGGGGCGAGGTGCCGGTGCGCCTCGCGCGGCTGCACCACGCCTCGTTCACCGACCGGCTGGTGGCGAAGTTCGCCCTTCCCGTGTCGGGGTGGCGGGGCGCTCCCCACTCCCACTGACCGCGGATTCCGCCCCTCGCAGGGGTGACGCGGGGGTGCCCCCACCTGCGGGTCCGTACGCGAGGGGCGGGGGCCGTCGCACAGTCGGCCCCGGACCTCGTAAGGTCTTCCCCGTGTTGGAGGAGATGCGGATACGGTCGCTCGGGGTCATCGACGACGCCGTCGTCGAGCTGTCACCAGGCTTCACGGCGGTGACCGGTGAGACCGGTGCGGGCAAGACCATGGTCGTCACCAGCCTCGGGCTGCTGCTCGGCGGGCGCGCCGACCCCGCCCTCGTGCGGATCGGCGCCAAGTCGGCCGTCGTGGAGGGGCGGGTCACCATGCCCGCGGGCGCCCCCGCGGCCGTAAGAGCCGAGGAGGCCGGGGCCGAACTCGACGACGGTGCGCTGCTGATCAGCCGGACGATCTCGGCGGAGGGGCGCTCACGCGCGCACCTCGGCGGGCGTTCCGTGCCGGTCGGCATGCTGACCGAGCTCGCCGACGAGCTGGTCGCCGTGCACGGGCAGACCGACCAGCAGGGGCTCCTCAAGGCCGCGCGGCAGCGGCAGGCCCTGGACCGGTACGCGGGCGACGCGGTCGCCGTGCCGCACGCCAAGTACGCGGCCGCCTACCGGCGGCTGAGGGCCGTCTCCAACGAGCTGGCCGAGCTGACCACACGCGCCCGTGAACGCGCCCAGGAAGCCGATCTGCTGCGCTTCGGGCTGAACGAGGTCGCGGGCGTCGAGCCGCGCGCCGGCGAGGACGTGGAGCTGGCCGCCGAGGCCGAACGGCTCGGGCACGCCGAGGCCCTCGCGTCCGCGGCGTCCGTTGCCCACGCGGCGCTCGCCGGGAATCCGGAGGACCCCGAGGGCGTCGACGCGACCACCCTCGTCGCGGGCGCCGGACGGGCCCTGGACTCCGTGCGCTCCCACGACCCGGCGCTCGCCGCGCTCGCCGACCGGATGGGCGAGATCTCCATCCTGCTCGCCGATGTCGCGGGCGAGCTCGCCGGGTACGCCGACAACCTCGACGCCGATCCGCTGCGGCTGGCGGCGGTCGAGGAGCGGCGGGCCGCGCTGACCGGGCTCACCCGCAAGTACGGCGAGGACATCAACGCCGTACTGGCCTGGGCCGAGGAGAACGCCGGGCGCCTCACCGAACTGGAGGGCGACGACGACCGCATCGGCGAGCTGACCGCGGAGCGCGATGCGCTTCGTGCCGAGATCTCCGGACTGGCGCAGGCGCTGACGGACGCTCGTGCCGAGGCGGCGGCGCGGTTCGCGGAGGCGGTGACGGCGGAGCTGGCACACCTCGCGATGCCGCACGCGCGCGTGAGCATCGACATCCGCCAGTCCGAGGACCCGGAAGGGATCGAGGTCAACGGACGCGGCGTGGCCTACTCGTCGTCCGGCGCGGACGAGGTCGAGCTGCTGCTGGCCCCGCATCCGGGTGCCCAGCCGCGGCCGATCGCCAAGGGCGCGTCCGGCGGTGAGCTGTCGCGCGTGATGCTCGCGGTGGAGGTCGTGTTCGCGGGGACCGATCCCGTGCCGACGTACCTCTTCGACGAGGTCGACGCGGGCGTGGGCGGCAAGGCGGCGGTCGAGATCGGGCGCCGCCTCGCGAAGCTGGCGAAGACCGCGCAGGTGGTCGTCGTGACACACCTTCCGCAGGTGGCGGCGTTCGCGGACCGGCAGCTGCTGGTCGAGAAGACGAACGACGGGTCGGTGACCCGGTCCGGGGTCACGGTCCTGGAGGGCGAGGACCGGGTACGGGAGCTGTCCCGGATGCTCGCCGGACAGGAGGACTCCGAGACGGCGCGGGCGCACGCGGAGGAGCTGCTGGCCACCGCTCGCGCGGAGGTCTGAGGGCCCGCGCGGGTGGTGCACGGCGCACGGCGGGCGCACGGGGAAGGGCGTGCGCTGTGGATGTGCGCCAATGACGTCGGGCGCACCGTCCGTCCGCTCGTGAGGCGGCCGTGATCGCCACGGGGCCTTGCCGCGGCGGGATCACCGGATGCGGACGCTCACCCATGTGAGTGATCCGGGTGGCGGAGTTGCGGCGCCGGACACGGGAACGACGCCTCGGCGGTGCCGGAACGTGCGTACGGACTGGCATCCTGGGCGCGTGACACAGCTGCGTACGGTCCAGGTGCTGGGCGGCGGCAGCACGGGCAGCAGCGCTCACGTCAGGTCACTGGCCGCGGGGCTGGTGGCGCGGGGAGTGGGGGTGACCGTGTGCGCCCCCGCGCCCCTGGAGCACGAATACGACTTCCTCGGCGCCGGGGCGCACTTCGTGCCCGTGCCACGGCGCGGCGACCCGGCGGCGGTCGGAGCGCTCCGCGCGGCGTGCGGGGGAGCACACGTGGTGCACGCGCACGGGCTGCACGCCGCCGTGCGGACCGCGCTGGCGCTCAGCGGCCAGGACGTGCCGCTCGTGGTCACCTGGCACAGCCGGACGCAGCCCGGAGGGGCACGCGGCCAGGTGGTGCGGCTGCTGGAGCGGAGGGTGGCACGAACGGCGGCGGTGGTGCTCGGCACGTCGTCAGAACTGGTCGACCGGGCACGCGGCCGTGGCGCGCGCGACGCCCGCCTCGCGCCGGTCGCGGTGCCGCCGCCGCGGCACGGCTCGCCCGAGAGCAAGGCGCGGGCCGAACTGGGCGCGGTCGAAAGGCCGTTGCTGACGGCGGTCGGCCGGCTCGAACCCGGCCGGGGCTACGGGACGCTCCTGGACGCCGCACACGAATGGCTCGGGCTCGACCCCGTGCCGCTGGTCGCGATCGCGGGGGAGGGCCGGGAGCGGGCCTCGCTGCAGCGGCGCATCGACACGGAAGGGCTGCCGGTCCGGCTCCTCGGCCGTCGCGACGACGTCGGCGACCTGCTGGCGGCATCCGACCTCGCGCTGCTGCCGAGCCGCTGGGAGGCCCGCTCACTGCTCGCCCAGGAGGCGCTGCGGCTCGGTGTGCCCCTGGTGGCGACCCGGGTCGGCGGCAACCCCGAACTCGTGGGCTCCGCGGCGGAGTTCGTCCCGTACGGCGACGCGGCGGCGCTCGCGGCGGCGGTGTCCGGGCTGCTGGCGGACCCCGAGCGCCGTCGTCGTCTCGCGGTGGCGGGGCGCGCGCAGGCGGCGACCTGGCCGACCGAGGACGAGACCATCGCCCAGATCCTGAGCATCTACGACGAGCTCACGGCACCTTCCCGGGGCGGGCACCGGCGCTGAGGCCGTGAGGTGCCGCGTGCGGCCCGAGCGGATGAACACCGCCCGCTTCCCGGCGGGCGCGGGTGCGGGTGCTTGCGCCGCTACGGCCTGGACGGGCGCGGGTGCTCGCGCCGCTACGGCCCGGACGGCGTCCGGCACGTCCGTCCCCGGGCCCCGCGCCCTGGGCGTGAGCCGCCGGGACCCGGCGGTCAGAGCGTGTGGCGGCGGGCTCTGAGGGCCAGGGAGAGGGCCAGGACCGTCTGGGGGTCGTCCAGGTCCGTGCCCAGGAGTTCGGAGATGCGGGCCAGGCGGTTGTAGAGGGTCTGGCGGTTGAGGTGCAGCTCGCGGGCCGTTTCCGCCTTGCGGCCCGCGTGGGCCAGAAAGGTCTGGAGCGTGGGCAGCAGTGGCGGGCGGGATGTGCGGTCGTGGTCCAGGAGAGGGCCGACCGCACGGTCCACGAAGGCCGCCAGATCGGGGTGGTCCCGCAGCCGCCACAGCAGCAGGTCGATGTCGAGGCGGCGCGCGTCGTACCAGGGCCGGTCGGGCAGACCCTGGGCAGCCGCCGCGGTCTCGGCCGCGTGGCGCAGGCCCGCCGACGCCGCCGCCCAGCCTCCCCCGACGCCCACGACGACCACCGGCGGATGCGCCCCGGCGCGTTCGAGGCCCGCCCGTTCCAGGCCCGCGCGCAGCGCCGCCGCGACCCGGTCCGCCACCGCCGTACGCTCCGAGTCCGAGCGCAGCCCCACCAGCAGCGGCACCCGGCCCTCCACGGGCCGGACGCCCAGCAGCACGGGCACGCCCACCGAGGACAGCTCCTCCAGCACCGCCCGGGCCAGCAGCGCCCAGTTGCCGGACGGGGAGAGTTCGGGCGCGAGCCGCATCACCACGGGCAGCAGCGGCCCGTCACCCGGCCGGAAGCCCAGGACCTTCGCCTGCGCGGGCGCGTCCTCGGCCACGATGCGGCCTTCGGCGAGGTCGGTGAGGAAGTCGCCGCGGCCGCGCGCCGCCAGCTCGTCCTCCTGGCGGGCCTGCATCAGGACCACCGCGAGGACTCCCGCCGCGCGTTCGGCCGCCATCCGGTGCACCGGCAGCAGCGGCCCCGACACGGCGAGCAGGACGAGCCGTGCGCGTACCGCGCCCGCTCCGTGGCCGCCGCCGGGCACATCGACCAGTACGGCCCCGACCGGTGGACCCGCCTCCCGTGCCGCGCGCTGGCCGCGCAGCCCCTCCCACACCTGGAGCGGATCGGCCGCGACCGGACCCGACTCGGTGTCCGCCGCGTACAGCAGCTGACCGTCGGCGGTCTCCAGGAACACCGGATTGGCGGTGAAGTCGGCGAGGATCCTGAGCACTTGGGGGATGCCGCCGCCCTCCAGCAGCGCCTGGGTGCACCGCCGGTACACCTCCTCGGCCCGCTGCAGCAGCGCGTAGTGCCCGTTGACGATCTCGGTGTGGACCTCCTCCGTCACCGCGACGAACGGCACCTCGCGGTGGAGCTGGATCAGCGGAAGTCCCGCCGTCCTCGCCGCCTCGACGATGGCGGCGGGCAGCCGGGTGAAGCGCGGGCCGAGCTCCACCACCAGCGCCGCGATGCCCCGGTCCGCGAGCCGGCGTACGAACGCGCGCTGCTCGGCCGGCCGGGTGCCGAGACCGAGGCCGGTCGTCAGCAGCAGTTCACCGCCCTTGAGGAGCGAGGCGATGTTCGGCACCTCGCCGGCGTGCACCCAGCGCACGGTACGGGTCAGCCGGTCCGCGCCGGCCACGACCTCCGGGAGGCCACTGCGGAGTCCGGGCAGTTCGAGTGCCCGCTGCACGGTGATGCCGCCCTGTGTTTCCATGGCCGGGACGCTACCTGGGCGAAAGTTCGAAGGACAACTGTCGGTCAGCTCGGCTTGATGTTGTGGTTCAGCCGGAACACGTTGTCCGGGTCGTAGCGGGCCTTGACGTCGGCGAGGCGCCGGTAGTTCTCGGCGCCGAAACCGGCCACGACCCGCTCCTCGCCCTCGTCGCCGATGAAGTTGAGATACACCTGGCCGATCGACCACGGCATGACGTCGGTCCTCGCGTCACGGACCCACTGCCTGCCGCGTGCGTCGTCGGCAGGGCTGTCCCAGATCCCGAAGGGGTGCGCGACCCACTCGGCGGTGCGCCACGGGAGCGGGTACCGGGCGTCCCCGCGGGCCATGGCACCGCCCATGGGGAACAGGATGTGCTGCGAGTTCGACGGTACGATCATGCTGTTCGCCCGCGCGCAGAAGACGTCCACGGCCTCGTCGGGCAGATCGCGCAGATACTCGGCCGACCAGTAGTTCCGCAGGCCCGGCGGGTCGTCGATCATGCACTGGAGATCGGCGTACGGGAGTTCCGTGACGACCTCCGCCTCGTGTCCGAGGCCGAACAGCGGCTTCGTCGCGGTGCGCAGTTCGGGCTCGGTGCCCGTGTACGTGATCAGCACCAGGCATACGGCCCGGCCCACCAGGTGTTCGGGCATGAAGTCCTCGGGCGGGCCGGTCAGATAGACGAAGCCGCCGCCGGCCTCGTCAGGCGCGGATCCCAGTACCTCCCGGTAGACGGGAAGCACTTCGGCTCCTCGCGCCGCAGGGAAGAAGAGGAAGGCCACGGACATGTCGGGCAGCGGATGCAGCTTCAGCGTCATGGACGTGGCCGCACCGAAGTTGCCGCCGCCGCCGTGCAACGCCCAGAACAGCTCCGGATGTTCGTCGTCGCTCGCGTGCACCTCGGTGCCGTCGGCCGTCACGAGGTCGACGGCGAGGAGGTTGTCGCAGGCCAGGCCGAACTTCCGCTCCAGCCAGCCCGATCCGCCGCCGAGCGTGAACCCACCGATGCCGGTGGTGGAGGCCCGCCCGCCCGTGGTCGCCAGGTCGTACGGCTGGGTCGCCCGGTCCAGATGGCTCATCGTCGCACCGCCGCCGACCCGGGCCGTACGGGCGTCCGGGTCCACCGTGACCGCGTGCATCCGGCGCAGGTCGACCACGAGACCACCGTCGGTGGCGGCGAGCCCCGCGACGCTGTGACCGCCCCCGCGGACGGCCAGTTCGAGCTCGTGCTCCCGGGCGAAGCGGATCGCCGCGGCCACATCGCCGGCGGACTCGCACAGGACGATCACCGTCGGCCGCCGGTCGATCATCGCGTTGAAGATCGAGCGGGCCTCGTCGTATCCGGCGTCATCCGCTGTGACGGCCTCACCGGTCAGGGATTCGCGGAGTCCTCTCAGGGCGGCTTCCGTGAGGGGTTGGGACGCCATGATGCCCCCTTCCGGGGCGCGAGCAGGACCCTTCCATCGTAAGAAGCCACCCGGCACGGCGCGCGGTCGCGTGATGACCCCGATGCCGGAAGGGGCGGTGCGGCGCCGAGCCGCCCCGCGACGGGGCTCGGACGCCGGCCTCGTCGGGACGGGACCCCGACCGCCACCTCGCCCGGGCGGCAGCCGCGCCGGCTCCGGACCCGACCCCGGCGCTCCGTCAGGGACCCCCGGCCAACGACGCCCCGAGGGCGTGAGGGGATGCTCGCCGCGCGACGGGCGTCCGAGGGCGCCGCAGGGGTTCGGGTGGGCCCGGGGCGACGGGGGAGTGCGCGGCGAGGGGCCGGGTGAGATCTCACCCGGCCCCTCGCCGGACGCCGATGCGGAGCCCGGTCGGACGGCGGTCGGCCGCCGGCCGCGCGGCCTGACACGGTCGGTGCCGCGGGGGTACGGGGGCGCAGCTCCCGGGTCACCCCGGGCGCCCCCGCTCAGCCGCCGTACGCGCCGGAGGCCGTGAGACGCAGCGCTGTGTCGATCAGGGGGACGTGGCTGAACGCCTGCGGGAAGTTGCCCACCTGGCGCTGCAGTCGCGGGTCCCACTCCTCGGCGAGCAGCCCCAGGTCGTTGCGCAGCGACAGCAGCTTCTCGAAGAGGCGCCGGGCCTCGTCCACGCGGCCGATCATCGCCAGATCGTCCGCGAGCCAGAACGAGCAGGCGAGGAAGGCGCCCTCGTCGCCTTCGAGGCCGTCGACACCGGCCTCGTCGCCGGCCGTCGGATAGCGGAGCACGAAGCCGTCCGAGGTCGACAGCTCCCGCTGGATCGCCTCGATCGTGCCGATGACGCGCTTGTCGTCCGGCGGCAGGAAGCCCATCTGCGGAATCAGCAGCAGCGAGGCGTCGAGCTCCTTCGAGCCGTACGACTGGGTGAAGGTGTTGCGCTCCTTGTCGTAGCCCTTCTCGCAGACGTCGCGGTGGATGTCGTCGCGCAGCTCGCGCCAGCGCTCCAGCGGTCCGTCCGCGTCGCCGGACTCGATCAGCTTGATCGTGCGGTCGACGGCGACCCAGGCCATCACCTTGGAGTGGACGAAGTGCCGGCGCGGACCGCGGACCTCCCAGATGCCCTCGTCGGGCTGGTCCCAGTGGTCCTCCAGGTACCGGATCAGCTTGAGCTGGAGGACGGAGGCGTAGTCGTTGCGCGAGAGGCCCGTCATGTGCGCGAGGTGCAGGGCCTCGGTGACCTCGCCGTACACGTCGAGCTGGAGCTGGTTCGCCGCGCCGTTGCCGACCCGTACCGGCGCGGAGCCCTCGTACCCCGGCAGCCAGTCCAGCTCCGCCTCGCCCAGCTCACGCTCGCCGGCGATGCCGTACATGATCTGCAGGTTCTCCGGGTCGCCCGCGACGGCGCGCAGCAGCCACTCGCGCCAGGCCCGGGCCTCTTCGCGGTATCCGGTGCGCAGCAGCGAGGACAGGGTGATCGCCGCGTCGCGCAGCCAGGTGTAGCGGTAGTCCCAGTTCCGTACGCCGCCGATCTCCTCGGGCAGGGACGTCGTCGGCGCGGCGACGATCCCGCCGGTCGGGGCGTACGTCAGCGCCTTCAGCGTGATCAGCGAGCGGACGACGGACTCCCGGTAGGGGCCGTGGTACGTGCAGTGCTCGACCCACTCGCGCCAGAAGTCGGCGGTGGCGTCCAGCGCGCCCTCCGGGTCGGGCAGGGCCGGCGGCTGGTGGTGGGACGGCTGCCAGCTGATGGTGAAGGCCAGCCGGTCACCGGGGGAGACGGTGAAGTCGGAGTAGGTGGTCAGGTCCTTGCCGTGGGTCTCGACCGGGGTGTCCAGCCACACCGAGTCCGGGCCGGCGACCGCGACCGTGCGGTTGTCGACCTTGTGCACCCAGGGCACCACCCGGCCGTACGAGAACCGCATGCGCAGCGCCGAACGCATCGGCACGCGCCCGCTCACACCCTCGACGATCCGGACCAGCTGGGGAGCGCCGTCACGGGGCGGCATGAAATCCGTCACGCGGACCGTGCCGCGTGGCGTGTCCCACTCCGATTCCAGGATCAGCGAATCCCCCCGGTACCGGCGACGACTGGCCGTGGGCGGCTCCGCGCCCGCCGCGTACGCGGGTCCGAGCCGCCAGAATCCGTGCTCCTCGGTGCCGAGAATCCCGGCGAAGATGGCATGCGAGTCGAAGCGGGGCAGGCACAGCCAGTCGACTGTGCCGTCCCGGCAGACCAGGGCAGCGGTCTGCATGTCTCCGATGAGTGCGTAATCCTCGATGCGCCCGGCCACGTGGATCTCCAGTCGAACGGCCACGTCCGCCCTGCGTGGCTCTTACTGCGGTCAAGGGTGTCAATCGGTTGTTGACGAGCTCGTGCTTCGGGGACGGGTGTCCCGCCCAGGCGAAACTCTGTGGGAAGGCGGGGGTGATGCCGTTCACCGGCCTGGCTCGGCAGCGATATTCCGAATCAAGTGTCCGAGCAGGATACGACGCACCCCGGTGATCCGCGCGACGCCCTCGGCAATGCAGCGCGGCCGAACGGGTGAGCGCCGGGTGAACCCCGGGAAGCCCGGTGATGGCCATGATGCCCCGTGTGGCCGGAAGCAGTCTCCCCCGGGCGCTGATACCCTGGTAGCCCGTGGACCGGTGGTGCGCCCCGCTAGGGATGGCGGCCCCCGAACCGCAGCGACGGAACCCCAGGAAATCCCAGGTAACCCCCGGATATCGCCTGAGGGACGCCGTTCCGCACGACCACCTCGCGACCACGGGAGCCCCCTCTTGGCCATGCCGCCCAAATCCACGACGACCAAGCACATCTTCGTCACCGGGGGTGTCGCCTCCTCCCTCGGCAAGGGCCTGACCGCCTCCAGCCTGGGCGCGCTCCTCAAGGCGCGGGGTCTGCGGGTCACGATGCAGAAGCTCGACCCGTATCTGAACGTCGACCCGGGCACCATGAACCCGTTCCAGCACGGTGAGGTGTTCGTCACCAACGACGGAGCCGAGACCGACCTGGACATCGGCCACTACGAGCGCTTCCTGGACGTGGACCTGGACGGCTCGGCGAACGTCACCACCGGCCAGGTGTACTCGACCGTCATCGCCAAGGAGCGCCGCGGCGAGTACCTCGGCGACACGGTCCAGGTCATCCCGCACATCACCAACGAGATCAAGCACCGCATCCGCCGCATGGCCACGGACGACGTCGACGTCGTGATCACCGAGGTCGGCGGCACCGTCGGCGACATCGAGTCGCTGCCGTTCCTCGAGACCGTCCGCCAGGTCCGCCACGAGGTGGGCCGGGACAACGTCTTCGTCGTGCACATCTCGCTGCTGCCCTACATCGGCCCCTCCGGGGAGCTGAAGACCAAGCCGACGCAGCACTCGGTGGCGGCACTGCGCAACATCGGTATCCAGCCGGACGCGATCGTGCTGCGTGCCGACCGTGAGGTCCCCACCGCGATCAAGCGCAAGATCTCGCTGATGTGCGACGTCGACGAGGCGGCCGTGGTCGCGGCCATGGACGCCAAGTCGATCTACGACATCCCGAAGGTGCTGCACACCGAGGGCCTGGACGCGTATGTCGTGCGCAAGCTCGACCTGCCGTTCCGTGACGTCGACTGGACGACGTGGGACGACCTCCTGGACCGTGTGCACAACCCCGACCACGAAGTCAGTGTCGCGCTCGTCGGCAAGTACATCGACCTGCCCGACGCCTATCTGTCGGTGACCGAGGCGATGCGCGCGGGCGGCTTCGCGAACAAGGCCCGGGTCACGGTCAAGTGGGTCACCTCCGACGACTGCCGGACGCCGGCGGGCGCCCAGAAGCAGCTCGGGGACGTCGACGCGATCCTCATCCCGGGCGGCTTCGGCGAGCGCGGTGTCGACGGCAAGGTCGGCGCGATCCAGTACGCCCGCGAGAACAAGATCCCGCTGCTCGGCCTCTGCCTGGGCCTGCAGTGCATCGTGATCGAGGCCGCGCGCAACCTGGCCGAGATCCCCGACGCCAACTCCACCGAGTTCGACGCCACCACCGCCCACCCCGTCATCTCGACGATGGAGGAGCAGCTGGCGTACGTGGAGGGCGCGGGCGACCTCGGCGGGACGATGCGCCTCGGGCTCTACCCGGCGAAGCTCGCCGACGGCTCGATCGTGCGCGAGGCCTACGCGAACGAGCCGTACGTCGACGAGCGCCACCGCCACCGCTACGAGGTGAACAACGCCTACCGCGCGGAGCTGGAGAAGAAGGCCGGACTGGTCTTCTCCGGCACCTCCCCGGACAACAAGCTCGTCGAGTACGTCGAGTACCCGCGTGAGGTGCACCCCTACCTGGTCGCCACCCAGGCCCACCCGGAGCTCCGCTCCCGCCCGACCCGCCCGCACCCGCTCTTCGCGGGCCTGGTGAAGGCCGCGGTGGCGCGCAAGACGGGCAAGTAACGCACAGGCACTACGGTGGAAACCGGGGTACGGGCCGAAAGAGGCCCCGTGCCCCGGTTCCGGCGTTCTGGGAGGACGTAGATGGCCATCAGGGACACCGCTGAGGAGTGGCAGGTCACCGCGACCGCGACTCCGTTCAGGGGCAACAAGACGAGTGTCCGCACCGACGACGTGGTCATGCCCGACGGGACGGTCGCGCGTCGTGACTACCAGGTCCACCCGGGGTCGGTGGCGGTGCTTGCCCTCGACGAGTCCGGACGCGTGCTGGTGCTCCGGCAGTACCGGCACCCCGTGCGGCAGAAGCTCTGGGAGATCCCTGCCGGACTCCTCGACGTGCCCGGTGAGAACCCGCTGACGGCGGCCCAGCGCGAGCTGTACGAGGAGGCGCACGTCAAGGCGGTCGACTGGCGTGTGCTCACGGATGTGTACACGACGCCGGGCGGCTGCGACGAGGCCGTGCGGATCTTCCTGGCCCGTGATCTGTCCGAGGCGGAGGGCGAGCGCTTCCAGGTCTCCGAGGAGGAGGCGGACATGGAGCTGGCCAGGGTGCCGCTGGAGGACCTCGTGCGCGGCGTGCTCGCCGGGGAACTGCACAACAACTGCCTGGTGGTGGGCGTGCTCGCGCTGACCGCCGCACTCGCGGGCGACGGTGTGGACGCGCTGCGCCCCGCCGAGGCGCCCTGGCCGGCGCGGCCCTTCGACGCCTAGAGGGCTGGTCTTGCTGGGCTCGTGACGCCCTGCGACTCCGTCTCCGGACCCTGCCCCGGCCGGGGAGGCGTCACGGGTGGCGTGGGCCCGGGGAGGGGTGGGCCCCGGGACTGGTGGTGTGACGATCCGCTCATCCGATCGGGGGTTACCGCGCCGCGCGCCGCCGTGCTCTGCCCGGTTCGGCGAGATGCCTGATCTACGCTCGGAGCGCCCTCGCGGACATCCCGTGGGCTCGGTTCGTGCGCAGGCAGACAGGGAGCGTGGCCCGTGACGGATCAGGCGGTGGACTTCGACGGCCCCTCGTCCGAGAACCGCCCGTCCGATCCACCGGCCGGGCCCGTGGCCGAGGCGCGGGCCCGGCATGGGACCGTTGGCCGCGTGGGTGGGCAATTCATCGGGCGCCAGCGGGAATTGAAGGCGCTGCGTTCCGACATCGAACGGGCCGGTCTCGACACGCTCGCGGGACGTAAGGCCCCGCGTGCCAGAGTGCTGCTGGTCGCCGGACGGCCCGGCTCGGGAAGGACCGCGCTCGCCGGGGAGCTGGCGCGCCGGCTGGCGGACGAGTACCCGGACGGCGTGCTGCTGGCCCGGCTCGCCGAGCCCGGCGGAGCGCCCGTACCCACCGACCGCACCGCCCGCGAGCTGCTCGATACGCTCGGGATCGCCGGCCCGCCAGGAGCGGACGAGGACCTCCTCACCGAGATGGTCCGCGAGGCCCTCGCGGTGCGCCGCTGTGTGCTCGTACTCGACGACGCGGGCGACGCGGAGCAGGTCGACCCGCTGCTGCCGGACAACCCCGAGTGCCTGGTCGTCGCCGTCGCCCAGGGCCCGCTCACCGGAATCCCCGACGTACGGCCGTGCACGATCGGCGGCATGGACGCCAAGTCCGCGATCGAGCTGCTGAGCCGCTTCACCGGCTCGGTGCGGGTCACCGTCGATCCCCAGGCCGCCGAGTCGCTCGTGGAGCAATGCGGCGGACAGCCCGCCGCGATGATGCTGGTCGGCGGCTGGCTGGCGGCCCGACCCAAGGCCTCGGTCGCCGATGCCACCAAGCAGCTGCGCGGGCTGCCCGACGACCCCGAGCAGCCCGCCGGTGCCCGGCCGCTGTCCCGGGCCTTCCGGCTCGTGTACGAATCCCTTCCGCAGCCCGCCGCGCGGATGCTGCGGCTGCTGGCCCTCGCGCCCGCAGGCCGGGCCGACGCCCACACGGCGTCAGCGCTGGCCGGGTGCTCGGTCTCGGCGGCCCGGTCGACGCTGGACGACTTCGTCGCCCTCGGACTGCTGCACGGCGTTCCGGAGGACGACCGGTACGAGGTGCCGGGCTGCCTCGCCCCGCTGCTGCACGCACTGATGACCGAGGAGGAGCGGCCGGCCGAGGTGCAGCTCGCCCGGGCGCGGATGCTGGAGCGCACCGTACGGCTGCTGCAGTCCTGCCGGGCCGTGACCGAGCCCGAGGGGTCCACGGCCCGTAAGAAGCTCGCAGGACTGCCGCGCGCCCTGCGTTTCCCGAGCGCGCAGGACGCCGGGGCCTGGCTGGAGGCCAGGCGGCCCGCCCTGATGGCGTCCGCGCGTGTCGCGGTGGCCGACGGCGAGCTGGACACGCTGGCCCGCCGGCTGATCGCCGCGCTCGTCCGGGCCCTGGTCGCCCACCGCGGCACCGAGGCCGCCGCGCCCGAGCTGTACGGACTGCACCAGCTGGTCCTGGACGTGGCCGTACGCCGCGAGCTCCACCGGGAGCAGGCCGCCGCGCTGCTGAACCTGGCCGACCTGGACGCCCGGACCGGACGTACCGAAGACGCACTGGCGCGATACCGGTCGGCTCTGGACGCCGGCCGCCGGGCAAATGACCCGTACGCCACCGGCCGCGCGATGGAATCCGTAGGTGGTGCGTATCAGGAACTGGAGGACTGGCAGCGGGCGGCCGACTGGTACGGACGCGCCCTCTCCCAGCGTCTGGCCCGCGGAGAGCGTGAGGACGAGGCACGCCTGTACGGCCGGCTCGGCGCCGTGCACACGTACGCGGGCCGCTACGGCGAGGCGCTGCGCAGCTGGCGGGCGGCCGCGGCCGGATATCGACGCCTCGGCGATCTGCCCGGCCACGCACGGGCGTTGAGCGAGGCGGCCCGGGTGCAGGAGTACGCCGGCAGGCCGCAGGAGTCGCTGCGTTCCTGCGAGGAGGCAGTCGCCTGGGCGCGGCGGGCCGGGGACCTGCGGCTCCAGGCCGCGCTCCAGCTGAGGCTGGCCGACACGCTGGACCGGCTCGGCGACTCCGCCGCGGCCAGGCTGCATCGCTCCGCTGCCGAGCAACTACTCGGAAGTGATGATTCCGGCCTGCGAAATCCGTAGTGTTTCCGTCAAAGAAACTTGCTTCGCAAGGCTAGACAGCTGGAAGTCCTTCATTAGACTGGCTCTGCCGGGTGTCGCCCCGGTCGATCCCGTTGCGCCTGGCGCATCCGGGTAACTATGGAATTGCACCAGAAATCCCCCTGAGCCAAGGACCGTGATCGACGTGAAGGTCGGCATCCCCCGCGAGGTCAAGAACAACGAGTTCCGGGTGGCGATCACCCCTGCCGGAGTGCACGAGCTCGTGCGCCACGGCCACCAGGTCTTCATCGAGGCCAACGCCGGAGTCGGCTCCTCGATCACGGACGAGGAGTTCGTCGGCGCCGGTGCGCAGATCCTGCCCACCGCCGACGAGGTCTGGGCCACCGCCGACCTGCTGCTGAAGGTCAAGGAGCCCATCGCCGAGGAGTACCACCGCCTCCGCAAGGACCAGACCCTCTTCACCTACCTGCACCTCGCCGCCTCCCGTGAGTGCACGGACGCCCTGCTGGAGTCCGGCACCACCGCCATCGCGTACGAGACGGTCGAGCTCCCCAACCGCGCCCTGCCGCTGCTCGCCCCGATGTCCGAGGTCGCGGGCCGGCTGGCCCCGCAGGTCGGCGCCTACCACCTGATGCGCTCGGCCGGCGGCCGTGGCGTGCTGCCGGGCGGTGTCCCGGGCACCCACGCCGGCGAGGCCGTCGTGATCGGCGGTGGCGTCTCCGGCTGGAACGCCGCGCAGATCGCCATCGGCATGGGCTTCCACGTGACCCTGCTCGACAAGGACATCAACAAGCTCCGTGAGGCCGACAAGGTCTTCGGCACGAAGATCAAGACGATCGTCTCCAACGCCTACGAGCTGGAGAAGGCGGTCCTCGAGGCCGACCTCGTCATCGGCGCGGTGCTGATCCCCGGCGCGAAGGCCCCGAAGCTGGTCACCAACGAGCTCGTCTCCCGGATGAAGCCCGGAAGTGTCCTTGTCGACATTGCGATCGACCAGGGCGGCTGCTTCGAGGACTCCCGTCCGACCACCCACGCCGAGCCGACCTTCCTGGTCCACAACTCGGTCTTCTACTGCGTCGCCAACATGCCCGGCGCGGTGCCGAACACCTCCACCTACGCGCTCACCAACGCCACGCTGCCCTACATCGTGTCGCTGGCGAACAACGGCTGGGTCGAGGCGCTGCGCCGTGACGCCGCGCTGGCCAGGGGCCTCAACACCCATGACGGCCAGGTCGTTTACGCCGAGGTCGCCGAGGCGCACGGCCTCGACTCCGTCGAGCTGAGCACCCTCCTCGGCTGACGCGGGACGGACAACCGACCGCCCCGTCAACCGGGGTCGTCAACATCACGTAACCGGCCGGACCTTGTCGAGCAAGGTCCGGCCGGCTGCGTGTCCGGACATCACGGGACGTCGGCCCAACTCGCCTCGAACGTAACCCTTCAACCGTTTCGCACACCCGTGAAACAGGCTCACCTGTTGCTGTGCGCCCTTGACAGCGGGGTGTTCGGTTGCCGACACATCGGGCCGGGTCCGGCGGATTGTGTTGCTGCGGACCGGTGACACGCCATAGAGTCGCCAACCGTCGGCATGGTGCCACGCTGACCTATCGATAAGTTTCCTGGTCACGTCCAAGGAGGTAAGACGACTTGTGAATGAGTCGACATTTTCTCCCGGGGGCGGTCAAGCAGGAACGCGCCCCCTACGCCCCGTTGGCGTGGAGGTACCCCCCGTGCGGGGCCAGGGGCCTGCGTCCGGGCTCGAAGCTGTCGGCTCCGTCGCTGTCCGTACCTTCGCGACAAACCAGCACATGACGACGACAGCCCACACGATGAAGATGATGGACGGCCAACACGTGAACGCCATGGCCGGCAACGAGAGTGGCCGAGAGTCCACCCACTTCGCCGACTACGACGAGGTGCCCGAGGGGCACTTCTACGATCCAGACGCCGAGTACGAGCCCGATCCGGAGTACGCGGCCACGCTCGCGCCCGACGCTGCCCGCCAGCGCCGTGAGCGCATCGGCCCCACCGGGCGGCCGCTGCCGTACTTCCCGATTCCCGGCCCGCTGACCGATCACGGCCCCGCGAAGATCATCGCGATGTGCAACCAGAAGGGCGGCGTGGGCAAGACGACGTCGACCATCAACCTGGGTGCCGCCCTCGCCGAGTACGGACGCCGGGTGCTGCTCGTCGACTTCGACCCGCAGGGTGCCCTGTCGGTCGGTCTCGGCGTGAACCCGATGGAGCTCGACCTCACCGTCTACAACCTGCTCATGGAGCGGGGCATGTCCGCGGACGAGGTCCTGCTGAAGACCGCCGTGCCCAACATGGACCTGCTGCCGAGCAACATCGACCTCTCGGCCGCGGAAGTGCAGTTGGTGAGCGAGGTCGCGCGCGAGTCGACGCTGCAGCGTGCCCTGAAGCCGCTGATGAACGACTACGACTACATCGTGATCGACTGTCAGCCGTCGCTCGGTCTGCTGACCGTGAACGCTCTGACGGCGGCTCACAAGGTGATCGTGCCGCTGGAGTGCGAGTTCTTCGCGCTGCGCGGTGTCGCGCTGCTGACCGAGACGATCGAGAAGGTCCAGGAGCGGCTCAACCCCGACCTGGAGCTCGACGGCATCCTCGCCACGATGTACGACTCGCGCACGGTGCACAGCCGTGAGGTGCTGGCGCGGGTGGTCGAGGCGTTCGACGACCACGTCTACCACACGGTCATCGGGCGCACGGTGCGCTTCCCGGAGACCACGGTCGCCGGTGAGCCCATCACGACGTACGCGTCCAACTCCGTCGGCGCCGCCGCCTATCGCCAGCTCGCCAGGGAGGTGCTCGCCCGGTGTCACGCCGAGTGAGTCTGCCCGGGGCCGACGAACTGTTCCGTACGACCGGGGGCACGGCGCTGCAGTCGTCGTCCCCGCGGCGGGGCGCGACCGGGGCGAACGGCGAGGCGCGGGTCCCGGCGCCGGCGGGGGAGAGCGACCCGGTCGAGGCGCAGTCGCCGTCCTCGTCCGCGGCGCCCGCTGCGGCTCCGGCCGCTGCCCCCGCCTCCGAGGAGCACTCCTCGGCCGGGGAGGCGGAGGCCGGCGAGCCGCGGAGCCGTGCGGCGGACAACGAACAGTCGGCCGCGGCTGCTCAGGCCGCGGCCGGAGCGAAGGGCCGCCGTCCGCAGGAGGCCGCCGCGCCGCGCCGCCGTGGCCGCGCGTCCGGCCGCAGGCCCAGTGGGCGGGAACGGCACGACGAGAAGATCACGGTCTATGTCTCGGCCGAGGAACTGATGGACCTCGAGCACGCTCGGCTGGTGCTCCGCGGCGAGCACGGGCTGGCCGTCGACCGCGGCCGTATCGTCCGCGAGGCGGTGGCGGTCGTCCTCGCGGACCTGGAGTCCAGGGGCGACGCGAGCATCCTGGTGCGGCGCCTGCGCGGTCGCTGACGGGGTAGCCTGCGCGCGACGTTCCTTCCGTTCCCTGGACCACGATGCCGCCGACCGACCCCGCCCGCCCCGAGCCTCCGGCCGGGGACCTCCCCGCCGCGCCGCGCTCGCCCCGCCGCGCCCTGGGCCGCGGCCCGGGGGCGGCACCCACGTGCATGCCGGCCCCGCAGGAGCCCGGCCGCGACGACGAGACGGCAGAGGCCACGGACACCCCGGACACCCCGGAGCGGACCCCCGACGGCGCCGTCCCGCCTCCTGCGGCGGAAGCGCCCGTCCCCGCGCCGTCGGCGGACCCCGGCTCCGCACCCTCCTTGGTCGTGGATGTACCTCAGTCCGTGCCGTCTGCGGACCCCTTGCTTACGGGGCGTCCCGAAGCACCTCAGGCGGCGCCTGCCGGCTTCGTATCGACGGTTGCGGCACCGTCCGTGCCGTCTGTGGACCCGGACCCCTTGGCCACGGCCCGTCCTGACGCGCCCGAGGCGGCGCCTGCCGGCTCCGTACCGGACCTCGTGGCGGATGTGCCTCCGTCCGGGGGCCGGGCCCTCCCTGGGCCGTCCGAGGCACCGTCGGGCGAGCCTTCCACGCCCACCGGCGGCGCGGCGGAGGCCGACGACGGTCGGTTCACCGTGCGGCTCGCCAACTTCGAGGGGCCCTTCGATCTGCTGCTGCAGCTGATCTCCAAGCACAAGCTCGACGTCACCGAGGTCGCCCTCTCCAAGGTCACGGACGAGTTCATGACGTACATCCGCGCCATGGGACCCGACTGGGACCTCGACCAGACCACCGAGTTCCTCGTCGTCGCCGCGACCCTGCTCGACCTCAAGGCGGCCCGGCTGCTGCCCGCCGCCGAGGTGGAGGACGAGGCGGACCTCGCGCTGCTCGAAGCGCGGGATCTGCTCTTCGCGAGACTGCTCCAGTACCGCGCGTACAAGCAGATCGCGGAGATCTTCAGCAACAGGCTCGACGAGGAGGCCCGGCGCTACCCCCGTACCGTCGGCCTCGAGGACCATCACGCCGAGCTGCTCCCCGAGGTCGTCATCAGCATCGGCGCCGAGGGCTTCGCCAGGCTCGCCGTCAAGGCCATGCAGCCCAAGCCGAAGCCCCAGGTGTACGTGGACCACATCCACGCGCCCCTGGTGAGCGTCAGAGAGCAGGCCGAGCTGGTCGTGGGCATGCTCCGCGAGCGCGGGACGGTCAGCTTCCGCGAGCTGACCGAGGGCGTCGGCGACACCCTCACCGTCGTCGCCCGCTTCCTCGCGCTGCTGGAGCTCTACCGTGAGAAGGCCGTCGCTCTCGAACAGGAGGAAGCCCTGGGGGAGCTCATGGTCACCTGGGCCGCGGGCGATGCCGTCGCGCACGTCACCGATGAATTCGACCGGCCCCCCGAGACCGCACCCGAGACCGCAGAGGAGAAGGCGTGAGCGCCCTCGATCCCGCCCTCAAACCCGCCCTCAAGCCCGCCCTCGAAGCCGTCCTCATGGTCGTCGACGAGCCGGCCACCGAGGAGCACCTCGCGAAGGTCCTGGAGCAGCCCCGCCGCGCCGTCTCCGACGCCCTGCGCGAGCTGGCC
Source organism: Streptomyces sp. NPDC091376 (assembly GCF_044757085.1). Classification (NCBI taxonomy): domain Bacteria; kingdom Bacillati; phylum Actinomycetota; class Actinomycetes; order Kitasatosporales; family Streptomycetaceae; genus Streptomyces; species Streptomyces sp. NPDC091376. Next base: position 484,145 of record NZ_JBIVUF010000003.1, on the reverse strand, counting down.
GACGAGTACACCGTCCAGGGCCGAGGTTTCGAGCTCCGTCTCGTCGCCGGCGGCTGGCGGTTCTACACCCGTCCCGAGCATGCCGCCGCCGTCGAGCGCTTCGTCCTCGACGGACAGCAGGCCCGGCTCACCCAGGCGGCGCTGGAGACCCTCGCCGTGGTCGCGTACCGCCAGCCGGTCAGCCGTTCCCGGGTCTCCGCGGTGCGCGGAGTGAACTGCGACGGCGTCATGCGCACCCTCCTCCAGCGCGGTCTGGTCGAGGAGGCGGGCGCGGAACCCGAAACAGGTGCGATCCTGTACAGGACGACGAACTACTTTCTGGAGCGGATGGGCCTGCGCGGTCTGGACGAGCTCCCGGAGCTCGCGCCGTTCCTCCCCGAGGCGGAGGCGATCGAGGCCGAGACCCAGGAAGGGGTTCCGTCGTTCGATCCGGACGCTCCGGACACAGACGACGACGACAAGACGACGACGGAACTTTGATGCGAAGCAGCGGCAGGAACAGCAGCGGACGCGGCAACTACCGGGGTGCCGGTAACGAGCGCGACGACAAGCAGAAGCGCGCGGGCAAGCCCCGTCCCGAGGAGCGCCGCTACGACGTGGGAGGTACGTCCGGTTCTTCCGAGGGGCCGAAGAAGGGCCGTGGCGCGGCCGCCCGCGGCGGTGCCAAGGGCGGTCCCAAGCAGTCCCCGAAGCAGTCCTCGCAGGGCGGCGGCCGCGGCCGCACCGCCCCGGCCCGCTCCCGTGAGTACGACGCCCGTACCGAGGAGCGCAACCGCGAGCGGTACGCGAACAAGCCGGTGATCAAGACGCCGAAGACCTTCCCGGGTGCCGAGCAGGAGGGCGAGCGGCTGCAGAAGGTGCTCGCCCGCGCCGGCATGGGATCGCGCCGGGCGTGCGAGGAGCTGATCGACGCCGGCCGGGTCGAGGTCAACGGCAAGATCGTCATCGAGCAGGGCGTCCGGGTGGACCCGGAGCACGACGAGATCAAGGTCGACGGCCTGACGGTGGCCACCCAGTCGTACCTGTTCTTCGCGCTGAACAAGCCCGCCGGAGTCGTCTCCACCATGGAGGACCCGGACGGCCGCCAGTGCCTCGGCGACTACGTCACCAACCGTGAGACCCGTCTCTTCCACGTCGGCCGGCTCGACACCGAGACCGAGGGCATCATCCTGCTCACCAACCACGGTGAGCTGGCGCACCGCCTCACCCACCCCAAGTACGGCGTGCAGAAGACCTACCTCGCCGCGATCCAGGGCCCCCTCCCGCGTGAGGTCGGCAAGCGCCTCAAGGACGGCATCCCGCTGGAGGACGGCTACGCCCGCGCCGACCACTTCCGGGTCGTCGAGCAGACCGGCAAGAACTACCTGGTCGAGGTCACCCTGCACGAGGGCCGCAAGCACATCGTGCGCCGCATGCTCGCCGAGGCCGGTTTCCCGGTCGAGAAGCTCGTGCGGACCTCCTTCGGACCGATCGCGCTCGGCGACCAGAAGTCGGGCTGGCTGCGCCGGCTGACGAACACCGAGGTCGGCATGCTGATGAGGGAAGTGGGTCTGTAAGGGGTGTCCGCCGCCCCGTAACTCCCGTGAGCCCGCGGCCGTCTCCGGACGGCCGCGGGCTTTTTCGTGCTTGTCGTGCCACCCTCTCCGCCTTTATAGTCAGAGTGACTCTAAAGGGAAGGGGTGGGCGTGGACCTCGCGGACGTACTCGGACCACTGCAGCTGCCGCTGTTCACGCTGCTCGGCACACCGGTCAGCTGGACCGAGGTCCTCGGCTTCGGCAGCGGGGCGCTCTGCGTATGGCTCGTCGCCCGGCAGCACATCGCCAACTGGCCCCTCGGCATCGCCAACAACGTGTTCTTCGTCCTGCTGTTCACCCAGGCCGGCCTGTACGCCGACGCGGGGCTGCAGGTCGTCTTCATCGCCCTCGCCGCATACGGCTGGTGGGCCTGGACCCACGGGGGTGGACCAGGCTCCGACGGCCTCCCGATGCGCCGCACCACGCGCACCGAGTGGACGTGGCTGCTCGCGGCGGGGGCGGTGGGGACACTGGGGCTGACGCTCCTCCTCGACCGCGCCACCGACTCGACCGTGCCCTTCTGGGACGCGCTGACCACCGCGCTCTCCCTGACGGCCACCTACGGACAGTGCCGCAAGCGGCTGGAGTCCTGGTGGCTGTGGATCGCGGCGGACGTCGTCTACGTACCGCTGTACGCGTACAAGGAGCTCTACCTCACCTCGCTGCTCTACCTCGGGTTCATGACGCTGTGCGTGCTCGGGCTGCGGGGCTGGACCCGGGAACTCACCGTGCGGCAGTCGCGGTTGGTGGAGGTGGCGGCATGAGGCGCTACCGGCACGGGCTCGTCCTCGGCAAGTTCTATCCGCCGCACGCGGGCCACCACCACCTCGTACGCACCGCGCGCGACCGCTGTGACCGGCTGACCGTCCTCGTCTGCGCCGCGTCCGTCGAGTCGATCCCGCTCGACGAGCGCATGGCGTGGATGAGCGAGGTGCACCCGGACGTCCGGGTCGTCGGCGCCATCGACGACATACCCGTCGATCTGACCGACCCGGCCGTGTGGGACGCGCACATGGCCGTGTTCCGTGCCGCCGTCCCCCGGCGCGTGGACGCCGTCTTCACGTCCGAGGCATACGGGGACGAACTCGCCCGCCGCTTTCGCGCCGACTCCGTCTGTGTCGACCTGAACCGCTCGGTCTTCCCCGTCTCCGGCACGGCCGTACGCAAGGACCCCGTCGGCTGCTGGGACTTCCTCGAACCGCCCGTCCGCGCCGCGCTCGCCCGGCGCGTGGTCGTCCTCGGTGCCGAGTCGACCGGTACCACCACCCTGGCCACCGCCCTCGCCGGGCACTGTCGCGCCCGCGGCGGAGTCTGGTCCCGCACGGCCTGCGTGCCCGAGTACGGAAGGGAGTTCAGCGAGCGGAAACTCGCCGCGCTGCGCGCCGAACGGCCCGGTGCGACCTGGTCCGACGTGCGCTTCAGCAGCGACGACTTCCCGCTGATCGCCCGCCGGCAGGCCGAGCGCGAGGAATCCGCCGCACGCACCGGCTCCCCGGTGCTGATCTGCGACACCGACGCCTTCGCGACCACCATCTGGCACGAGCGGTACATGGGCGCGCCCAGTGACGAGGTCGCCACGATCGCCGCCCGCGGCCGCGGCGACCTCTGGCTGCTCACCGACCACCACGGCGTGCCGTTCGAGGACGACGGGCTGCGCGACGGCGAGCAGCTGCGGCCCTGGATGACCGCACGCTTCGCCGCGCAGCTCGCCCGCACCGGACGGAAGTTCATCACGGTGACGGGGCCGCACGAGGAGCGGCTGGCCACGGCCGTCGCAGCCGTCGACGCGCTCCTCGCGGAGGGCTGGGCCTTCGCCGATCCGCTTCCGGAGCGCCGATGACCATGGAGCCCACGAGCGAGGAGCAGGCGAACACGGGATCCAAGGGCGCGGGTTCCGCAAGTGCGGGGCCGGCGAGTGGGGGGCCGGCGAGCACGGCTGCCACGGGCACGGGTTCCACGAGTGCGGGTCCGACGAGTGCGGGTCCGGCGGGCGCGGGTCCGGCGGGCGTGGAGGGATACGACCCGCGGGCCTTCCCGCCCTTCGCCGTCACCGTCGACCTCGCGGTCTTCACGGTCCGCGACGGCACGCTGCACGTTCTGCTCATCGAGCGCGGACAGGACCCGTACAAGGGAGCCTGGGCGCTCCCCGGCGGCTTCATCCTGCCCCGGGAGTCCGCGGGCCAGGCCGCCCGCCGTGAACTCGCCGAGGAGACCGGCCTGTCGGCGGCCACAACCGCCGCGCTCCACCTCGAGCAACTGCGCACGTACAGCGACCCCGACCGGGACCCCCGCATGCGGGTCGTGTCCGTCGCGTACACCGCGCTCGTCCCGGACCTGCCAGAACCGCACGGTGGAGGTGACGCCGCGCACGCCCGGTGGGTGCCCCACGACAGCCAGGGCCGACTCGCCTTCGACCACGACCGCATCCTCGCCGACGCCCACGACCGCATCGGCGCCAAGCTCGAGTACACCGGCCTCGCCACCGCCTTCTGCCCGGCCGAGTTCACCCTCGGCGAGCTGCGGCAGGTGTACGAGACCGTCTGGGGCGTCGAACTGGACCGCCCCAATTTCCGGCGCAAGGTCCTCACCACACCCGGCTTCGTCGAGGCCGTCCAAGGAGGAGCGCGCCTGACCGGCGGCCGGGGAAAGCCGGCCGCGCTCTACCGGGCGGGGCCGGCGAACGCCCTGCATCCTCCCTTGCTGCGACCGGAAGGACGGCACACGACATGACGGACACGACCGACAGGGCAGGCACGAGGACCGCCACCAAGCAGGCGGCCACCGGCACCCTGACCGGACTGGCGCTCGGCGACGCGCTCGGCTTCCCCACCGAGTTCAACGACGTGCCGTCGATCCTCGCCAAGTGCGGGCCCTGGCGCGAGATGGCCCTGCCGAAGCCCGCGATCGTCAGCGACGACACCCAGATGACCCTGGCCCTCGCGCGCGGCATCCGCACCGCGATGGACCGGGGGCTGCTCGCCCCGCTGCGCCTCACCCGGCCCGTGCGCGAGGAGTTCGTGGACTGGTACCACTCCCCGGACAACAACCGCGCGCCCGGCCGCACCTGCATGGTCGCCTGCCACAAGCTCGACAGCGACATGCCCTGGCAGGAGGCCAGCCAGACGGCCTCCAAGGGCTGCGGCGCCAACATGCGCGTCGCGCCCGTCGGCCTCGTCCCCGGCCTCAGCGACGGACAGCGCTCCGGCGCCGCCCAGCTCCAGGCCGCGCTCACCCACGGTCACCCGACCGCTCTGGCCGCCTCCGACCTGACGGCGCGCGCGGTGTACCTGCTGGCGCGCGGCACGGAGCCCGCCGGACTCGTCGGCCGGCTGCGGTCGTACGCGTACGAGAACCGCTCCCGCTACCAGCACCTCTGGCTCGGCGACCTCTGGACCTACGCGCAGGACGCGACCCCGGAGGCCTTCATCGAACGCGGCTGGGACGAGTGCCTCGCGGCTCTGGAACGGCTCGCCTCCGCCCTGCGCGAGGCGGACCCGGAGGCCGACCCGTGCCTCGCCACCGGCGACGGCTGGATCGCGGAGGAGGCCCTGGCCACCGCCCTCCACTGCTTCCTGCTCTTTCCCGAACAGCCCCTCCTGGCCCTGCGGCGCGCCGCCTGCACCCGCGGCGACTCCGACTCGATCGCCTGCCTCGCGGGCGCGTTCGCGGGCGCGCACCTGGGCGCACGGGCCTGGCCCAAGGAGTGGGCGGAACGGATCGAGTACCGGAGCGAACTGCTCACACTGGGAGCGCTCTGGGACGCTTGAGCCATGACGCTGGCACTCCATCCCGCCGAACTCGCCCCCGTGGTCGCGGAGCAGCCCCATCCCCTGCTCTTCGCCACGGTCTCCGGCGCACACCTCTACGGCTTCCCCTCCCGCGACTCGGACGTGGACCTGCGCGGTGTCCATCTGCTGCCGGTGGAGGAGCTGGTCGGGCTGCGCGAGCCGGAGGAGACCCGGTCCCTGATGTGGGTCAGTGACGGGGTCGAGATGGACCTCGTCACCCACGACCTGCGGAAGTTCGTCCGGCTGATGCTGCGGCGCAACGGCTATGTGCTGGAGCAGCTGCTCTCGCCGCTCGTGGCCCACACCTCGGAGGCCCACCGGGAACTGGTCGCCCTCGCGCCCGGTGTGCTGACCACACACCACGCCCACCACTACCGCGGCTTCGCGGGCACCCAGTGGCGGCTGTTCGAGAAGACCGGTGAACTCAAGCCGCTGCTCTACACCTACCGGGCGCTGCTCACCGGTATCCACCTGATGCGCTCCGGCGAGGTGGTGGCCGATCTGCCCACGCTGCTGGGCGAGGTGGCGGCACCCGCCCGGCTGCCCGAGCTGATCGAGGCGAAGACGCAGGCCGAACACGCGCCCGCAGCTGTCGACGAAGAGGCCGTGCGTGCGGAGGTGGAAGCGCTGCACCGTGCGCTGGACGAGGCGCAGGCGAAGTCCTCACTGGCCGACGCGCCCACCGCCGCGTACGACGCCCTCCACGACTTCGTCGTACGCACCCGGCTGACCCGGTCGATGCGCTGAGGCGCGTCGTACGCGTACGAGGAAGTCCTCGACCCGTGCCCGGTCCGGCTCGGCCGGGAGCGGAGTCCTCAGGGCCGCGTCGGCGGCCTCCTCGGACAGGCGGGACATCCACGACTCGACCTCCCGCCAGGCGACCTCGCCGCGCTTGACCGCGAGCAGCCGCTCGCGGTCGTCGCCGACGTCGATCACGAGCCGGCCCGTGCGCAGCAGGTCGCGGCAGCTCGCCAGCAGCCGCAGGAGGTGCATCGCGTGCTTCCAGCGGGGCGCGCCGTGCTGTCGTACGTCCGCGTCCAGCTTGCGGCGCTGGCCCATGGCGTAGCGGGCGAACGTCGCATGGGCCTGCCGGGACAGGAACGCCTCGCGCAGGGCCAGCAGTTCACGGCCGGTGTCGTCGACGTGCTCGACGAGCGGGGAGTGCAGGCACTCCAGGATGTTGGGATTGGCGCGCAGCGCCAGCTCGCAGAAGCGTTCCAGCTCCCAGGAGAACTGCTCCGGTGCGGGGCCCTCCACATGGGTCGGGGGCTTCTCGAAGCGCCAGTACAGCGGGGTCGGCGCGAGAAAGACCCCGCGGCGGTCCGTGTCACTGCCGTCCGTCGCCAGTCCGAAGGCCCGGGAACCCATCACGCAGGAGTAGATCGTGTGGTCGCGCACCAGGCCTTCGGGAGTCATGCGCGCAGGCTACGCGACGGCCCCGACCGACCCGACGGCCCGGACCGTCCCGGTCTATGTCAGCCGGATCTCGTCCCCGGACACGGTGATCCGCTCCGCGGCCAGTGGACGCCGGGCCGGGCCCTGCGCCACCGCCCCGTCCTCGATACGGAACCTGCTGCCGTGGCAGGGGCAGTCGATGGTGCCGTCCTCGACCTTGTCGACCAGGCAGCCCTGATGGGTGCAGACCGCGGTGAACGCCTTGAAGTCGCCCCGCACCGGCTGGGTCACCACGACCTTCTCGGCCGTGAAGACCTTGCCGCCGCCTTCCGGTACCTCCGAGGTGGTGCCGAGCGGGCGCCCGCCGGCCGCGGGCGGCCGCGCGCTCCCGGACTGCTCCCGCGCGGGCGGGGTGCTCCGTGTGCCGTCGCCGCCGCCCTCGTCGCCGTACTCGGTGCAGCCGGCCGCCGTCACCACCAGCGCACCGGCGCCCGCGAGCACGACGGTACGGCGGGCGACGCCGCGCTCCGCATCCGGCCTGTCCGTCGCCGCGTCGTGCACGCCGTCACTCACGTTGTCACTCATGTCGTCACTCCGAAGGTGCGGAAGAACCAGAGAGCCGAGGTGAGCCACAGGACGGCGAGCGCGGCGAATACGACGCCGCCGGCCACCGGCAGCAGCCACCCGGGCAGCCGCTCCATGCGCAACAGCAACATCTTCACGCTGAACGCGCCGAAGAAGAAGCAGCCGATCAGCGAGTGCCACGCCGCCCGCGCGCTGTACGTCTGATAGCCCAGCCCGTAGAGGCAGTGCACGGCGACCGGCACCGCGAGCAGGAACGCCACACGGCCCGACCAGCGGTGCAGCACGGGGGTCCAGGCGGCAGCGGCCACCCCCGGCAGCCGTCCGTACATCGCGAGGGCCGCGACGACCTGCACGACGCCGAAGGCGAGCGCCGCCGTCGCCAGCCAGGACTTCACCGCGCTCGTACTGCTGAAGCCGGCGAGGTTGAAGGCCGTACCCGCCGGTTCGTGGAACCTGCCGTACACCCCGAGGACCACGGCGACCGCCGCCCCGACCAGCACCGGCACGAGATAGCGGGCCGCGTCCCCGAGGCTCCCGCTCGGCGGAGGGGACTCCTGGGTCTGCGCGTTCGGGTCCACGCTCATGACGCACCTCGCAGGGACGCTCAGGGGACGACGGGGGCGGCGGTCAGCGGGGTGCCGTCCACCTCGACCCGGCCGGTGGCGGGGTCGATCGGGGGAGCCGCGGCCGGCTTGCCGCCACGGTTGACGATGCCGACCTGGCGGCCGTTCTGGAGGACGATCCAGCCGCCGACCACCTTGGTGCCGCGGACCTGGGCCTCGGCGCGGTAGACCCCGGCCCGTCCGCCCGCCTCGGCCGCGGTGAACGGCGAGCTGCGGTCCTCGACCACCACCGTCCCGGTGACCTGCCCCCCGCTCACGGCGCCGTCGAGCTTCGAGCCGCCCCGGCCCGTCAGATGCATGCTGCCGTCGCCTTCGACGGCACCGCGCAGCCACGCTTCCCGGGTGTGGCCGTCGCAGAAGTAGGCCACCGCCCTGCCCTTGCGCAGGGTGATGGCGACGGAGGCGGTGTCGTCGGCCGTGCGGCCCGCGTACCTGGCGTCCGAGACCGGGCTCGGGGACGGCGAGGGGACCGCGGGGATGCGCGGGTTCGCCGTCGGTGTCGCGGGCTTGCTCGGCGCGGGACTGGGAGGCCGGGGCGCGGTGGGGCTCGCGGCCGGGCTGGGCGTGGCACGGCCGTACGAGGAGGGCGCGGGCTTACCGGTCGTCGCGTTCAGCGACAGCATGAACAGGCCGACCACCAGCCCGGTGATCAGGGTGATCAGTGGTCCTGCGCGCTTCATCGGCGCCTCCCGCGAGGACGGCGGGCCATGGGCCTCCATGCAATCCGACGTGACGCCCTGTGTCCACCGGAGTAACGGTCCGTAGTAGCCCGAGTGGCGGCAGTGCCCGGTGTGGGCGACATTGACCGTGATTCCCCCTTCCTCACAGGCGAAAGGCAGGACCATGGCGGGAAACGATCTCGGCAGTCTTCTGGGCAGCCTCCTCGGCGGCAGCGGCAACGGACAGGGCGGCTCCTCCGGCGGCAACATCCTGGGAGCACTCCTCGGCGCGCTCGCCGGCGGACAGAGCGGCGGCCAGGCCGGTGGCGCCGGCAATCCGCTCGGCGGCCTGATGGACATGCTCACCAAGTCCGGCCTCGCGGACCAGGCGCAGTCCTGGATCGGCACCGGACAGAACGAGCCGGTCAGCGGCGGGCAGATCGCCGAGGCGCTGCCGAACGAGACCCTCGACAAGGTCGCCCAGCAGGCCGGCGTGACGCCGCAGCAGGCGGCTGACCAGATCGCCCAGTCCCTGCCGCAGGCCGTCGACAAGCTGACGCCCTCGGGTCAGCTGCCGCAGGGCGGTTCGCTGGAGGACATCATCCGGCAGCAGCAGGTCTGATCGCGCGTACCCCAGCCCGAAGCGCGGCGGCCGGCCCCCGTGTGACCTCGCGTCACCCCGTGTCCCGGAGGGCGGCCGCCGCGCCGGTGTGCCCGGACGGCTGACTAGGCTGGCCCGAGCAGTCGGAGCGTTCGCACGGTCGAGGGCGTTCCCACAGTCGAGGAGGAGCACGACGTGGCGGTACGAGCCGTCCGGGGAGCCGTCCAGCTGGACCGCGACGACGCCGGGCACATGGACGATCAGGTCAGTGAGCTGCTCACCGCCATCCTGGAGCGGAACGGGCTCACGGCGGACGACCTGATCAGCGTCTGGTTCACCGCCACCCCGGATCTGCACAGCGACTTCCCGGCCGCCGCGGCACGCGGTCTCGGCATCGTCGACGTCCCGCTCATCTGCGCCCAGGAGCTCGACATCGCGGGAGCCATGCCGCGGGTCGTGCGGATCCTCGCGCACATCGAGTCAGACCTGCCCAAGTCCGAGATCGCGCACGTGTACCTCGGTGCCGCGGCCGCCCTTCGCAAGGACATCGCCCAGTGAGAACCGCTCTCGTCATCGGAACCGGACTGATCGGTACGTCCGCCGCCCTGGCGCTCGCCGGGCGAGGCGTCACCGTGCACCTCAGGGACCACGACCCGGCCCGGGCGAGGACCGCCGCCGCGCTGGGCGCCGGCTCGGACGAGGCGCCGGAGGGCCCCGTCGATCTCGCCGTCGTCGCCGTGCCGCCCGCTCACGTGCCCGCCGCGCTCGCCGAGGCGATGCGCGCCGGGACCGCACGCGGCTACCTCGACGTGGCCAGCGTCAAGGGCGGCCCGCGGCGTGAGCTGGAAGCACTCGGCGTCGACATGTCCTCGTACATCGGTACGCATCCCATGTCCGGCAAGGAGCGCTCGGGCCCGCTCGCCGCGACCGCGGATCTCTTCGAGGGCCGGCCGTGGGTGCTCACCCCGACCCGCGACACCGACACCGAGGTGCTGAACCTGGCGCTGGAACTGGTCGCGCTCTGCCGCGCGGTCCCGGTCGTGATGGACGCCGACGCCCACGACCGGGCCGTCGCGCTGGTCTCCCACACCCCGCAGCTGATCTCGTCCATGGTCGCGGCGCGGCTCGCGGACGCGGACGAGACGGCGGTACGGCTCTGCGGGCAGGGCATCCGGGACGTCACGCGCATCGCGGCCTCCGACCCCGCGATGTGGATCGACATCCTCTCCGCGAACCCGGGTCCGGTCGCCGACGTCCTCGCGGGCGTCGCCGCCGACCTCGACGAGACGGTCCGCGCGCTGCGGGCCCTGCAGTCCTCCGACGAGGACAAGCGCCGCGACGGCGCGGGCGGCGTCGAGGACGTCCTGCGCCGCGGCAACGCCGGCCGCGAGCGCGTCCCCGGCAAGCACGGCGCCGCCCCCACGACGTACGAGACGGTCGCCGTCCTCATCAGCGACCAGCCCGGCGAGCTCGCCCGCATCTTCGCGGACGCGGGCCGTGCGAGCGTCAACATCGAGGACGTCCGTATCGAGCACGCCACCGGCCAGCAGGCGGGTCTGGTCCAGCTCATGGTGGAGCCCTCGGCCGCGGCGGTACTGTCCGCGGCGCTGCGCGAGCGGGGCTGGGCGCTGCGCCAGTAGTCCCGGGTTCGTTCCGGCTCCTTCCCGGCTCCGTCCCCGGTCACCGGACGGCGCGATACGACCCCGTCGGGTGACCGGGGACGCGGCGCCGGGGGCGACGCCTCCGGCAGGCGGGGCCCGGCTGCGGAGCCCCGGGAAAAGCAGGGGCGCGCAGTCGGTAACCTTGTGCGGGGCACCCTGGCACACCCGCCTGCCCGCAAACGCGTATCAGGAAGGTCTCCGACACCGTGGAATCCGTGATCGTCGCCATCGACGGCCCCTCCGGCACGGGCAAGTCGAGCACCTCCAAGGCGGTCGCCGCAGAGCTGGGCCTGAGCTACCTGGACACCGGCGCCCAGTACCGCGCGATCACCTGGTGGATGATCAGCAACGGCATCGACGTCGACGACCCCGCCGCGATCGCGAGCGCCTCCGGGAAGCCGGTGATCGAGTCCGGCACGGACCCGGCCGCCCCGACGATCACCGTCGACGGTCTGGACGCCTCCGGCCCGATCCGCACCCAGGAGGTGACCTCCAAGGTGAGTGCCGTCAGCGCGGTCCCGGAGGTGCGCGCCCGGATCACCGAGCTGCAGCGGACCATCGCCTCGGCCGCCGCGAAGGTCGCGAAGGGCATCGTGGTCGAGGGCCGTGACATCGGTACGACCGTTCTCCCCGGCGCCGACCTGAAGATCTTCCTGACCGCCTCCGCGGAGGCCCGTGCGGCCCGCCGCAGCGGTGAGCTGAAGGGCAAGGAAGCGACCGACCTCGCCGCCACCCGCGAAGCGCTGGTCAAGCGGGACGCCGCCGACGCCGGCCGCAAGACCTCCCCGCTCGCCAAGGCGGACGACGCCGTCGAGGTCGACACCACCGAGCTCACGCTTTCGCAGGTCATCGAGTGTGTCGTCGCTCTCGTTGAGGAGAAGCGGGCCGCGAAGTGACCGCACCGTCCGCGAAGGGCGCAGCCGTCGGCCGGGCGATCGGCATCGGCCTCATGAACACCCTGTGGCGGCCGCGGGTGCTGGGAGCCTGGCGGGTCCCCGCGACCGGGCCGGTCATCCTCGCCGTCAACCACGCGCACAACATCGACGGCCCGATGCTGATGGGCACCGCGCCCAGACCCGTGCACTTCCTGATCAAGAAAGAGGCGTTCATCGGCCCGCTCGACCCCTTCCTCACCGGGATCGGGCAGCTCAAGGTGGACCGTACGAGCGCCGACCGCGCCGCCGTCACCAGCGCCCTCGGCGCCCTGGAGGCCGGCGGCGTCCTCGGGATCTTCCCCGAGGGCACGCGGGGCGGAGGCGACTTCTCCTCGATCCGCGCCGGGCTCGCGTACTTCGCGGTGCGCTCCGGGGCACCGATCGTCCCGGTCGCCGTCCTGGGAAGCAGCGAGCGGACCGGACGGTTGATACGGGCACTGCCCCCGCTGCGCAGCCGCGTCGACATCGTCTTCGGCGATCCCTTCGCGGCCGGTGACGGCAGCGGCCTGCGTACCCGCAAGGCGCTCGACGAGGCGACCGTACGCATCCAGGAGCGGCTCACCGCCCACCTGGAAAACGCCAGGCGTCTCACCGGGCGCTGAGCGAGACTTCAGTAGTGAGCCCCGGACCCTCGGGCCCGTCCCGGCTCACCGACCACGAATGAACGAGGAACGGACTTCATGAACGACCAGCACGACCACGGGGCACTCGGCGACACCGAGTACGCGGAGTTCATGGAGCTCGCCGCGGAGGAGGGTTTCGACCCCGAGGACGTCGAAGGCGCGATCGAGGAGGCCGGTCACGGCCCGCTGCCCGTTCTCGCCGTCGTCGGCCGTCCGAACGTCGGCAAGTCGACCCTGGTGAACCGCTTCATCGGCCGCCGTGAGGCCGTCGTCGAGGACAAGCCCGGTGTCACCCGTGACCGGGTCACCTACGAGGCCGAGTGGGCCGGCCGCCGCTTCAAGGTCGTCGACACCGGCGGCTGGGAGCAGGACGTCCTCGGTATCGACGCCTCCGTCGCCGCCCAGGCCGAGTTCGCCATCGAGGCCGCCGACGCGGTCGTCTTCGTCGTGGACGCCACCGTCGGCGCCACCGACACGGACGAGGCCGTCGTGAAGCTGCTGCGCCGCGCGGGCAAGCCCGTCGTGCTCGCCGCCAACAAGGTCGACGGCCCATCCGCCGAGGCCGACGCCGCCATGCTCTGGTCCCTCGGACTCGGCGAGCCGTACCCGGTGTCCGCGCTGCACGGCCGGGGCACCGGCGACCTGCTCGACCAGGTCCTCGAGGCCCTCCCCGACGCCCCCGCCCAGACCTTCGGCACCGCCGTCGGCGGCCCGCGCCGCATCGCCCTCATCGGCCGCCCGAACGTCGGCAAGTCGTCCCTGCTGAACAAGGTGGCGGGCGAGGAGCGCGTCGTCGTCAACGAGATGGCGGGCACCACCCGCGACCCCGTCGACGAGCTCATCGAACTCGGCGGTACCACCTGGAAGTTCGTGGACACCGCGGGTATCCGCAAGAAGGTCCACCTCCAGGAGGGCGCGGACTACTACGCCTCGCTGCGTACCGCGGCCGCCGTCGAGAAGGCCGAGGTCGCCGTCGTACTGATCGACACGAGCGAGTCCATCTCCGTCCAGGACCAGCGGATCATCACGATGGCCGTCGAGGCGGGCCGTGCGCTCGTCATCGCGTACAACAAGTGGGACACCCTCGACGAGGAGCGCCGCTACTACCTGGAGCGCGAGATCGAGACCGAGATGCAGCAGGTCTCCTGGGCGCCCCGGGTCAATGTCTCGGCCTCGACCGGCCGGCACATGGAGAAGCTGGTCCCCGCGATCGAGACGGCGCTGGAGGGCTGGGAGACCCGCGTTCCCACCGGCCGTCTCAACGCCTTCCTCGGCGAGCTGGTCGCTGCCCATCCGCACCCGATCCGCGGCGGAAAGCAGCCCCGGATCCTGTTCGGTACGCAGGCGGGTACGAAGCCGCCGCGCTTCGTCCTCTTCGCCTCCGGCTTCCTGGAGCACGGCTACCGCCGCTTCGTCGAGCGCCGGCTGCGTGAGGAGTTCGGATTCGAGGGCACCCCGATCCACATCTCCGTGCGGGTGCGCGAGAAGCGCGGGAAGAAGAAGTAACGGCGCGCGGCAGCGACGCGGACACGGCGAAGCGGCCGGGACGGATGCCGTCCCGGCCGCTTCGCCGTGTCACCCGCCCTCACAGCCCCCTGCGGGGAGCGGGCGGCAGGGCGGCGGGGAGACGATGCTGTCCGCCCCCCTGCCGGATCCCTGCCTGCCAGGCGCTCGAATGCCGGCCGACCCTGGACCGGAAGCCGGTGTGGCCGCCGTCCAGGCCGACACCGAATCCCTTGAAGCCGAGGTCCTCCTCGCCGCTCCGGTCCCCGGGCAGTGCCCGGAACGCCCTCAGGTACTCGGAGTACAGCGCGTCGTAGATCGGAGTGGCCGAAGCGGTCCGGCCCTCGTACGGCCGGGAGGTGGGGTCGTCTGTGTACACGTATGAGCCAACGACCCCGATGCCCGTCGGATGCGGCCCCGCCCGGGAAATCGCAGTTCGGCAGGGGTACGGGGGCGCACACCACCCGGGCTCCTGCCGCGGCGGGACCGGGGGTCAGGTGCCCGCGAGCGGCATCATCGCGGCCACCAGACGTCCGTTCGCCGCGGCCTTGTCGAGGGCGTCGCGCAGCAGGTCCTCACGCGGCTGCTGGCCGATGGAACCGACCGGGGCGGCGAACACCAGCACGCGGTGCGACCTGTTCGCGGCGGTGCGCCAGCCGTCCGTGACCTGAAGCGGCTGATGGGCCTGCCACCAGGCGACCTGGCCGGCGCCGCCCGTACCCGGCTGGAGCACGGCGTGCAGCTGGCCCATGGCGAGCAGCACCGACCAGCCGTTCAGGGACGGGGGCAGCTGGTCGACCGTGGACACCGGCAGGAAGCCCTGCTCGATCAGCAGCGGCAGGAAGTCGTCGCCGCCGTCGCCGGTCGTGCCGGGGCGGGCGATCGGGGCGGTCGGCTCGACGACGAGCGCGGGGTGCAGCTCGTCCCCGATCAGGACCAGACCGCTCGTCACACCGAGCACGGCCTGCTCGGGCACCGGGACCGCCGCCGAGGGGCCGGCGTGGGCGGCCGGCGGCGGTGTGGCGGCCGGGGACTCGCCGGTGATGGAGCGTACGGCACCCTTCAGCTGCTCCTCGGCGACCTGGACGACCTGGGAGGGGATGCAGCTCGCGTGGGCGAAGGCGAGGACGGCGGTCTCCTCGCCGACGAACAGCACGGTGCTCGTGCGTTCCTGCTCGGAGTCGCCCGGGGTGCGGCAGGAAGTGCAGTCGTAGCTGCCCGGGGCGTTCTCGCCGGCGAGCAGCCGGTCGGCTTCTTCGTCGCCGATCTCGGCGCGTACGTCCTCGCTGACGTCGAGCATGCGCGGCACGGGTGGCTCCTCGGACTCGGTACGGGGTGGTGCGCCGGGCGGTTCCCGGCTCGTAAAGAGCACAACGGGCGAGTCAGGGCAAGAGTCACGCGGGAAGCGGGATGTGGCCGACAGATCGCCACAGCGATACATCGACAAATCATGTGCGCCGACGGCCCGTCGACAGGACGGAAGGGGGCGCATCGCCCAGAGTGGGGACATGACGGAGAACTCGGAGAACTCGCCTTGAGTCCCCCGGACCGCGAACCTGCACCGGACGCCCAGTAAAGTCCCGTGCTGACCACAATGAAATACCAGGGGGATTGCGCCCGCGCATGCACATCTCGTTCCTGCTCCACAACGCGTACGGAATCGGTGGGACGATCCGCACGACGTTCAATCTCGCCCGCACCCTGGCCGAACGGCACGACGTCGAGATCGTCTCGGTCTTCCGCCACCGTGAGGAGCCGACACTGGGCGCGCCGGCGGGGGTGACCATGCGTCACCTGCTCGATCTGCGCAGCGGCAGCCCCACCTACGACGGCACCGACCCCGACTACACCCGGCCCGCGAAGGTGTTCCCGCGCGGCGACGGCCGCTGGAAGCAGTACAACCGCCTCACCGACGCCCGGATCGCCGCCCACCTCAGGTCCCTGGAGGCCGATGTGGTCGTCGGCACCCGCCCCGGGCTCAACGTCCACATCGCCCGCCAGGCCCGCCGCGGCCCGGTCCGGGTGGGCCAGGAGCACCTCACCCTGGACAGCCACGGCTACCGGCTGCGCCGCGAGATCGGCCACCGGTACGCCCTGCTGGACGCCGTCACCACCGTCACCGAGGCCGATGCCCAGTCCTACCGCACACGGCTGAAGCTGCCCGGCGTACGGATCGTGGCCGTGCCCAACAGCGTGCCCGCGCCGACCGTGGCCCCGGCCGACGCCGACAGCAAGTGGGTCGTCGCGGCCGGCCGGCTCACCAAGGTCAAGCGGTACGACCTGCTGGTCAAGGCCTTCTCGAAGGTCGTCGCCGCCCGTCCGGACTGGCGGCTGCGGATCTACGGCAGCGGCGACGCGACCGGCAACGAACGCAACGCGCTGCTGGCGCTGATCGAACAGCGCGGGCTGCACAACCACGTCTTCCTGATGGGACCGGCCAATCCGCTGGAGCCGGAATGGGTCAAGGGCTCACTCGCCGCGGTCACCTCGAACATCGAGTCCTTCGGCATGACGATCGTCGAGGCGATGCGCTGCGGCCTCCCGGTCGTCTCCACCGACTGCCCGCACGGCCCCCGCGAGATCATCCGGGACGGCGTCGACGGACGGCTGGTGCCGGTCGGTGACGAGGACGCCGTCGCCGACGCGCTGCTGGCTCTGATCAACGACGACGAGCAGCGGCGGCGCGCGGGAGCGGCCGCCCTGAAGGCGTCCGAGCGCTTCGATCCGGCACGGATCGCCGAACGCCACGAGGCACTCTTCACCGAACTGCTCGCCAGGGGCACGGGCTGCCGCTCCCGCGGCGCGCTGCGGGACGCGGTGCACCGCTCGCGCGGCGCGGTGCTCGACGGCGCCTACGCCGTGCGGTACAAGGCAGCCGAAGTGATCCGGAAGGGGAAGACGGCATGACCACGCCCACCGGGCGGCGGACGCCCCGTGCCGACTGCATCGCCGACTCCGCGGGCGGCATCACCTTCGACATGGCGGGGATCGCGGCGCCGGCCGCGGCGTTCGTGCTGCGCAGGCGCGGCGGCACCGGCGCCGGGGACACCGTACGGCTGCCCCTCACCCCGGCCGGCGGGGAACACTCGCGGGCCGTGCTGCCCAGCACGGTCGAACTCGCGGAGGGGTACTGGGACGCGTACACCGACGACGGCGTCGCGATCGAGCCGGGCATCCGCGACCTGCGGGCGCTGCTGGGCCGGGTGCCGGAGGCCGGCCGGGTCGCGGTGCGGGTGCCCTGTCCGACGGCGGACGGGCGGCTCGCGGTGCGCTGCTGGTTGCGCGAACCGCACGCCGAGGCCGGTGACATCGGCTTCGAGCCGGGCGCCTGCACGGTCGAGGGCGTGCTGTACGGCGCCGTGCCCGGCGAAGGGGCCGTGGCCGAGGCCCGGCTGGGCGGCACCGTCCACCAGGTGCCGGTGACCACCGAGGGCGGCGGCTTCGCCTTCACGCTGCCCTACGAGGTGCTCGCCGAACAGCCCCTCGGGAAGGAGCAGTTGTGGACGCTCTGGCTACGTCCCGCGAAGGGCGCGGAGCCGGTACGGATCTCCCGCGTCCTCGATGACGTGTGGGACAGGAGCGGCGTCTACGTCTACCCGGCCCACGTGGCGGAGGGCTATCGGGCGGCGCCCTGCTACACGGCGGCCAACGACCTCTGCGTGCGCATGACCCCGACGGCCTGATCCCGCGGCCGGCTCCGGACGGCCTGATCCGGGCGCCGGATTCCGATGCCCCGGGCCGGCGCGGCTCCCGACGCCCCTGGCCCGGCAGCGGCGCCGCAGCCCGCTTCCGCGGACAGCCGCTGTCCGCAACGGCTGGCAGACTCGCCGTCATGTTGGACACCTCCGCTCGACTGCTGCGCCTGCTCTCCCTGTTGCAGGCGCACCGTGAATGGTCCGGAGCCGATCTCGCGGAGCGGCTGGGCGTCACCGCGCGCACCGTACGGCGGGATGTCGACCGGCTGCGTGAACTCGGCTACCCGGTCAACGCGAGCCCCGGCACCGGCGGCGGATACCAGCTCGGGGCGGGCGCCGAGCTGCCGCCGCTGCTGCTCGACGACGACGAGGCCGTCGCCGTCGCCGTCGGGCTGCGCACCGCCGCCGGCAACGGCATCGAGGGCATCGGCGAGTCCTCCGTACGCGCGCTGGCGAAGCTGGAGCAGGTGCTGCCGCACCGGCTCCGCCGCCGGATCGGTGCACTCAACGCCTACACCGTGCCGATGCTGCGCACCCCGCAGGCCCAGGTGGACCCCTCGGTCCTGACCGAGCTGGCCAACGCCTGCCGCGACAGCGAGCGGCTGCGCTTCGAGTACCGCGACCACGACGGCGACGTGAGCCGCCGCACCGTGGAGCCGCACCGCCTCGTCTGCACCGAGCGCCGCTGGTACCTGGTCGCCTGGGACGTGGACCGCACCGACTGGCGTACGTTCCGGGTCGACCGGGTCACCCCGAAACCGCCGCACGGCCCGCGCTTCGCGCCGCGCACCCCGCCCGCCGAGGATCTCGCCGCCTATGTGTCCAAGGGCGTCTCGACGGCGGCGTACTCGACGACGGCGCTGATCAGGCTGCGCGTACCGCTCGGGACCGCGGCCGGAGCCGTGTCACCGTCGGCGGGTGTCCTGGAGGCCGAGGGCCCGGACAGCTGTCTGCTGCGCACGGGCGCCGCAAGCCTGGACGTGATGGTCGTTCACGTGGTGCTCCTGGGCATCGACTTCGAGGTCGTCGAGCCGGCGGAGCTGACCGACCACGTCAGGACGGTCCGGGACCGGCTGACCCGGGCTCTGGGGGACTGACCGGGCGGGCGGCCGGCCGCCCGGGAAGGCCCGCGAAGTCGGGATGGTGCAGGTCGAACGCGGGGGACTCGGAGCGCACCCGCGGGATGGTGGTGAAGTTGTGGCGGGGCGGCGGGCAGGACGTCGCCCACTCCAGCGACCGGCCGTAGCCCCACGGGTCGTCGACCGTCACCTTCTCGCCGTACTTCTGTGTCTTCCACACGTTGTAGAGGAACGGCAGCGTGGAGGTGCCGAGCAGGAAGGCACCGATGGTCGAGACCGTGTTGAGCGTGGTGAAGCCGTCGGCCGCGAGGTAGTCCGCGTACCGCCGGGGCATGCCCTCGGCACCCAGCCAGTGCTGCACCAGGAACGTCGTCTGGAAGCCGATGAACAGGGTCCAGAAGTGGATCTTCCCGAGGCGTTCGTCGAGCATCCTGCCGGTGAGCTTCGGCCACCAGAAGTAGAAGCCGGCGAACGTCGCGAAGACGACCGTGCCGAAGACCGTGTAGTGGAAGTGGGCGACGATGAAGTACGAGTCGGTCACATGGAAGTCCATCGGCGGCGAGGCGAGGATGACGCCCGTCAGCCCGCCGAAGAGGAACGACACGAGGAAGCCGACCGCCCACAGCATCGGGGTCTCGAAGGACAGCGACCCCCTGAGCATCGTGCCGGTCCAGTTGAAGAACTTCACCCCGGTCGGCACGGCGATCAGAAACGACAGCAGGGAGAAGAAGGGCAGCAGCACGGCACCGGTGACGAACATGTGGTGGGCCCACACCACCACCGACAGCCCGGTGATGGCCATCGTGGCCCCGACGAGCGTGACGTACCCGAAGATCGGCTTCCGGGAGAAGACCGGGATGATCTCCGTGATGATGCCGAAGAACGGCAGCGCGATGATGTAGACCTCGGGATGGCCGAAGAACCAGAACAGGTGCTGCCACAGCAGGGCTCCGCCGTTCCCGGACTCGAAGACCACCGAGCCGAACCGCCGGTCGGACTCCAGCACCAGCAGCGCTGCCGCCAGCACGGGGAACGCCACCAGCACCAGGACCGTGGTGAACAGGATGTTCCAGGTGAAGATCGGCATCCGGAACATGGTCATGCCCGGCGCCCGCATCCCGATGATCGTCGCGAGGAAGTTCACCGACGTGAGGATGGTGCCGAAGCCGGAGAGCGCGAGCCCCATGATCCACAGGTCGATGCCGGCGCCCGGTGACCGGTCCAGGCTGTTGAGCGGGGCGTACGCGGTCCAGCCGAAGGCGGCGGGCCCGGTCGGCACCAGCAGCGAGCCCAGCACCATCAGCCCGCCGAAGAGGAACAACCAGTACGAGAACATGTTCAGCCGCGGGAAGGCCACGTCGGGCGCGCCGATCTGCAGCGGCACGATCGCGTTGGCGAACCCGGCGAAGGTGGGCGTCGCGAAGAGCAGCAGCATGATCGTGCCGTGCAGCGTGAAGGCCTGGTTGAAGGCCTGATTCGTCATCAGCTGCAGGCCGGGGCGGGCCAGCTCCGCACGCATCAGCATCGCCATCAGCCCGGCCGCCAGGAAGAAGACGAACGACGTGACCAGGTAGAGATGGCCGATCTTCTTGTGATCGGTGGTCGTCAGCCAGTCCACGACCACCCGGCCCCGTCGGCGCACCGGCGCCGGTGAGGCGGCGGCTTCGGCGGTGTCCGTGCCCATGGCCCGATGCTAGCCACGGGTTTCCGCCGGGACGGCGGGGACACGGAAGGGGACATGGTGCGATACGCGTACGGGTGAGCGACCGGTTCATCCGTAAGTAGGAGGTGCATAAGGCAAGATGAATTCCCGGTGCACGGGCGGCCGGGAAAAGGGGGGGGCGGGCGGGGAAATTCCAGGTACCGGAACACTGTCGTGCAGCGATGATCCGGAAATTCCGAGGAATTCCCGTGCGGATAACACCGATTGCACGTACGAGTGATCGAATCCCGGTCAAACGTATGTCGTGAACCTGTGACACAAGCGTGACCAGTGAGGTACGAGGGAAGCCGGTGACTCCACGCACGCACTACCGATGCCGCTTTTCGGCAGTTGCCGACGGGCCTTCCGTCACCGTCCGCTGCCGCCTACGGTGAATCACATGGCACCGATACCGACCCCCTCAGCACAGCCCGACGACGCCACCGAGTCCTATGTCGGCCTCGACGCCGACGGGGCCGAGCGGCGCGCCCGCAGCCGGGGCTGGACCACCGTCAGATCGCTTCCGCCCGGCTCGATCATCACCATGGAGTTCCTGGCGGGCCGACTGAACTTCGAGGTCGACGACGGCACGGTCGTCCGCTGCTGGAAGGGCTGAGCCCGCCCGCCAGGCCCCCCGCCAGGACCCCGGCAGGCGTCCGGGCGTACGGAGAAGGCCCCGACCTCGGTCGGGGCCTTCTCCGTACGGGGGAGGGCGTGGTGCGTACCGTCCCCAGGTGTTCCAGGGCCGTCAGCCGCCCGCGACCGGGCGCGACCGCGGCGGACGTCGGGCTCCCGCCGGCGCCGGGGTGTGCGAGGCGTGCGGCGCGTGCTGTGAGCGCGCCACCGTGTGCGGGCGCGTCTGGGTGAGCCGGGCGGTCGCGGTCGAGCCGGACGTCCCGGCGGCACTCGCGGTGCCCGCCGCTCCCTGGCCCGCGGAGGCTCCCGTACCGCTCACGGTGCTGCGCCCACCGCCCGGCAGCCGCGCGGCGTTGGCCGCGCCCACCGGCTGGCGCACGGGCTCCCCGCCGTCCTCGGACGGCAGCCGCTGCGGGTATATGGCGGGTCGGGGCCCGCCGGAGGCGACCGGCAGCGACGGCATCGGCAGACGGCGGGAAAGGCGGGAAAGCAGCTGGTCGCGCAGCGAGAGGATGATCGTCTCGGTGCGCCCGATCAGCGACTCGCACCACGGCAGCGCGAGCAGGATCAGCAGCCCGGCGGCCCAGCCGAGCAGCACATCGCTCAGCCAGTGCGTACCGAGGTAGACGGTCGTCAGCCCGACGCCCAGGGCGACCACGGCCGACAGCGCCGACAGATAGCGTCTCGCTCTCGGCGTGGTGGCCAGATAGGCGAGGATTCCCCAGGTCACGACGGCGTTGGCGGTGTGGCCTGAAGGAAATATATCGCCGCCGGCGAAGAGCTCGG
Source organism: Streptomyces sp. NPDC091376 (assembly GCF_044757085.1). Taxonomy (NCBI): domain Bacteria; kingdom Bacillati; phylum Actinomycetota; class Actinomycetes; order Kitasatosporales; family Streptomycetaceae; genus Streptomyces; species Streptomyces sp. NPDC091376. The sequence goes on along the minus strand of NZ_JBIVUF010000003.1, from coordinate 462,299 downwards.
GCGAGCCGATTTGCGTCGCGTAGTGGGGGCCGAGCCGGCCGAGGCCCAGCTTGACCGCGCCGACGGTCGCGTTCAGCAGCAGCAGCGAGGCCCCCAGCACCAGCAGCGGGCGCACGGTGTGCTGCCGCCAGGAGCGCCAGCCCAGCCAGGCCGCCACCATCACGGCCGTGGGCCCGCGCTGGCCGAGCACCACGAAGTAGTCCAGAAACGCGTGCAGTTCCGGCCACTGCTGATACGGCCGGAAGAGCATGACCTTCCAGTCGATGGTCACCAGCCAGGACGAGATGAGCACGGCGACGACGATCGCGAGATAGAACGCCAAGGTCCCGCCGAAGAGGGCGAGACGGGTGCGGCTCATCCGCGGGATCTCTATCTTCGGCGGCTCCGGCTCCCGGTCCAGACGGGCAAAGATGTCGGTACGCACCCAATCGACGTTACAGCGAGTGAGTGTGCGCCCAGGCCGATCCCGGCCCTTCGTGATGACGATGTGATGTGGACTATGTCTCAGCCGCACATTAAATCGGGCCCGGGGCGTAAATCGAAGTGACCTTGTGCCCTATTGCTCACGCGGTCGCCTCCGTAAGTGTGTTTGCAGGCGGAGATATCCGTTCACGTGATTGCCGTGCCGAATTCCGGGGCCGTTCGGAGCACGACGGGTACCACCCTCGTGGCACACGGGCGTGGCGTACGCCACACCCCGGCGGCCGACGAGGTGAGAGGTGCGCCACGCACCCCCGGCCGGGACTCGCGTACGCTGGCTGATCACTCGCCCGTCGATGCCGGGCCGCCCACGGGCCCCGCCCCGGCCGCCCACCGACGCGAGAGACCCATCAGGAGGTACGTACATGTTCGGGACGACCACGGCCGGAGCACGCCCGCGTGCCGCCGGCGGCGGTGTCAACCGCTGGGTCGTCCTGCTCGTCCTCTGCGTCAGCCTGCTCCTGGTCGCGCTGGACGCGACCGTGCTGCACGTCGCCGTGCCCGCCGTCACCGAGGACCTCCGCCCCACCGGGGTCGAGCTCCTCTGGGTCGTCGACGCCTACCCGCTGGTGTGCGCCTCGCTGCTGATCCTCTTCGGCACCCTCGGGGACCGGGTCGGCCGCCGGCGCATCCTGCTGCTCGGCTACGCCCTCTTCGGCGTCGCCTCGGCCGTCGCCGCGCTCGCCACCACCCCCGAGGTGCTCATCGGGGCCCGCGCCCTGCTCGGCGTCGGCGGCGCGATGATCATGCCCGCGACGCTCTCCATACTCAGAGCCGTCTTCCCGGACCGGCGCGAGCGCGCCACCGCCATCGGCATATGGACCGCGGTCGCGGCCGTCGGCGCCGCCACCGGTCCGGTCCTGGGCGGCTTCCTCGTCCAGCACTTCTGGTGGGGCTCGGTCTTCCTGATCAACATCCCGCTGATGCTGCTGATCCTGCCGGTGGGCAGGTGGCTGCTGCCCGAGTCCCGGGGCGACGGCGACGGACCCTGGGACGTCCTGGGCGCGCTGATGGCCGCCGCCGGTGTGCTGGGCATAGTCCTCGGCGTGAAGCGGCTCGGCGCGGGCGACGGCCTCCTCGACCCCCGTACGGTCGTCCCGCTGGTCGCCGGAGCCCTGCTGATCACCCTCTTCGTGCGCCGCCAGAAACGCCGCGAACATCCGCTCATAGACATCCGGATGTTCGCCATGGCCACCTTCTCCACCTCGGTCGGCTGCATCGTGCTCGCCATGCTGGCGCTGGTCGGCCTGGAACTGATCGCCGTCCAGTACCTCCAGCTCGTCCTCGGGCTGAGCCCGCTGGAGACCGGACTGCGGCTGCTGCCGCTCACCTTCGCCGCCATGGCGGCCGGTGCCACCGGCTCGTTCACCCTGCGCCGCCTCGGTCCCCGCCGGATGGTCGGCTGGGGCTTCGTGCTGACCGCCGCCGCAGTGCTGCTGCTGACGCTGATGGGACAGCACGACCGGCCGCTGCTGCTCACCGTCGCCTTCGTGCTCCTCGGTTTCGGCCTGCAGACCACGCTCTTCGGCGCGTACGAGTCGATGCTCAGCGAGGCACCCCCGGAGCACGCGGGCGGTGCCGCGGCCATCGGCGAGACCTCGTACCAACTGGGCGCCGGCATGGGCATCGCGCTCCTCGGCAGCGTCATGAACGCCGCGTACGCCCCCGGGCTCGGCGAAGCCGCCGGCGCCCCGCCGGCCGCACGGGACGCCGCGACCAATTCCCTCGGCGAGGCCTACCAGGTGGCGAACCAGCTCGGCGGCCCCGTCGGCGAGGCGCTGCGGCTCGCGGCCCGGCATGCGTTCGTCCACGGGCTGCATGTGACGCTCGTCGTCAGCGCGGGGCTGCTGCTGCTCGGAGCGCTGGCGGCGCTCCGGCTGCCGAAGGTGATGGAGTGCGCTGCGCCGCAGGAACCCCCGAGTACGGCGGACACCTCGGCGGACGCACCGGCCGACACACCGGCGCAGATGTCGGCGGAGGCGCCGGTCCCGGCATGCCGCAGGCCCGCCGAGGCGGCGGGACCGGTCCGATCTGGACGCACGGCACACTGAGCCGTAACGTCGGCGCCGAGCATTGACTAACGCCGCTAGGTTGTGACACAGCGCCGTGCGAGCCGCCGGAGGCACACCCCCATGTCCGCACCCTCGAAGCTGCCGCCCTTCGACCCCGCCGACCCTCTCGGCATCGACGACCTCCTGGACCCGGAGGACCTCGCGGTCCGCGACACCGTCCGCTCCTGGGCCGCCGACCGGGTCCTGCCGCACATCGCGGACTGGTACGAGCGCGGCGAACTCCCCGGCATCCGTGAACTCGCCCGTGAGCTCGGCTCGATCGGCGCACTCGGCATGTCCCTGACCGGCTACGGCTGCGCGGGCGCCACCGCCGTCCAGTACGGACTCGCCTGCCTGGAGCTGGAGGCCGCCGACTCGGGCATCCGCTCCCTCGTCTCCGTCCAGGGCTCGCTCGCCATGTACGCGATCTGGAAGTACGGCTCCGAGGAGCAGAAGCAGCAGTGGCTGCCGTCCATGGCGGAAGGCTCCACCATCGGCTGCTTCGGACTGACCGAGCCCGACCACGGCTCCGACCCGGCCGGAATGCGTACGTACGCCAAACGCGAAGGCTCCGACTGGGTACTGACGGGCCGCAAGATGTGGATCACCAACGGCTCGGTCGCCGGGGTCGCCGTCGTCTGGGCCCAGACCGACGAGGGCGTCCGCGGCTTCGCCGTCCCCACCGACGCACCAGGCTTCTCGGCCCCCGAGATCAGGCACAAGTGGTCGCTGCGCGCCTCCGTCACGAGCGAACTCGTCCTCGACGAGGTCCGGCTGCCCGCGGATGCCGTACTCCCGGCGGTCACCGGACTGAAGGGGCCCCTCAGCTGTCTGTCGCACGCGCGCTACGGCATCGTCTGGGGCGCGATGGGCGCGGCCCGCTCCAGCTTCGAGACGGCGCTCGACTACGCGCGGACACGGGAGCAGTTCGGGAAGCCCATCGGAGGCTTCCAGCTCACCCAGGCCAAGCTCGCCGACATGGCGCTCGAACTGCACAAGGGGATCCTGCTCGCCCATCACCTCGGGCGACGCATGGACGCGGGGACACTCCGCCCGGAGCAGGTCAGCTTCGGAAAGCTCAACAACGTACGGGAGGCGATCGAGATCTGCCGCACCGCGCGGACGATCCTCGGCGCCAACGGGATCTCGCTCGAGTACCCCGTGATGCGGCACGCCACCAACCTCGAGTCGGTGCTCACCTACGAGGGCACCGTCGAGATGCACCAGCTCGTGCTGGGCAAGGCGCTCACCGGCCTGGATGCGTTCCGGTAGTCCGACCGGCGCTTTCCGGTGGGCCGGCGAGCGCCCTGCTCAGCTCTGGTTGAAGAAGCCGTCGGTGGCGCGGCCGGCGGACTCGCCGGTGACGATCTCGGTGTCGGCGGGGGTCAGCAGGAAGACCCGCGTCGCCACCCGCTCGATCGAGCCGCGCAGACCGAAGGTCAGCCCGGCCGCGAAATCGACCACGCGCTTGGCGTCGGCGGGCTCCATGGCCGTCAGGTTGACGATGACCGGGACGCCGTCCCGGAAGTGCTCCCCGATGCCGCGCGCGTCACGGAAGCTGTCCGGGGCGATGGTGGCGATCCGGCGACCCTGCTCCTCGGCCGACTCGGAGGCCACCCGCACCCGCGGGTCGGTCACCCACTGGTCGCCGGATCCCGAACCCTCGGCGTACTCGTCGTCGTAGTAACGCTCGTCGTTGTCCTCGACGAGACCCAGCCATGCACTCGCCTTGCGCACCGATCCCATGGACGCCTCCTTTCAACCGCGGTCACTTGTGGTTCCGCATCCCTATGGTCGTCCATAATGCGGATCGCGCGCCAAGTGGATAGTCGCCGCGCAGGGGATTCGTGACGGTACTGGTGCAGAAGATGTGGCGATTCGTCAAGGTTCTTCCAGCGTAGGGGCCCTGAGGGGGCTCATATCGAAGCAAAATATGAATGTCGGGCCAGATGGGTGAGGCTCGGAGCGTACGGGTGAACGGACCGGCCGGATACGATGCGGGCCGCGCACTCGAACGACTCACGGGGGGACGTCGTGTTCGGAATCGTCAGGCCCTGCACACACCGGCTCACGGACGGCCTCAAGACCGAGTGGATGGCCCATCTCTGCGGGCTCTGCCTGGCACTTCGCTCGGACCACGGCCAGTTCGCCAGGGTCGTCACCAACTACGACGGGCTGATCGTCTCGGTTCTGACGGAGGCTCAGGCGGAACGCACTCCCGAGCAGCGCCGCACGGCCGGCCCCTGTCCGCTGCGCGCCATGCGCACCGCTCCCGTCGCGAGGGGCGAGGGAGCCAGGCTGGCCGCGGCCGTCTCGCTCGTGCTGGCGTCGGCGAAGGTAAGGGACCACGTGGCCGACCGTGACGGGGTGTTGGCGCGCAAGCCGGTGGCCGTGGCCGCGCGCCGTGTCGCGGCGGGCTGGGACCGCGCCGGGGCGCGCGCCGGCGCGGCGCTGGGCTTCGACACGGCGGTGCTCGTCGACGCCGTGGACCGGCAGACCGGGATCGAGTCGCTCGCCGGTGCCGGCACGTCGCTGCTGCTCGTGACCGAGCCGACGGAGACGGCGACCGCGGCCGCCTTCGCCCATACCGCGGTTCTGGCCGGACGGCCACAGAACGTCGCCCCGCTCGCCGAGGCCGGCCGGCTCTTCGGACGGCTGGCGCACCTGCTGGACGCGGTGGAGGACCGGCAGGCCGACGCGGCGTCAGGAGCATGGAACCCGCTCACGGCGACCGGCACGGCGCCTGCCGAGGCGCGCCGGCTCGCCGACGACGCCCTGCACGGCATCAGGCTCGCGCTGCACGACGCCGAGTTCGTGGACGACCGGCTGCTGCACGTGCTGCTCGTGCACGAGCTGAGGCGGTCGGTGGACCGGGCGTTCGGCACGGCGGCCTGCTCGCACCAGGGGTACGGTCAGCAGCCGCCGGCGCAGGGCGGCGGCGCGTACGGGAGTGCGGCCGGGGGCGGAGCCGCGGGACCGTACGGGTCGGACAATCCCTACGGAGGCGGAAACCCCTACGGCGGCGGCGCGGGCGGGAACGGCGGCGTCCCGCCGCAGTTCGGCTTCGGCGGTGAGCCCCCGAAGCCGAAGCCCCGTGGCTTCTGGGCGGGCTGCGCGGCCTTCGTCGGCCTCTGCTGCACCTGCCGGATCTGCTGCGCCAAGGAGTACGAGGGCCCCTGGTCCCGCAAGAAGCGCGAGGGCTGCTGCCAGAAGTGCGACTGCGACTGCACGCCCAGCGGCTGTGACTGCTGCTGCCCCTGTGACGGCTGCTAGAGCGCGCGCCGCCGAGTTCGTACGGACCGCCCGTGCGCTGTGGGGCATCGATCCCGTCCCGGAGCGCGTGCTCGACCGGAGCCGGAGCCGGAGCCGGAGCCGGAGCCGGAGCCGGAGCCGGAGCCGGAGCCGGAGCCGGGTCGGGGCGTGGGCCGGGGCCGGGTCCCGCGACCCGCTCGCCGTCGCCGCCGAGTGGCGGGCGCTGTCGGAGGCCAAGGGGCTGTCCATCCGCGAGACGGTGATCGAGACCACCGGCAGGCAGACCTTCGTCGGCACCCCGTCCGGCATCGCCGCCGCCCTCGACGCGTGGGTGCAGACGGACGCCGCCGACGGCTTCCTCCTCGTACCGCATCCGGACCCGGGCGGCCTCGACGACTTCGTCGACCAGGTCGTGCCGCTCCTCCAGGAGCGCGGCGCCTTCCGTACCGAGTACGCCGGTGCGACCCTGCGGTCGCACCTGGGCCTCCCCGAACCCGTTGGGCGATCCGGAAAGGTTGATCCATGAGCAGCGACCCGCAGAGCGATCCGCGGCAGAACTGGCAGAACTGGCAGGACTGGCACGAGCGCCGTGTCGCCTCGGTCTCGGCGCCGTACGGACCACTGTCCCTCAGCGGCACCCATTGGCTCTCCGACCACCCGGAAGGGCGAATTCCGGTCATCCCGGGCCGCTGGCGCGAGGACGGTGACGAGGTGGTGCTGACCGCCGCCGCCGAGGACGGCCTCTTCGTCGACGGCAAGCCGCTGACCGGTGACGTCCGTCTCACCGCGGACAACGCGCCGGTGGCGGAGTCACGGGTCTCGCACGGGGAGCGGCGGCTCGTCGTCCTGCGCCGCGAAGGGCTCTGGGCGGTACGGGACTTCGACCCCTCGGCGCCCGCACGGCAGGCTTTCCTCGGCATCGACGCCACACCGTACGAGCCGCGCTGGGCGGTGCCGGGACGGTTCGTTCCGTACGAGCACCGCAGCGTCCGCGTCCGCAACGCCGACGGCCGGGAGCGGGGTCTGGGACTGTCCGGCGAGATCCTCTTCGAGCTCGACGGCACGGAGCACCGCCTTCAGGCGGCGGTCGAGGCGGACGGTTCGCTGTGGGCCGTCCTCGCCGACGCGACCAGCGGGAAGAGCAGTTACCGCTTCCGCTTCCTGCGGCCCGCCGCGCCGGACGCGGACGGCTCCGTGCTCGTCGACCTCAACCGGGCGCTGCTGCCCCCGTGCGCCTTCGCGGATCACTTCATCTGCCCCTTCCCGCCGCCCGGCAACACCCTGACGACCGACATCGCGGCCGGCGAGCGGAACCTCCTCACCCGCTGACCCGTCCTACCCACGACGGACACTCCAGCCCCGGCGGCCACCGAGCCCCCGGGGCCGTTCGGCATACGCACGCGCCGCACGGCCGAAAGGCGCCCTTGCGCGGCCGGTTGACGCGCCGAATACTCCCGAACAGCGCTTGTCAGGGGCACGGCGTGACCGAAACCGAACACTCCGCCGGTCTTCTGACTGCGCCTCACGGGCCCGTCACCCCACAGCGGGTCCCCGATTCCCCTCGGGAGGAACGAGAAGTGAGGATCAAGCGCACCAACCCCACCCATGGCGTCGCGAGACGGACCCGTCTGCTCGCCATGACCACCGGCCTTGTCGCAGCCGCCGCGCTGGCCGTCCCCGCAGCCAGTGCCGACGAGGCTCCTGTCACCTTCAGCGCGACGCAGCTCTCCGCCGCGAGCGACGCCGTGCTCGACGCCGATGTGGCCGGTACCGCCTGGCACATCGACAAGGCGGCCAACACCCTGGTCGTCACCGCCGACTCCACCGTCTCACCGAGCGAGATCGCCCAGATCAAGCGGGAGGCGGGCGCCAACGCAGGCGCGATCCGCGTCGAACGCACTCCCGGCAAGTTCTCCAAGCTGATCTCCGGCGGCGACGCCATCTACGCGAGCAGCTGGCGCTGCTCCCTCGGCTTCAACGTCCGCAACAGCGCCGGTACGCAGTACTTCCTGACGGCCGGCCACTGCACCGACGGCGCGGGCACCTGGTGGTCCAACTCCGGGCGCACCACGGTCCTCGGCACCACCTCGGGCTCCAGTTTCCCGACGAACGACTACGGCATCGTCCGCTACACCAACACCTCCGTCGCCAAGCCGGGCACCGTCGGCAGTGTCGACATCACCAGCGCGGCCAACGCCACCGTCGGCATGTCCGTGACCCGTCGCGGCTCCACCACCGGCATCCACAGCGGATCGGTCACCGGTCTCAACGCCACGGTCAACTACGGCGGCGGAGACATCGTCTACGGCATGATCCGCACGAACGTGTGCGCGGAGCCGGGCGACAGCGGTGGCCCGCTCTACTCCGGCAGCCGGGCCATCGGCCTGACCTCCGGCGGAAGCGGTAACTGCTCCTCCGGCGGCACGACGTTCTTCCAGCCGGTCGTCGAGGCCCTGAACGCCTACGGCGTCAGCGTCTACTGACCTCCGGCCGAACCGGCTCGCGGCCGGACCGACGCAAGGGGCGAACCGGCCTTCGGCAGAACCGGCCTCAGGTAGAACCGGCCTTCGGCAGAACCGGCCTCCGGTCAACAAGAGCCCCCGCCCGCACCCCGGGCGGGGGCTCGACGTATTGCACACTTTTGAGAGGATGGCAGGGCGGTCGGCCACAACGGATCGGGGGGCGGATGAAGCGCATCGGAGTGACCGGCCACAGAAGTATCCCGCCCGAAGCCCTGCCCCATGTGCTGGCCGCCATGAAGGCACTGCTGTGCCGCCAGGAAGGGTCGCTGGAGGCGCTCTCCAGCCTCGCCGAGGGGGCCGACCAGCTCTTCGCCGACATCGCCCTGGACTGCGGCGCCGAGCTGACCGTGGTCATCCCCAGCGGGGACTACGAGGAGGGCTTCGACGATCCCGAGGCGCTGGCCTGCTATCTGCGGCTCAAGGACCGGGCCAGCCAGGAGGTGCGGATGGCCTTCCCGCACTCCACGGACGAGGCCTACTACGCCGCGGGTGCCTATATCGCCGACAACTGCGACCGGCTGCTGGCGGTCTGGGACGGCCGTCCGGCCCGGGGGCTCGGCGGTACCGGCGACATCGTCCGGTACGCGCGCGAGCGCGGCAAGCCGGTGACGGTGATCTGGCGCGACGGGGTCGAGCGGGCCTGACGCCCGGCAGCGGCAGCCCGGCTCAACTCCGGTGCTGGACGAGCCAGTCCGTGTGCTGGGGCGAGACGATCCGCTCGGTCTCGTACACCGCGGACGGCCACTGCTGTTCCGTCACGGAGGTCTCCATCGCGATGTGGATCGCCGCCAGATCCTCCTCCACCAGCGAGTGGGCCGCGATCAGCGGCTGATGGCGGCGGATCTCGCTCCAGGCCAGACAGGCCGCCGCGGCGGCGGACAGCAGCCCGGCCGGCTCGGCCGAATCGGTGACCGAGAACGTGCGCAGCGTCCCGAACAGCAGCGCGAGCACGGTGAGCAGTCCGATCGTGACCGTCCACAGCGTGGTGGCCCGCCGGGAGATCTCGGCCCGCCTGTGGTACCAGTTGCGCTGCTCGATGAGCCGGTCCCGTACGTACGTCTCCTTGCGTACGCTGAAGGCCTTCTCCCGCAGCAGTCGCATCGGCGTGGTGATGAGCTCGGCGGACGCCGCGCTCTCACCGTTCTCCCGCGGGTCCACCCAGCCGACCTTCCGTAACTCCTGCAGTCCCTCTTCCAGCCGGTCGGTGAACAGCCGGTCCGCGTCGGGGGAGTTGGAGTCGAACGGGGCGCCGTGCACGGCGTAGCGCCAGCACATGGAGCGGATGAACTCGGCTGCGGAGCGGTTGAGTTGCCAGTGCGACTTTGCTCGGCTGCGGGACCCGCGGAAGCTGACGACGAGAACCCCGGCGTACGCCAACGCGCCCAGGAAGCCGACGAGTTGGAAGGAGTCGCCGATCCTGCCCCGCCACGGCAGCGCTGCCAGCGCGGAGCCCATGACCAGGAGGAGCAGCTGCAACCGGGTGCCGTTGATCGCCTGCCGCTGGCGCGAGATGGCCGTCTCGTCCGTGCGGTGGAAGAGAACCGGCAGATCAGCGTTTCGAAAGACCATGCTTTGCAGATGGCCCGGAATAGCGGTCATGCGCACCCCCCTCTGCGGATTTGGCTTCACTCGTTCGATGGAATGGCTTGTTCCGTTCGGAGCGGGGCATACTCGCGCAACGCTTTTGTCTCAGCTCTACGTGCCGAGTTGCTGCGGGTGGCCATGAGAGTAAAGTCGTGCCGCCGACACTGCAACGGTGCCCGGTGCTCCCCGTTAGCACAACATGACCTAGGACGGCCGTCGTGACCTTCCAGACTTCAGTCACCTTTGCTTCTGTGAAGAAGAATCGGGTGCCTCTCACCGAGATCGATGTACGTGACGCCGACGCCGCCAAGAAGCTGGGTCGTGTGCGCCCCGCCGACGGCGACCGTTCCGCACGGATGTCCACCTTCAACTCCGCGCTCTAGTCCGGCTGGTCCGGTTTCAGCCGTCCGGTACCGACCCGGACTGCCCTAGACTGGCGGAATGACCGGCCCCGTGGTCCCATTCCGCGAGATCGTACTGAAGGTCCACAGCAGATGTGATCTTGCTTGCGACCACTGCTACATCTATGAACACGCTGATCAGAGCTGGCGTACCCGCCCGAAAGCAATCTCTGACGAGGCGATTTTCTGGACAGCTCTGCGACTGGCCGAGCATGCGAAGAAACATGCCCTGCCCTCCGTGTCAGTGATCCTGCACGGAGGGGAGCCTCTGCTCGCCGGCCCCTCCCGGTTACGCCGGATCTGCGAGGAGCTCACCGCGGCCCTCGACGGCGTCGCCGCACTCGATCTGCGGATCCACACCAACGGTCTTCAGCTCAGCCCCCGCTATCTCGACCTCTTCGACGAGTTCGGGGTCAAGGTCGGCATCTCCCTCGACGGTGACAAGGCCGCCAACGACCGCCACCGCCGCTTCGCGGACGGCCGCAGCAGCCACCCCCTCGTCCTGAAGGCCGTCGAACTGCTCGGCCGGGACCGCTACCGCCATCTCAACCTCGGCCTCCTGTGCACCGTCGACGTCGCCAACGACCCGGTCGCCGTCCATGACGCCCTGATGGAGCTCGACCCCCCGCGCATCGACTTCCTGCTGCCGCACGCCACCTGGGACGAACCGCCGCCCCGGCCCGACGGCTCCCCGACCGCGTACGCGGACTGGCTCCTCACGGTCTTCGACCGCTGGGAGCGCCACGGCCGCCGCGTGCCGGTACGGCTCTTCGCCTCGGTCCTGTCCACCCTCTCCGGCGGTCCCGGCCTCACCGAGTCGCTCGGCCTCACCCCCACCGACCTCGTCGTCGTGGAGACCGACGGTGCCCTGGAGCAGGTCGACTCGCTCAAGACCGCCTACGAGGGCGCCGCGGCCACCGGGTTCAACGTCTTCGACCACTCCTTCGACGAGGTCGCCTCGCACCCGGGCGTCCGGGCCCGCCAGCTCGGTCTCGCCGGAGTCGGTGAGACCTGCCGGCAGTGCCCCGTCGTCCGCTCCTGCGGAGGCGGCCTCTACACCCACCGCTACCGCTCCGGCACGGACTTCGACAACACCTCCGTCTACTGCACGGACCTCGAGGCCCTCGTCCGCGGCATCGAGCACCGCACCGCCGCCGGCGCCGTACCGGCCGCCGTCACCGACGACGGCGACCTGCGCACCGAACAGCACGAGCTGACCCGGCTGCTCCTCGCCGACCTCAACCGGGAGCTGGACGGGCGCGGCGGCGAGGAGTGGGCCCACGCCTGGGAGCTGGCCGGCGCCGTCGACCGCCGGCCGGGCGGCCTCGACGACGTGCTGACCCACCCGTACACCCGGGGCTGGCTGCTCGGCGCCCTGGACGCGCTGCACGAGGACCTGCCGGGCGCCGCACTCGCGCCCGCCCGCCGGCTGGCGTCGTCGGTCGCCGCCGCCGTCGTGCGCGGCGGCCTCGACCTGCCGGTGCGCGTCACCTACGAGGACGGCGTCCTGCTGCTGCCGACCCTCGGCGAACTACGGCTGACCGGGGCCGGACCGCGGGGCACCGCCGAGGTGCAGCCGGTCGAGAAGGGCTTCCTCGTACGGACCGCCGGAGGCGAGCGGCGGGTCGCCCGGCTCGACGAACCGGGCACCGGCTGGCGGCCCGTCCGCAGACTCGGCCGCGACGGGGCTCCCGATCTCGCGATCGACGACCTCGACCCGTACCGGGACTGCTTCGGTGTCCCGGCGCTGCCCCGGCTCGGCCTCACCGAGGCCGCCGACTGGAGCGGGCGGCTGGCCCGCGCCTGGGGCGTGCTGCGCGGGCGCGCACCGGAACAGGCAGCGGCCGCCGCCGGATCGCTGACCACCCTGACCCCGGTCGCCGGCCCCGGGCCCGCGCTGGGGCGCCACGGCCTCGGCGCCCTCGGCATCCCGCTGCACGGGGACGCGGGGGAGTTGGCGCCGCTGCTGCTGCGCGGCTGGCGCCGGGCGCGCTTCCAGGCCCTGCTGGAGGTCACCGACCTCTATGCCGACGACGGCTGGTGGAGCCACGAGGCCCCCTGGCAGGAAGCCCCCGTTCCGGTGTCCGAGCTGCTGGCGGGGGCGTACGAGAGGACCGGCCTGCGGGCCTTCGAACCGGACAGCGCGGAAGCGGCCAGGCGGGCGCTGGACACCCTGGACCGCGCCGCGGAACTCACCGTCGGCGGGAAGCGGCTGCTGGCGCAACTGTGGGAAGAGGCGGACCGTGACCGACACGGCCGATGAGCGGGACGGGCTCGTACGACAGCTGACGGAACTCGGGTTACGGCAAGGGGAGACGGTCCTCGTCCACGCCGGACTCGGCAGCACCGGTCTGGACGCCCCGACGCTGCGCGACGCCCTGCTGACGGCGCTCGGCGCGGACGGCACGCTCGTGGTGCCCGCCTTCACCACGGAGAACTCGGACACGTCCACCGCCCATCTGCGGCTGGTCGCCGGGATGACACCCACTCAGGCGGCGGCCTTCCGGGCCACGATGCCCGCCTTCGATCCCGCCGCGACGCCGTGCACCGCTATGGGCCGGTTGGCCGAGTCCGTACGGACCGCCGGGGGCGCGGTGCGCAGTGCCCACCCGCAGACGTCGTTCGCCGCGCTCGGCCGGCGGGCGGGGGAACTGCTCTCGGCGCATCCCCTTTCCTCGCACCTCGGCGAGGAATCCCCGCTCGGGGCGCTCTACCGCGCCGGGGCACGGGTATTGATGATCAATGTGGGTTTCTCCGTCTGCACCGCCTTTCATCTCGCGGAGTACCGCACCGGCGCGCCCCTGCGGCGGTATGCCTGTGTGGTGCGTGGGACGCACGGGCCGGAATGGACGGAATACCTGGACGTCACTCTGGACGACAGTGATTTCGAGGCGATCGGCGCCGCCTTCGGCTGGAATCTGGAGCAGAAGGGACAACTGGGAGGAACGGTCGCAACCTTGTTCTCGATCAGGGACGCGGTGGACCATGCGGTGAGATGGATGTCCGAAAAGCGGTGTTGATTGACTGAACGTCGTGGGGATGGAGTGAGGTCGGCTCCGGAATGATTGTTTTGCTCGCACCTCATCAGCTGTGAGTGCGAGTGTTCATACAGGACGGGGGTCGTGTGCACGCGTCATCGCAGCAGCGAGCGGCGGACCAGCGGCCGTATTTCTTCTTGAGCTACGCGCACACGCCGAGGTACGGAGCCGGAGGCCCCGACCCCGATATGTGGGTCGAGCGGCTGTTCCGCGATCTGTGTGGTCATGTGATGGCCCTGACCGATCTGCCGGCCGGTGCACCGGCCGGTTTCATGGACCGTGAGATACGGTCCGGCGAGGGCTGGTCGGAGCGCCTGGCGGAAGTGCTCGCCACCTGCCGGGTCTTCGTACCGCTCTTCTCGCCCCGCTACTTCGCCAGCGAGATGTGCGGCAAGGAGTGGTACGCGTTCGCCCAGCGCGAGATCTACCACCAGGCCAAGAGCAACCGGCCGGCCGAAGCCATAGTGCCCGCCCTGTGGGTACCGGTGCCGCCCGAACAACTCCCCGGCCCCGCCGAGCGGTTGCAGTTCAACCACCGGGCCTTCGGCGACCGCTACGTCACCGACGGGCTCTACGGACTCATCAAACTCCGCATATTCGCCGAGGAGTACGAGCGCGCGGTCTACGAGCTGGCCAAACGCATCGTCAGTGTCGCCGACACCGCCGCGATGGGCCCCAGCAGACCGCTCGACTACCGGCAGGCCCCCAGCGCCTTCGGCACCCAGGACCCGGCCGGCGCCACGGCCCGGGGCGCGGTGCGCAGCAGCGGCCCCCGTCCCATCCAGGTCACCGTCGCCGCCTCCACCAGACACGACCTGCCACCGGGACGCGACGCCGAGTACTACGGCGACATGCCTCAGGACTGGAACCCGTACTACCCGGACGCCCACCGGCCGCTCGCCTACGTCGCCCGCGATCTGGTCCGCGCCCTCAACTACCAGGCCACGGTCGGCTCCTTCGACCACGACACCACCCCGCTGGACAGCAAACAGCCCCCGACCAGACCGGAGTTGCTCATCATCGACCGCTGGGCACTGGAGGACGAGGAACGACGCGAACGGCTCGCCGCCTTCGACGCCGAGAACCGCCCCTGGGTGAGCGTCGTCGTCCCCTGGAACCGCGACGACCACCAGAGCCGCGCCGCCGAGAGCGAACTGAGCGCCACACTCGAACAGACCCTGCCGACCAAACTCAGCCAGGGCCGTGCCGCCTGCCGCGCCGCGGCCCGCGGCGTCCCGAGCATGGAGGCCTTCGGCCAGATCCTCCCCCAGGTGGTGGAGGCGGCCGCCCAGCAGTACCTCAGACACGCACAGGTCTATCCGCCCGCCGGCGGCAGCCATACCGAACGTCCCCGGCTGCGCGGCCCCATGGCGGCCGAGTACGCCACCACGCATTTCATCCCCGACATGCTCGACCAGGCGCCCGATGCGGAGGACACGGATGACAGCCAGTCGTGACGGACGCATCGTCACGTTCTACTCGTACAAGGGAGGCACCGGGCGGACCATGGCCATGGCCAACACCGCCTGGATCCTCGCCGCGAACGGAAAGCGGGTCCTCGCCGTCGACTGGGACCTGGAGGCCCCCGGTCTGCACCGCTTCTTCCATCCCTTCCTCGACCCCTCCACCCTCGGCGCCACCACCGGTGTCATCGACCTGATCACCGAGTACGCCTGGGCCGCCACCAGCCCCGTGCAGCGCCCCGACGACTGGCACCGGGACTACGCCCGGATCCAGCCGCACGCCGTCTCCCTCACACCCGAGAGCCTCGGCTGGGAGTTCCCCGAGGGCGGCACCCTCGACTTCGTCTCCGCCGGCAAGCAGAACCGCGAGTACTCGGCGACCGTCTCCACCTTCGACTGGGACAACTTCTACGACCGCCTCGGCGGCGGGCACTTCTTCGACGCCCTGCGCGACGACATGAAGGCCAACTACGACTACGTCCTCATCGACAGCCGCACCGGCCTCAGCGACATCGCCGACATCTGCACCGTCCATCTGCCCGACGTCCTCGTCGACTGCTTCACCCTCAGCGACCAGTCCATCGACGGCGCCGCGGCCGTCGCACGGCAGATCGACGAACGCTACGGCGGCCGGGGCATCCGCATCTTCCCCGTCCCCATGCGCATCGACGAGGGCGAGAAGGAGAAGGCCGACGCCGGACGGGCCCTCGCCCGGCTGAAGTTCGACCGCTTCCCCACCGGACTCGCCGGCGAGGACAGCACCGCCTACTGGGGCGCGGTGGAGATCCCCTACCGCCCCTACTACGCCTACGAGGAGACCCTGGCCACCTTCGGCGACGAGGCGGGACTCACCAACTCCCTGCTCTCCGCCTTCGAACGGCTCACCGCCGTCGTCACCGACCAGGAAGTCACCTCCATGCCGGCCGTCGGCGAGGAGACCAGGCTGCGCATCAGGGACGCCTTCACCCGCCGCCGCCCCGCCATGCCCGCCGACCTCTTCCTCAGCTACGTGGCCGAGAACCGGATGTGGGCCGACTGGATCGAGTCCGTCCTCACCCGCGCCGGCTTCCGCGTCGTCCCGCGCGACGTCTCCGCGGAACCCTCCCCGGACGGCTCCGGCACGCTCGTGCCCGAGACCGCGGCCCGCACCGTCGTGCTGCTCTCCAGCGCGTACCTCAAGTCCGCCCGCGCCGTGGAGGTGTGGGAACGGGCCGCCTCCGAGGACCCCGGCGGCGGACGGCGCCAGCTGCTGCCGCTGCGCGTCGGCGACGTACGCCTCACCACTCCCTACATCGACCGCAACCCCGTCGACCTCTTCCGCCTCGACGAGGTGCACGCCACCAGCGCCCTGCTGCGCGCTCTCGACCGGCCCATCCAGCTCACCGACGGGGTCGCGCCCGGCCCGCGGTTCCCCGGCACCGTCCCCAAGATCTGGAACGCGCCCGCCCGCAACCCCGGCTTCACCGGCCGCTCCGTCGTCCTGGAGCGGATGCGCGACCAGCTCGGTGGCGGCATGGCCGTCGTCCTGCCACAGCCCCAGACGCTGTACGGGCTCGGCGGCGTCGGCAAGACCCAGGTGGCACTGGAGTACGTGCACCGCTTCATGGCCGACTACGACCTGGTGTGGTGGATCTCCTCCGAGCAGTCCGACGACGTCGTCGCCGGACTGGCCGAACTCGCCACCCGCCTCGGCGCCCAGGGCGGCGAGGACATGGCCGCCGCCTCCCAGGAAGCCGTCGACCTGCTGCGGCGCGGCGTACCGACCTCGCGCTGGCTGCTGGTCTTCGACAACGCCGACGACCCCGAACAGCTCAAGCGGTTCTTCCCCACCGGCGGGCACATCCTCGTCACGTCCAGGAACCAGACGTGGTCGCAGTACGGCGACTCGCTGCCCGTCGACGTCTTCCTGCGGGAGGAGTCCGTCGAGCACCTCCAGCGCCGGGCGCCCGGACTCACCCTGGAGGACGCCGACCAGGTCGCCGCCGCCGTCGGTGACCTGCCGCTCGCCGTCGAGCAGGCCGCGGCGTGGATCGCCGAGACCGCCACACCCGTCGCCGCGTACCTGGAACAGCTCGGCCGGCAGGCGCCGAGCGTCCTCGCGCTCAACCAGCCCGCCGGCTACCCCGAGCCGGTCGCCGCGACCTGGAACGTCTCCATCGAACGGCTCAAGGAACGCTCACCCGCCGCCGTACGGCTGCTCCAGCTGTGCGCGTTCTTCGCACCGGAACCGATCTCCGCGAACCTGCTCTACAGCAAGGAGATGATCGAGGCGCTCAAGCCCTACGACTCCTCCCTCCAGGAGAAGCTCGTACTCGGCCGGGTCATCCGCGAGATCGGCCGGTTCGCCCTCGCCAAGGTCGACCAGGTCTCCAACTCCATCCAGGTGCACCGGCTGGTGCAGGCCGTCATCCGGGCCCAGCTCAGCGAGCAGGAGCAGCAGGACGCCCGGCACGCCGTCCACCGCATCCTCGCCGGCGCGCGCCCCGACGACGACGAGCCGATCGACAACCCCGAGACCTGGCCGCGGTTCACCACCATCTGGCCCCACCTCGGACCCTCGGAGGCCCGCTTCTGCAAGGAGCCGGAGACCCGCCGGCTCCTCATCGACCGGGTGCGCTACCTCTGGAAGCGCGGCGACTGGCAGGCCGCCGGGGCGCTCGGCGACGAACTGCGCGAATCCTGGCGGGAGATGCTCGGGAACGACGATCTGCAGTACCTGTACCTGCGCTTCCACCTCTCCAACATCTTCCGCTCCCAGGGCCGTTACGTGGAGGCGCGCGAGCTCGACGAGGTCACCCTGGAACGCCAGCGTATCGTCCTCGGCCCCTCCCATCCGCACACGTACATGACCACCAGCGGTCTCGCCATGGACCTCGGCACCCTCGGCCAGTACGGCAAGGCCATGGAGCTGGCCACCGAGGCCCACGAGGGATTCAGCCAGATCTTCCACGAGTCCCACCCGCGCACCCTGGCCGCCGCCAACAACCTCGCGCTCAACCTGCGCATGGTCGGCCAGTACGCGCGCGCCCGCGAGATCGACCAGGACGTCTTCGACCGCCGTACCGAAGTGCTCGGCCCCGAGCACCCGTACACGCTGTCCTCGGCCACGTCGCTCTCCCGTGACCTGCGGGAGGTCGGCCGCTACGAGGACTCGGTCGGCCTGCTCAGCCGCACCTACGACATCTACAAGCAGACCCTCGGCCGGACCTTCCCCGGCACCCTTGCCGCGGCCAAGTCCCTCGCCGTCTCACTGCGGCGGGCCGGCCTGCTGGAGGACGCCCGCAGGCTGACGACGGCCACCCGCAACCGCTACCGCGCCAAGTACACCTCGGCCAACCCGGACTCGCTCGCCTGCGATCTGAACCTGGCGGCCGACCTGTTCGCCGCCGGGGAGCCGGTGGCGGCCCGGGACCTGGCCCAGGAGGTCGTGGACCAGTACATGAAGGTGCCGGGCGAGAAGCATCCGTACACCCTCGCCGCGCTCAACAACCTCGGCATCTACCAGTGGGGCTGCGGCGACCCCGAGGCGGCGGAGCAGGTGCTGCTGCCCACCGTCCGCAGGATGACCGACGTGCTCGGCACCGCCCATCCGCACACGCTGTTCTGCACCGTCAACCTCGCCAACGCCCGTGCGGACCTCGGCGAGCTGGAATCGGCGCTGGACACCGAGCGGCGGGCCGTCATGAAACTCCGCGAGGTCCTGGGCTCCCACCACCCCGAGGTCCTCGCCGTCTCCTCCAACATGGCGGTCACGCTCGGCGCGCTGGGACGCAAGGACGAGGCGGCGCTGCTGCGCGCCGAGACCGTGGAGGAACTGGGGCGGCTCCTCGGGGAGGACCACGCGATGACCCGCATCGCCCGGGACGAACGCAGGATCCACCGGGACCTGGAGCCGCTGGCGGTGTGACGCGGGGCTCCGCACCCGAGCCTCCGCACCGAGGGACTTCAACGAGAGCCCTCGGTGCGGGTTGTCGGGTGCGGGGGCTGGTGCGGGTTCCTCGGATGCGGGTCCTCGGATGCGGGGGCTCTGGTGCGGGGGCTCTGGTGCGGGTCCTCTAGGGCGGGTCCTCCAGCGACGGGGCGAGGAGCCAGGTCAGGACGCGGGGCAGTGCGTGCAGCGCGTCGAAGTGCGCGGCGGCGGGCTCCAGGACCGCCGTCGCGCCCGGGATGCGCTGCGCGAGCCACCGCGAGTGGCCGACCGGAGAGAAGACGTCCTTCTCGCCGTGCCACAGCAGCACGGGCGCGGTGATCTCCGCGGGATCGAATCCCCAGGGACTGCAGAAGGCGAGGGCGTCGTCGATCCAGCCGTACGCCGACGTCCGCAGCGCCTCCTGGTAGTTGCGCAGCAGCATCGTCCGTACGCCGGCGTCCGCGACGACCATCCGGTCCGAGTCCGTCAGCTCCCGGCGCAGATCGTTGAGCAGCCGGAACGGATCGCGCCGGATCTCCGCCGAACGCAGGATGAACCGCGCGGTGAGCCCGTCCGGGTCGACCGTGGCCCTCGTGTACTCCAGGACGTTGGACGCGGCCATGCCCTCGAACCAGTCGAGACCGTCCGCGTCCCGCGGCGCGAGCGTCACCAGGGCCGCGGCCCTGGTCACCCGGTCGGGCATCAGCGCGGCACAGGCCAGGGCGTGCGGCGCGCCCCCCGAGCGGCCCACCACGGCGAACCGGTCGAGCTCCAGCGCGTCGGCGATCGCCCGTACGTCCTGGACCACATCGGCCACGCTGCGCCCCTCCAGCCGGTCGGAGCCGCCGTAGCCGGGCCGGTCGTACGCGATCAGCTGCATCCCGCGCTGGTACAGCACCATGCCGCGCGGGGCCGGGCCCAGCCTGCTGCCGGGGGTGCCGTGCAGCAGGAACACGGGCCTGCCCCGCGGGTCCCCCAGGCGCTCCACCATCAGATGCCGCCCGTCCGACGCGCGCACCCGACGTCGCACCGCCCCTCCTTCGCCATGGGGTTCCATTTATCCCCGTATGCCGGGTAATTCCTGTCAGTCGTACACATGGGTCATGCACATGTGCCATGTGCAGCAATACTGTCCTGGCATTCCCCTCCCCCTTGATGATTACCCATCAGGGGGTGGTCGGCGAAAGGCTTCAATGAGCCCGTTCGGCCTGATTCCGCGTGAAGAACCGGACAGGACTAGTCCTTACCCGCCGCACATGGCCCGGTAGCACGGGGTGTTCGCAATCGAAACCGACCTGTGGTGACCTCCGGTAGTGAAGGTGCAGAGGGCGCATTGGAGGTTTCGTGTGCGCGTCCTGAACTCGACCTTGTGTGCTACCGGCGCGTATCGGAATAGTGGGCGCCCCATCCTCCGTGTCCGGGCACCCCACTGCCCGCACGCGGCCCCCACAGGAGGTCGATGTTGAACCACCGACGGATACCCAAGAGGCGCGCGGCGATGGCGGGCGGTGCCGTCGTCGCTCTCGTTGCCGCTGGAGTCACCTTGCAGACTGCGAACGCCAGCGAGGAGAAGCCCGCGTTCACCGTCAAGCAGCTGTCGGCGTCGGCGGCCGGAGATCTCGCCTCGACGCTCGGTAAGGACCTGGGCGTTGACGCGGCCGGCGCGTACTACGACGCCGACGCCAAGGCGCTCGTGATGAATGTGGTGGATGAGGCGGCCGCCGAGTCCGTGCGCAAGGCCGGAGGCAAGGCCAGAATCGTCGAGCACACGCTCGCCGAGCTGAAGACCGCCCGGCAGACCCTCACCGAGCGTGCCACCATCCCCGGTACGTCCTGGGCGACCGACCCGGTGACCAACAAGGTGGTCGTCACGGCCGACCGTACGGTCAAGGGCGCGAACCTGACGAAGCTCCAGGAGGTCGTGAAGGGCCTCGGCGCGAAGGCGGAACTGAAGAAGACGGCGGGGGAGTTCAAGCCCTTCATCGCCGGTGGTGACGCCATCCACAGCGGCGGCGGCCGCTGTTCGCTCGGCTTCAACGTCGTCAAGGACGGCGAGCCGCACTTCATCACGGCGGGTCACTGCGGTGAGACCGGAAGCGAGTGGTCGGACTCCGCGGGCGGCGCCGCGATCGGCAGCATGGTCGACTCGCAGTTCCCCGAGAACGACTTCGCGCTCGTCAAGTACAGCGGCGACACCGCCCACCCGAGCGAGGTCGACCTCTACAACGGCAGCGCGCAGCAGATCACCAAGGCGGGTGACGCCACCGTCGGTATGCAGGTGACCCGCAGCGGTTCCACCACCCAGGTCCACGACGGCGAGGTCACCGGCCTCGACGCCACCGTGAACTACGGCAACGGCCAGATCGTCAACGGCCTCATCCAGACGAACGTCTGCGCGGAGCCCGGCGACAGCGGCGGCTCGCTCTTCGCCGGCGACGCCGCGATCGGTCTGACCTCGGGCGGCAGCGGTGACTGCTCCGCGGGCGGCGAGACGTTCTTCCAGCCGGTGACGGAGGCGCTGCAGGTCTTCGGCGCCGAGATCGGCTGATCCTTCTCCACTTCCCGGGCCCGGGCCGTCCCTCAGGGGCGACCCGGGCCCGGGTCGTGCCCGGGGCCGGGTCCCGGGTCGGGCGCGAGCTCGGGTCCCGGGTTGTGCCCTGGGCCGGGTGCGAGGTCCTGGCCCGGGTCCTGGCCCAGGCCCTCGCCCTGGTGGTGCAGGGCGCGCAGCGCCTGGCGCACCGACCAGAGGACGGACACGATCGGTACGGCCACCACCGCGCCGATCACCCCGGCGGCGATGGCACCGCCGATGACCGAGAGCGCGACGACGAGCGGATGCAGCCGTACGGCCCAGCTCATCACGACCGGGTGGAGCACATGCCCCTCGAGCTGGCCGATGACCACGATCAGCGCGACGACGACGGCGGCGACGACCGGGCCCTTGGCCGCCAGTGCCACGATCGCGGCGACGGCGAGCGCGATGGGCGAGCCGATGAGCGGAATGAAGGCGGCGAAGAACTCCAGCAGCGCCAGCGGCACGGCCAGCGGGACCCCGAGGGCGTAGAGCGCCACACCGACGAGGATCGCGTTGGTCGCCGCCACCAGCACGATGCCGTGCGTGTATCCGGTGAACGTCCGCCACGCCGCACGGCCCGCCACCGACACCCGCTCCCGCGCGGACGGCGGCAGCTGGTCGCAGAACCAGTTCCACTGACGGTCGCCCGAGTGCAGGAAGAACACCGAGGAGAACAGCGCGAGCGCCAGCGTCGTCAGCACCTCCACCAGCCGGCCCGCGCCGCTGAGCGCCGTACTGATCACGGTGGACCGATGGCTGGAGAGGAACCGGCCGATCCATGACTGGACGTCCCTGAGCGCTTCCGGGTTCACCCGGAACGGAGGCCGCTCCAGCCAGCGTTCGATCCTCTCGACCCCCGCGCCGAACTCGCGCTGCAGCACGGTCAGCTCCCCGGCGACCGTCTCACCGACCAGGGCCAGCACCCCGAGGATCAGGGCGATGCTGCTGATCAGCGCCATGGCCACGGCGAGCGGCCGCGGAATCCGGCGGGCCAGCAGATCGGTCACCGGCCGGAGCATCGCCGTGCCGACGAGACCGAGGAAGACGGCCACCGCGATCTCGTGGAAGCGCCCGAGGACCGAGAAGACGGCGTACACGACGGCTCCGACCACCAGGAGCCGCCAGGCATAGGCGGCGGCGGCCCGCAGGGCGGGCGCCACCCGCGATTCCGTGTACCGGTCGGTGGCGGCCTCCCCGGCGGGAGCCTCCCCGGCGGCGGCTTCGTCGAGACGGGACCCGGGGCGGACGGGACCGCGCACGGAACGCCGCGCCGCGCGGATCCGGTGCCGTCGCTGATCGGATTGCCTGGGCATCGCCCGACTCGTACCACCGGCGGCCGCGGGCCCAACGCGGCCCACCGGACATTAGCCCGAAGGCACCCGGTGGGCGCCTGCCGGGCACCCGGTCGGCGCCCACCGGGACCTTCCGGCATGTGCCCCACGCATCAATCGTACGAACGTTCGAAACTTGGTCTATGGTGGAGGCGAGGGGGAGGTGAGAACGGATTTGAGCCAGGAGGTGCGGGTGCCCGGTTTCACGCATCTGCACACCGTGTCCGGATTCTCCGTGCGGTACGGGGCCTCGCATCCGGAACGGCTGGTCGAGCGCGCCGCCGAGCGGGGGATGGGGGCCCTCGCGCTGACCGACCGCGACACGGTCGCGGGGGCGGTCCGCTTCACCAAGGCCTGCGTCAAGGCCGGGGTGCGCCCGCTGTTCGGGGCCGATCTCGCCGTACGGGAGCGTGCCGAGGGGGCGGACGGAACCGGCCGCCGGCGCACTCCGGTGCGGGGCGGGGCCTTCATCGACGAGTCCGCGCCGCGCGTCACCTTCCTCGCCCGCGACGGCGCCGCCGGCTGGGCGGAACTCTGCCGGCTGATCACCGCCGCCCATGACGGCACCGACCGGCCCGTCGTCGGATGGGACGCCCTGGACGGCGGCCCCGCCGGGCTCACCGTGCTGCTCGGGCCCGCCTCCGAGGTGGGCAGGGCACTGGCCGCGGGCCGCCCCGACCGGGCCGCCCGGCTGCTCGCGCCCTGGCGGGAGCGGTACGGCGACGCGCTGCGTCTCGAAGCCGTGCACCACGGGACCGGGGGCACCGGCCCCGGCTCGCTGCGGCTCGCCGCCCGTACCGTCGGCTTCGCCGCCGAGCAGGGCGTACGGGCCGTGCTCAGCAACGCCGTGCGATACGCCGACCCGGATCAGGGCCCCGTCGCCGATGTCCTGGACGCGGCCCGCCGGCTCGTCCCCGTCGACCCGGCCAGGGGGCTCGACAGCGGTGAGCGCTGGCTCAAGGGTGCGGACGACATGTCCCGTACGGCCGAGCGGGTCGTCGAGGTCGCCGGTCTGCGGCGTGACGCCGCGCACCGGCTGCTCGCCGTCACCGAGGAGACCGCCGCCGAGTGCCTCGTCGACCCGGGGGACGGCCTGGGCATGGGCTACGCCTACTACCCGGAGCCGCGTCTCGTCGGCGCCGGCCGGCGCACCGCCCAGCGCGTCCTCGCCTCCCGCGCCGCCGCCGGCATGGTGCTGCGCGGCTACGACCGGAGGCCCGACGCCCGGGAGTACTGGGAGCGGATGCGCTCCGAGCTGGACATCATCGACTTCCACGGAAACGCCACCTACTTCCTGACGGTCGCTCAGGTCGTCGACGACACCAGGGGAATGGGCATCCGGGTCGCCGCGCGCGGCTCCGGCGCCGGCTCCCTGGTCAACCATCTGCTCGGCATCGCGCACGCCGACCCGGTCGAGCAGCATCTGCTGATGGAGCGCTTCCTGTCCAAGCGCCGGTTCGCGCTGCCCGACATCGACATCGACGTCGAGTCCGCACGCCGGCTGGAGGTCTACCGCGCGATCATCGACCGCTTCGGCGAGGAGCGGGTCGCGACCGTCGCCATGCCCGAGACCTACCGGGTGCGGCACGCGATCCGGGACGTGGGCGCCGCGCTGAGCATGGACCCGGCCGAGATCGACCGGCTCGCCAAGGCCTTCCCGCACATCCGCGCCCGCGACGCCCGCGCGGCGATGGAGGAACTGCCCGAACTGCGCGAGGTGGCAAAGGAGAAGGGCGGACACCACAGGCTCTGGGAACTGGTCGAGGCGCTGGACGCGCTGCCGCGCGGTGTCGCCATGCACCCCTGCGGGGTGCTCATCTCGGACTCCTCGCTGCTGCGGCGTACGCCCGTGATGCCGACCAGCGGTGAGGGCTTTCCCATGTCGCAGTTCGACAAGGACGACGTCGAGGACCTCGGGCTGCTCAAACTCGACGTGCTGGGCGTGCGGATGCAGTCCGCGATGGCGCACGCCGTCGCCGAGGTCGCACGGGCGACGGGTGAGCGGATCGACCTGGACGACCCGGGGCGGGTGCCGCCGGGTGACCCGGCGACGTACCAGCTCGTCCGTTCCGCCGAGACGCTCGGCTGCTTCCAGATCGAGTCGCCGGGCCAGCGCGATCTCGTCGGCAGGCTGCAGCCCGCGAACTTCCACGACCTGGTCGTCGACATCTCGCTGTTCCGGCCGGGGCCGGTCGCGGCGGACATGGTGCGGCCGTTCATCGAGGCCCGGCACGGCCGGGCACCGGTCCGCTTCCCGCACCCGGACCTGGCCGGGCCGCTGGGGGAGACGTACGGGGTCGTCGTCTTCCACGAGCAGATCATCGAGATGGTGAACATCCTGACCGGCTGCGGCAGGGACGAGGCCGACCGGGTGCGCCGCGGGCTGTCCGATCCGGAATCGCAGGAACGGATCAAGGTGTGGTTCGCCCGGCAGGCGGAACGGAAGGGGTACGCGGCCGAAGTGATCGCGCGGGCCTGGGAGATCATCGAGGCGTTCGGCTCGTACGGCTTCTGCAAGGCGCACGCGGTCGCCTTCGCCGTACCGACCTACCAGTCGGCGTGGCTCAAGGCGCACCATCCGGCGGCCTTCTACGCCGGGCTGCTCACGCACGATCCCGGGATGTACCCGAAGCGGCTGCTGCTGGCGGACGCGCGACGGCGGGGGGTGCCGGTGCTTCCGCTGGATGTGAACCGGTCGGCGGTCGCCTATCAGATCGAACTGGTGTCCGACGAAGTGTGGGGCATACGGCTCGCACTCGCCGATGTTCATGGCATCAGCGAGACGGAAGCGGCACGGATCGAGGCGGGGCGGCCGTATACGTCCCTGCTGGACTTCTGGGAGCGGGCGCGGCCGTCGCGGCCGGTCGCCGAACGGCTCGCACAGGTCGGCGCGCTGGACGAATTCGGCGCGAACCGCCGCGACCTGCTGCTGCACCTCGCCGAACTCCACCGCACGCAGCGGGGCATGGCCTCCCACGGTGGCCAGCTCCCGCTCGGCGGCGGCCGCAGGACCGCGTCCGTCGGGCTGCCCGACCTCAGCGAGGCCGAGCGGCTCAGCGCCGAACTGGGCGTCCTCGGCATGGACGCGTCCCGCCATCTGATGGCGGACCACCACGCCTTCCTCGACGAACTCGGCGCGATCCCCGCGCGGCGGCTGCGCGATGTCGAGCACGGTGCGACGGTGCTGGTCGCGGGCGCCAAGGCGGCCACCCAGACCCCGCCGATCCGCTCCGGGCGGCGGGTCGTCTTCACCACCCTGGACGACGGCACGGGCCTGGTCGACCTCGCCTTCTTCGACGACAGCCACGAGGCGTGCGCCCACACCGTCTTCCACTCCTGGCTGTTGCTGGTCCGCGGGGTCGTCCAGCGCCGGGGCCCGCGCAGCCTCAGCGTGGTCGGCTCCGCCGCGTGGAACCTCGCGGACCTGATCGAGATCCGGCGCACCGGCGGCCTGGACGCGGTGGCCGAGCGGCTCATCACGACCGACCCGGACGAGCCCACCGCTCCGGCCGCCGGCCGCAGCATCCGGATGTCCACCGGCTACGAGCTGAACGCCTGGGCGGACCTCCGCCCCGCGGGCGAAGGGGCCGTGCCGGCGAGGAAGTTGTGGCACCAGAGTCCGGGGAGTGCGGGATGACGACGGAGCACGGGCGGGTTGAGACCGGGGCTGAGGCCGGGGCCGGGGCCGGGGCCGAGCCTGAGGGCACGGCGGTTCTGCGCGCGGGGCTGGGTGGACCGGGCGGACCGGGTGGGGCGGTCGGGGCGGTCGGGGATGCAGAGGGCGCCGGGGGCGTCGGGGGCGAGCGGGCCAGGCCGGGGCCGCCCGGGACGACCGTTCTGTACGTGCGCTTCCGGGGAGCCGGCGGAGGCCCGCCCGACGGAGCCGCCTACGCGGGACTGCTCGGGCTGCTCGCGGCGTTCACGCCGGTCGTGGAAGCGGTCGGGCAGGACGGCGCGCTCGTCGATGTGCGGGGCGCGCTGCGGTACTTCGGCCGGGACGCCGCCGGACTCGCCGCGCTGATACGGGTACGGGCCCTCGCCCTGTACGGCGTGGACTGCGTGATCGGGGCCGGGCCCAGTCCGCTGCTCGCCCGGATGGCGGCACGGGAGGCCGGACCGGGCACGACACTGGTCGTGGGCGACGTGGCGGAGTTCCTCGCCGGGCGTCCGGTCGCCGCACTGCACGGTGTCGGCCCCTCGACGGCCCGCGCCCTCTGCGGCTACGGGCTCGACACCGTCGACCGGGTCGCCGCCGCACCCCTTGCCGTACTCCAGCGGATCCTCGGCGCCCGCGCCGGGCGTGAGGTGTACGAGAAGGCCCACGGCATCGACCGCACCCGGGTCGTCCCGAACGCGGCCGCCCGCTCCGTCGCCGCCGAACGCACCTTTCCCCGCGACGAGTTGGACCGCGACCGGCACCGTCGCGCCCTGCTCTCGCTCGCCGGGGAACTGGGCGCGCAGATGCGCGGCGAAGGCCAGGTGTGCCGTTCCCTGACGCTCACCGTGCGCTACGCCGACCGCACCACGACCATCAAGTCCCGTGCCCTGGCCGAGCCGACCGCCCACTCCGCGGCGCTCACCGGCGCCGCGTACCGGCTGCTGGACGCGCTCGGCCTGCAGCGCGCCCGGGTGCGCGCCCTCGCGCTGCGCGCCGAAGGGCTGGTCTCCGCCGAGCGGGCCGCACACCAGCTCACCTTCGACCCGGCCGACGAGAAGGCCCGCCGCCTGGAGGCGGTGGCCGACCGGGCCCGCGCCAAGTACGGCCCACGGGCGGTCATTCCGGGCTCGCTCGCCGCGTAACGCCCGGCAACGGATGATCGGGATGTCCGTGAGTAACCGCTCCATCACGGATCTTGACGCCGTTTCAGTTTTTACCGACGCGTAACTTCCCAGACTTAGTTACTCGTGCGTACGTTGACATGAGCACAGCTGTTCTACTTGTGGTCCGGGCCGCAGGGCGAATCCCCACATCCCCATACCAGCCTCGCATTTCCCTTGAGCCGCAAGGAGAACGCACGATGCTGTCCTGGAAGCGTGCCCTCAGACCACTGACCGCCGCCCTGTTGGCGGTGGCGATCGGCCTCGCGCCGGCCGCCACCGCCAACGCAGCCGCCGCCCCCACGAGCGGCTGGAACAACTACTCCTGCAAGCCGTCCTCCGCCCACCCCCGCCCGGTGATACTCGTCCACGGCACCTTCGGGAACTCCGTGGACAACTGGCTCGCCCTGGCTCCGTACCTGGTCAAGCGCGGCTACTGCGTCTTCTCGCTCGACTACGGCCAGCTGCCCGGCGTCCCGTTCTTCTACGGCCTCGGCCCCATCGACAAGTCGGCCGAGCAGCTCGACGCGTACGTCGACAGGGTCCTCGCCGCGACCGGGGCGAGCGAGGCCGATCTCGTCGGCCACTCGCAGGGCGGCATGATGCCGCGCCACTACCTCAAGTTCCTCGGCGGCGCGGACAAGGTGAACGCCCTCATCGGCCTCGCACCCGACAACCACGGCACGACGCTGAACGGGCTCACCGGCCTGCTCAAGTACTTCCCGGGCGTGGCGGACCTGATCAGCTCGAACACGCCCGGCCTCGCGGACCAGATGGCCGGCTCCGCGTTCCTCACCAAGCTGAACCAGGGCGGTGACACGGTCCCGGGCGTGCGCTACACCGTGATCGCCACCAAGTACGACGAGGTCGTCACCCCGTACCGCTCCGCGTTCCTCAGTGGGCCGGACGTCCGGAACGTGACGGTCCAGGACCTGTGCGCCATCGACTTCTCGGAGCACGTGGCGATAGGGCTGTTCGACCGGATCGCGTACCACGAGGTGGCCAACGCGCTGGATCCGGCGCGCGCCACTCCGACGACGTGTGCGTCGGTCTTCGACTGACGAGGTGACGGGGAAGGGCGCCGCCGCGGTGTGCAGTCCGCGGCGGCGCCCCTCACGCAGGATCAGCGACTTCGGCTCAGCGACTTCGGCTCAGCGGCGCATGGCCTTGCGGCGCGTCGTCGCGAACATCACGGCCGCACCGGCCGCGAGCACCGCGGCACCGCCGATGGCAACGTACGCGGTGTTCCCGTCACCGCCGGTCTCGGCCAGGTTCTCACCGGCGCCGTTGGCCTGGGGGGTGTTACCGGAAGCCGTTTCGCCCTTGGTCTCCGGCTGTGCCGCGGTCTCCGGGGTGCCGGTGCCGGTGTCGTCGCCCGTGGAGGTCGAAGGAGCCTCGGAGTGGTCGTCGCCACCGTGACCGCCGTGGTCGACCGTGGAGTTGTCGGCGCCCTCCTCGATCTGCTCCTCGGACGGCGCGGACGCGACCGGCGCCGGCTCCGAACCGCCGGGCGTGGAACCGCCGTTGTCCTGGCCGAAGACCACGTCCGAGCAGGTGTAGAACGCCTCGGGGGAGTCCGAGCGCTGCCAGATCGAGTAGATCAGATGCCGCCCGGACCTGCTCGGCACGGTGCCGTCGAAGACGTACTCCCCGTTCACCAGCTGCGGGTCCGTGACCTTGGCGAACGGCTGCGCCTCCAGGTCCGACCACTTCAGCGGCTTCGACGGGTCGTACCCCTCCTTGGTGATGTACAGCTCGAACGAGCCCTTGTGCGGGGCGGTGCCCTTGTAGTGGAACGTGTGGTTGCCGGCCCCGAGCTTCGACGCCGGCCAGTCCGCGCGCGGCAGATCCAGGCCCTTGTACTTGTCCCGGTTCGCGCTGCACAGCTTGCCGTCCGGGATCAACGACTTGTGGTTGCCCGCCGCGTTGGCGATGTTGACCTCGTTCCAGTCGTAGAACGCCTGCGCCCCACTGGCCGCGACCGCAGCCTTGCACGCCGCCGACTTCGGGCTCTCCGGCCCCTCCGCGTAGCACGCGGACACCCGGCTCACCGGATCCGTCATCGACCCGTGCGCAACGGCCGGCGATGCGGCGAGCCCGGCCAGCGCGAGCGGGGCTATCCCGAGCGTGGCGACGGTGGCGGCCCTACGGCGAGCGGTCATGGTGACGATCTCCTTCAGCAACGGCACATATGAGGGGGACGGAAGACCGGGGTACGGGGCCCGCTCCGGCGGCGCAGCCCCCCGAAGCGTCAGCAGCACCGACGCTCGAACCCCGCCCCGGCGATCAGAAAGCTAGCCCCTCGGAACCGCGAAATCGCCTGCTGGGACAGGGGGATGCCGATCCTTATGGCCGCTTTAAGGGTGGGGTAAGAAGGGGCTCAGGAACGCTGCGGAGCGTGCCCGTCCGGCCACCGGATTCGGGCGCCGGCGTGCGTGGTCCCGTCCACGCTCGGGTCGGCTGGTTGACGGTGTCCCGTGGTCGGGGGCGTCCCGGATCCCGGCCGAGATGTGCTCTCGGGTCGACGAGGAGTCGGTCAGACGGAAGGCTCCGGCAGGTGACCGAGGTGCTTGACGACACGTTCACGCAGGAGGAGGTACTCCTCCCGGCGACGAGGCAGAGGCCCCGGCGGACGGGTGACGGAACGAGCTGCGGTGATGGTCTGGCCATGCTGGAACTGCTCGCGTGTCAGGTCGAGTTCGATGCCACTGGGCAGCCGATTCCACCAGTGAAAGCCGTGCTGCTCCCCGTTGAGATGGACCTCGCCGACCACGAGGTCGCCGCCGAAGATGTCGTTGACGATCAAGGCCGTGATGTCGCAGTGGCCCCAGGCAGGGTTGCCGGGCTGCCAGTCGGCGCGAATGAGGTCGTCCGGGGAGCAGGTGTCAGCGGCCCAACTGGCGCGCAGGGCGTTGTCGAGGGCGATCAGATTCCACGGGACCATGCCTGCAGCATCGCAGCCACCACTGACAGGGGCCCGCCCGAGCAACGAGCAGCGGGCAGCGGGCGGTCGGCTCGTCCTGGCCCGTTCTAGAGGCGGGCGGTGTCCTCGACGGTGGTCGTGGTGTCGGCGGACTCCGTACGGCCCGCCGTCACCCGCAGTGTCACGGCGGCCGCTAGTCCCGCCACCAGGCCCCAGGTCAGGGCGGCCGGGACGCCGCTGCCGAGGACGCCGGATAGGTGCAGCAGCCCCCAGCGCAGGCCTGAACCGTCCGTCGCCAACCTCAGCAGCTGGCTCGCCAGCAGCCCGAGGACGGTCGCGCAGACCGCGCCGACCGCCATCGCCGGAACGGTGACCCGGGTGAGCAGCCCGGGCAGCCGTCGCAGTGCCCACCACACCACGGCGAGCAGCAGCACGTCGGCGGCGCGATACAGGAGCCAGCTGCCGATCGGCCCGCCCTCGGGGACCGCCCACGCCCCGAGCAGCAGCCACACGCGCAGGAGTTCGCCCGGTTCGGCGAAGAACCCGCCGTCCGGAGAGACCGTCTGGATGGCCGCCGCGACCGGATGGTACGAGAGGACCACCAGGGACACGGCGATCACCACGGTCCCCGCGGTGGCGGCCGACCGGGCGGCCCGCGCCGGGACGACCGCCTGCGGAAGCGGACCGGCACCCTTGGCGGTGACCCGCGCGGCGAGCACCGTCACCGTCGCCGCGACCAGCGCGGTCGCCACCAGGACCTGCCGCCCACTGGAGATCATGCCCGCCAGCTGGGGCAGGAAGCGGTAACTGCCGCGCCCGTACGAGGCGATCAGCCACGGAGTGGAGACGGTCACCGCCAGCGTCCCGGCCACCATGCCCCAGGCCCACAGCGCGAGCAACGCGGCCGGCATCCGGCCGTGCACCGGCGGCAGTCTGCGGACGAGGAGCAGCGCCCCGGGTACGAAGAAGGCGAAGACCGCGCCGAACCGGATCTGCATGGCGGTGGCGTGCAGCGCGAGGTAGCGGCTGCTGTCGGCCTCGGCTGCTTCCCCGATCCCGGCGGACGTCCCCGCGCCGATGCGGAGCGCGGCCGGCGGGTCGTACGACCAGGGGACGAGCCAGGTCGTGAGCTCGGCGGTGGCCCGGCCGCCGAGCACGCCGGTGGCGCCCGGCAGGTGCAGTGCGTTCGTACTCGAACCCGCCCACCACAGGAGCGCCGTGAGCAGCAGACCTCCGGCCAGTGCCGGTATCGCCGCGCGCCGGTATGTCATGAGCCGTCCTCGTCTTCGGTTCGTTTCGGCTTCCGGGAACAGTGCGCAGGCCGAACAGCGCGCAGGCCGAACGGTGCGCAGGCCGCGTTGACGCGGGGACGGGGCCCGGGGTGTCGCCCGGGCCCCGTCTCGTGGCGTGCGCGGTGGGGTCAGCCGAACAGGTTGTACGCCTGCCAGCCCGTACCGAACGCGACGCGTGTGTTGAAGCCGCCGTTGCCCTTGGCCGGGTAGAGCCAGAGCTTGCCCGTGGTGTCGCGGGTGAGGACGTCGGCGTGGCCGTCGCTGTTCACGTCGCCGGTGGTGACGATGGCGTTCATGGACTGGAAGGCGCCGACCAGCACGGGCGCCGACCACGGACGGGTGGCGACCCCCGTGCCCTTGTAGAGGTACGTCTTGCCGTCCTTGGCGCGGGCGAAGATGTCGGCCTTGCCGTCGTTGGTGAAGTCACCGTGGCCGCGGATCATGGTGAAGGACTCCCAGGCGGTACCGGTGACGACCGGCGCCGCGAGGGCGCCGTTGCCCTTGCCCGGGTAGACGCGCATGGTGCCGGCCGGGTCGACCGTGATGACGTCGGTGAGTTCGTCGCCCGTGACGTCGCCGGGGATCAGGATCTGCTTCTGCGTGTTCCAGCCCGTGGAGACGAGCTTGCGCTCCCACGTGCCGGACACCACCGAGAAGTGCTCCCAGTACACGGAGCCGTTGCTCGCGCGGACCAGCAGGTCCTCCCAGTCGTCGCGATCGAGGTCGCCCTGGACGAGCAGGTTGTAGCCGCCGAAGTAGCCGTGGTCGAACGTACGGCTCAGCGAGGTGACCTTCGAGGTCCAGCCGAAGAGCGTGCCGTCCGAGGCGCGCCGCGCCAACAGGTCGGCCGTGTGGTCGTAGTTCCAGTTGGCGTCGTCGACACGGGCCTGGATCGGTGCCGAGTACGTGGAGACCTTCGCGTACAGGCCGTACTTGCCCGCGGTCGCGCAGTTCTCCCCGGAGACGATGCCGGCCAGCCTGCCGCCGACCACCAGCGGGCCGCCCGAGTCACCGGCGCACGTCGTCTCGCTGGTGCCGTCGTCACCCGTCGGCGCGGCGCCGGCACAGAGCATGTGGCCCTTGACGAAGCCCCCGGGGTACGCGGCCGCGCACGAGGTGTCGGCGACGACGTCCGCGTCGGCCACCTTCAGCGTCTGCGCGCGCCCGCCCGGACCCGAGGTGGTCTTGCCCCAGCCGTACACCTTGCCGTCCAGGCCCGCCTGGTAGAGCGCGGAGTCGGTGGGCTGCGCGAGCGGCAGCGGCTTCACGGTGGCGGGGACCG
This sequence comes from Streptomyces sp. NPDC091376, assembly GCF_044757085.1. NCBI lineage: Bacteria > Bacillati > Actinomycetota > Actinomycetes > Kitasatosporales > Streptomycetaceae > Streptomyces > Streptomyces sp. NPDC091376. Next base: position 429,377 of record NZ_JBIVUF010000003.1, on the reverse strand, counting down.
GCCTGGTCAGCGTGAGGACGGCCACGTCGTTGTCCAGGCCGGCCGACCAGCTGAAGCCCGGGTGGTTCCACTGCCGGTAGGCGCCCAGCAGCGTGCCGTTGTGCCAGTTCCACGTCCCGTCGGTGTTCTGAGTGGGCGTCTGGTCGGTACCGACGACGACGGTGCCGCCCGCGTACCACTTGGCGCCCTTGACGCACTGGGCGGCGGTCGCGACCTTCGTCGGGGCGATGACCACGCCGCCGCACAGGAAGCCGGTGTTGCTGGCCTCGTCGTAGTAGTGCAGCTGCGCCATCCACGGTGCAGCCGAGATGGTGGTCTCCGAACCACCGATGATGCGCGCGCTCGGCGCGCCGCCGGCCCTGCTGCCGGCCCCGTTCCCGGCCCCGCTGTCCGCCACGGCCTCCATCGCCTGGCCGACGCGCTGTCGCAGTTCGGCCTGTGACGGCTGCGCGGGCTTCTGCGACTCGACGCCGAGCCTGAGTCCTTCACCCGCCTGCGCCGTATCGGATCCGCTGAACGCGATCCCCGCCCCTGTGAGCGCCATGACCGCGGCCACGGCCGGAAGCGCCGGCTTCATACGGCGCCTGTGCCGGCCACCACGCAAGCGAATCTGCACTCGGTAACCCACCCCTCGGGTTGTCGAACCGGCGGAGCACGAACGCCCGCCGGATTCGTCATTGGTGATGGTGGGGGCACCATGCTTCTGGGCAGCACGCCTCGACAGGCCCCCCGACCTCGGCCGATGCTGCGAAGCGGAATCCCCCACCTCGATCGGCAGATAATACGAGTCTCAACTAACGGTTGACCAGTGAGAAACGCGGGAGGGAGCCTCAGCCGAGGCGCCGGTAGCGCCGCTCGGGGCGTCCCGTACCCCCGTACCGCAGCGTCACCTCCGCGCGCCCCGTCTCCGCGAAGTACTCCAGGTAACGGCGGGCGCTGACGCGGGAGAGAGAGCCGGCCTCGGCGCATTCCGAGGCGGACAGGCCCTCCGGGTGGGCGCGCAGAACACGGTCGACCAGGTCCGCCGTATGGGCGGCGAGGCCCTTGGGGAGTTCGCGGGAGCCGGGCGGCCGGGTGCCGAAGATCTGGTCGACGTCCTCCTGCCGGGCCTCGTGGAGCGACGCGAGGCGGGTCCGGAGCGAGGCCACGTGCCGCAGTTGCTCCTGGAGCGCGGCCTGGCTGAAGGGCTTGATCAGATAGTGCAGGGCGCCGGCGCGCAGGGCCGCGCGGACCGTGCCCGCGTCCCGGGCCGCGGTGATGAAGAGGACGTCGGTCGGCTGCCGGTCCGTGTCCCGCGCCTCAGCCGCACGCAGTTCGCGCAGTACGCCGATGCCGTCCATATCGGGCAGATAGATGTCCAGCAGGACCAGATCGGGCCGGATCCGGTCCGCCGCGCGCAGGGCGTCGGCGCCGCTGTGCGCCACCCCGGCAACCGTGAAACCGGGCACCGCCGACACATAGCGGCCGTGCAGCTTCGCGACCATGAAGTCGTCGTCCACCACCAGCACCGTCGTCACGCCGACACGCTAGGCGCCGACCACAACGACCACAACGTCCGTTGATTCCGGAAGAGAGACAGCTTCTTAACGCGCAGGCAACATGTGGGCCACATCACCACCCCCCTGACCGGACCGAAAGGCGGCTCACGTGCGATTGCGCACCCCCCTCGCCCTGCTCGGGGCGGCGCTGCTGGTGCTCGTGGGGCCTCCGCTGCTCACCACGGGCAGCGGCGCCGACACCGGCACCCAGATCCCCGGCCTGCGCCTCATGGTCCCCAACTCGCCCGGCGGCGGTTACGACATCACGGCCCGTACGGCGGCCAAGAACGCCGAGGAGGCCGGGCTCACCCACAACATCGAGGTGTTCAACCTGCCCGGCGCGGGCGGCACCGTCGGACTGACCCGGCTCGTCGGCGAGCACGGCAACGGAAAGCTCGCCATGTCCATGGGCCTCGGAGTCGTCGGCGCCGTCCACACCAACAAGTCGCCGAAGACCCTCGCCGACACCACCCCGATCGCCCGGCTCACCGAGGAGCAGGACATCGTGGTGGTCGCCAAGGACTCCCCGTACCGGACCATCCAGCAGCTCGTGGACGCCTGGCGGAAGAACCCGGGCAAGCTGCCCGTCGGTGGCGGTTCCTCACCCGGCGGACCCGACCATCTCGCCCCCATGCTGATGGCGCAGGCCGCGGGCATCGCGCCCAAGTCCGTCAACTACGTCCCCTTCGACGGCGGCGGCGAGCTGCTCGCCTCCATCCTCGGCAACAAGATCGCCTTCGGCGTCTCGGGCGTCGGCGAGTACCTCGACCAGATCAGGTCCGGAGAGCTGCGGCTGCTCGCCGTGACCGGCCCCGAGCGGGTGCCGGGCCTGGACGCGCCCACCCTGCGCGAGGCCGGGCTCGACACCGACTTCACCAACTGGCGCGGCGTCGTCGCCCCGCCCGGACTCTCCGACGCCGAACGCGACAAGCTCGTCGGCCTCGTCCGCAAGCTCCACGACTCCGAGCAGTGGCAGGACTCGATGCGCAAGAACGGCTGGGACGACGCGTTCCTGACCGGTGACGAGTTCGGCGAGTTCCTGGACGAGCAGGACACCCGCGTCGACTCCGTACTGAAGGAGCTGGGGCTGTGAGCACAGAAGCGGGAGCGGGAGCGGGAACAGGAACGGGAGCGGGAACAGAAACGGCGACGGAGACGGAGACGGACGCAGGCGGGTCCGCACGCACGTCCTGGCTGCGCGAGCACTCCGAACTCGGCGTGAGCGTGCTCCTCTTCGTCATCGGCCTGCTCGTCCTGACCGACGCGCTGACGATGCACGTGGACATCGCCCAGCGCGGCCCCGTCGGCCCGAGGACCGTCCCCGTCGTCGTCGGCGCCGGACTGCTCCTCGTCGCCGTACTCCTCGCCGTCGACGTGCTGCGCGGCGGCCGCGGCGAATCCGAGAGCGGCGAGGACATCGACCTCTCCGAGCCCGGCGACCGGCGAACCGTACTGCTTCTCGCCGGAGTCTTCCTCGCGAACGCCGTCCTCATCGGCCCGCTCGGCTTCCCCGTCTCCGGGGCGCTGCTCTTCTGGGGCTCGGCCTACGCGCTGGGCAGCCGCCACCACCACCGAGACCCGCTGATCGCGGCCGCTCTCTCCCTCGTCACCTTCTTTGTCTTCAACAACCTGCTCGGGGTGCCGCTGCCCGGTGGCCCGCTGATGGGGGTGCTCTAGCCGATGGATTCGCTCAACTCCCTCCTCGACGGCTTCGGGACGGCGCTGACCCCGGTCAACCTGTTCTGGGCGGCGCTCGGAGTGCTGCTCGGCACGGCGATCGGCGTGCTGCCGGGAATCGGCCCGGCCATGGCGGTGGCACTGCTGCTCCCCGTCACGTACGGGCTCGAACCGACCGGCGCCTTCATCATGTTCGCGGGCATCTACTACGGCGCGATGTTCGGCGGCTCGACCACGTCCATCCTGCTCAACACGCCCGGTGAGAGCGCGGCCGTGGTCGCCGCCATGGAAGGCAACCCCATGGCCAGGGCGGGCCGTGGCGCGCAGGCGCTCGCGGCGGCCGCCGTCGGCCACTTCGCGGGCGGCATGATCGGCACGATACTGCTCGTCGCGCTCGCCCCGACCGTCGCCGCACTCGCCGTCGACATCGGCGCACCCGACTACTTCGCGATCATGGTGCTGGCCTTCATCGCCGTCACCTCCGTCCTCGGCTCGTCCCGTATCCGGGGGCTGGCCTCGCTGCTCATCGGTCTCACCCTCGGGCTCGTCGGCCTGGACCAGATGACCGGACAGCAGCGGCTCACCTTCGGCTCGCTCCAGCTCGCGGACGGCATCGACGTCGTCATCGTCGCGGTCGGGCTCTTCGCGATCGGCGAGGCGCTGTGGGTCGCAGCCCATCTGCGGCGTACGTCCGAAGAGCCGATACCCGTCGGCCGGCCCTGGCTCGCCAAGTCCGATGTGAGGCGCACCTGGAAGTCATGGCTGCGCGGACCGGTCATCGGTTTCCCGTTCGGCGCCGTACCTGCCGGCGGCGCGGAGATCCCGACGTTCCTGAGTTACGTCACCGAGAAGCGGCTCTCCCGGCACAAGGAGGAGTTCGGCAAGGGCGCCATCGAGGGCGTGGCGGGACCGGAGTCCGCGGCGTCCGCGTCGGCGGCCGGCACGCTCGTGTCGATGCTGACCCTCGGCCTGCCGACCACGGCCGTCGCGGCCGTCATGCTCGCCGCCTTCCAGCAGTACGGCATCCAGCCGGGACCGCTGCTCTTCGAACGCGAACCCGACCTGGTCTGGGGCCTGATCGCCTCGCTCTTCGTCGGCATGGTCCTGCTGCTCGCGCTCAACCTGCCGCTCGCACCGCTGTGGGCGAAGCTGCTGCGGATCCCCCGGCCGTACCTCTACGCGGGGATCCTGTTCTTCGCGGCGGTCGGCGCGTACGCGGTCGGTGGAGAGGCGCTCGACCTGGTGATCCTGCTGGTCATCGGACTGATCGGGTTCGGTATGCGGCGCTACGGGCTGCCGGTGCTGCCCGCGGTGATCGGTGTCATCCTCGGCCCGGCCGCGGAGCAGCAGTTGCGGCGCGCCCTGCAGATCAGTGACGGCAGTGTCACCGGGCTGGTCGACACCCCGTTCTCGGTGACGGTGTACGCCGTGATCGTGGTGCTGCTGGCCTGGCCATGGCTGAAGAGGCTGGTTGCGCGCGGTCGTAGGGTGAGTGGATGACCGACGACATCCGGCTCGCCGCCGAGGACGACATCACCCGTGTGAAGGCCGTGACCGACGCGGCCTACCACCACTACATCGAACGGATCGGTCTCGTACCGGCCCCGATGCAGGCGGACCACGCGGCGAACGTGGCGGCGGGCCGGGTGTACGTGACGGGCGACCCGGTGATCGGCGTCCTGGTGCTGATCCCCGCGGCCGACCACCTCTACCTGGACTCGATCGCCGTCGACCCCTCCGCCCAGGGCGCGGGACTCGGCCGCCGGCTGCTGGCCTTCGTCGAGGAGCACGCGCGCCGGCTCGGACTGCCCGAGGTACGGCTGCTCACGAACGCCATGATGTGGGAGAACCGGAAGATGTACGAGCGGTACGGCTATGAGGTCGTCGAACGCCGCATGGAGGGCCGGTACGACCGCATCCACTACCGCAAGCCGCTGAACTGACGCGCTGCCGCAAGCCGATGGACTGACACGCTGCCGCAAGCCGATGGACTGAACCGCGTGGAGGGGCCGTTGTCAGTGGCGGCTGCGACGATCGGACGCATGACGACGATCGACTGGGACGCAGCCGCCGACACCTTCGACGAGGAGCCCGACCACGGACTGCGCGACCCCGTGGTGCGCGGTGCCTGGGCGGCGCGCATGGCGCGCTGGCTGCCGCACGAGCCGTCCGATGTGCTCGATCTCGGCTGCGGCACGGGCAGCCTCTCCCTCGTCGCCGCCGAGCAGGGCCACCGTGTCACCGCGGTGGACCTCTCGCCGCGCATGGCCGCGGCGGCGCGCCGCAAGCTCGCCGGTACCGGCGCCGAGGTGCTGGTCGGACCGGCGGACCGGCCACCGGTGGGGGAGCGGCTCTTCGACGTCGTGCTCGTGCGCCATGTCGTCTGGGCCCTGCCCGACGCCGAGTCGGCGCTCGGCCACTGGGTGTCCCTGCTGCGGCCCGGCGGGCGACTGGTGCTGGTCGAGGGGGTGTGGGGCGGCGCAGGAGTGCCCGCGCAGCGGCTCATCGGCGCGCTCACGCCTCTCGCGGGACGGATCGACCACGAACGGCTGTCGGACGATCCGGCCCTGTGGGGCCGCCCGGTCGACGACGAGCGGTACGCGGTGGTGGCCCGGCTCGCGCCCGTTGCCCCGGCCCCGCGGCACAGCGAGGTCGTCGACGTCCATCTCGTCCTGCGCCGCGGCGACGAGGTCCTGCTCGCCCGCCGGGCGAACACCGGCTACGGGGACGGGTTGTGGAACGGGCCGTCGGGGCATGTCGAGGACGGCGAGGACGTGCGCGCGGCCATGGTGCGCGAGACGTCCGAGGAGATCGGCGTCGAGCTCGGGCCGGAGGATCTGCGCGTGGCGCTCGTGATGCAGCACCGGGGGCCCGGCGACCCGCCCCGGACGGGCTGGTTCTTCGAGGCGGCGTACGGGACAGGCGGCGAGCCGTACAACCGGGAGCCGCACAAGTGCTCCGAGCTCGCCTGGCATCCCCTCGCCGCGCTCCCGGACGACATGGTCGCGTACTGCAGGGCCGGGTTCGAGGCGTACCGGGCCGGTGAGCGCTTCGTCGTCCACTGGCACGAGGACGACGACACCATCGCCCACGACCCCGGCGCACCGGATCGGGCGGTGCCTCTCCCCGTCTCGGTCCCGGACTCGCTCCCCGTCTCGGTCCCGGGCTCGGTCCCGGTGCCGCGCCTCAGACCAGGAGCTCCGTGAACCGCCCCTCGCGGGCGAGGAGTTCCAGGGCGTCCAGCGCCCGGGCGGCCTCCTCGGCCGCCCGGGGATCGCTGTCGGCGAGACCGCTCGCGGCGAACTCGTCCTCGTCCAGCCGCAGGATCTGCGTACCGTCGGCCGACACCCACAGATCCAGGTCCAGATCCTCGACCACGACCTCGTCACGCGAGACCTCGGCCGGGCGGGTGATGTCGGTGTACCAGCCCTTCAGCGCCCCGTCACCGGCCCGCACCTCTTTCACGGCGTACCAGCGGTCGCGCCAGTAGTACTCGGTGAAGATGTCACCCGGCTCGAAGCGCACGAACCCGAAGTCCCGTACGTCGTCGCCCGCCCACGGCGCGCGGACGGTGAGCCGCGTGCCGTCGTCGGCGACGACCTCCGCCGGGTAGCGGATCTTCGTACGCCCCGCCTTGATCAGCGCTACATCGACCCAGGACTCACCCCAGCGTGCGGACATGACGTACCTCCGTCGCACAGATCTCGTAACCGAACCACTTGTTGATCGCCAGCATCGGACCGTTGCCGGCGTCGTTGCCGGTGAAGGCCTCCGTGAACCCGGCCGCGCGCGCCCGGTGCAGCGAGTCGTTCTTGGCGAGCTTGGCGAGGCCCCGGCCGCGAAAGTCGCCGGCGGTGCCCGTCATCGACGTGCCGTAGCGGGTCGAACCGTCCGTACGTGCCGCGCTGAAGGCCACCGGTCGGCCGTCCACGACGGCGACGGAGGTGAGTTCGCGGCTGAACAGCGGATGGCCCCAGGTCTCCGCCAGCCAGTGCTCGTAGTCGGTGAACTCCGCGTCCACGTCGCCCGGCTCGTCCGTGGTGGTCTCCGCGTCCAGCTCGAAAAGCGGCCGCGGATCGTCCGCGAACGCGGACCCCGGGACGATCCGCACCCCTTCGGGCGGTGTCCGCAGCCGCGGCAGCTCCGCCGACGCCAGATCGAGCCTGAGGAAGTACGCCGGGCGGCTGGGCCGGTAGCCGAGGCGCTCGGCGAAGGCACGGTGGGCCGACTCGTCCAGCACCCAGGAGTACACGCTCGTGGCCCCGGCAGCCGCGAGATACTCCTCGGCGGCACGCACGATCGACGACCCGGCGCCCCGGCCACGGTGCTCCGGGTGCACGAAGACGTTCGCGTAACCGACCCCCGGCTCCGGACTGTCGTGCGCGAGCCCCACCTGCGCCGTGCCGACGATCGCGCCGCCCTCCTCGGCGACGAGCGGACGGAAGCGCGCGAGCGGATGCGCGTGGGCCAAGTCGAAGGCCAGGGACTCGGCACTCACGAGCATGAACGGCAGCGCGGCGCGCTGGGCCCGGGCGGCGCCCGCGGCGTCCTGGGGGGCGCGGAAGTCACGGACGATCACTGTCATGATTCCGCACGCTACGCGTGCGCCTCGTGCGCCCGCCTCTCATTTTCCGGCGGGTCCCAAGCGGCGTGCCCGCGGCACCGAAGTGGGAGACAATCATTTTGTGACCTTGAAGATCGTCATCGATACGGACGCCGCTTCCGCGCCCTACGAGCAGCTGCGTTCCCAGATCTCGGCCCAGGCCCGTTCCGGCACGCTGCCCGTCGGCTACAAACTCCCGACGGTCAGAGGTCTGGCGGAGGAACTCGGCCTGGCCGCCAACACCGTCGCGAAGGCGTACCGCGCCCTGGAGGGCGACGGGGTGATCGAAACCCGTGGCCGCAACGGCACGTTCGTCGCGGCGGCGGGTGATGCGGCGGAGCGTCAGGCCGCCTCGGCCGCCCAGGCGTACGCCGAGCAGGTCCATCGCCTGGGGCTGTCCCGCGAGGACGCGGTCCGCGCGGTGCGGGACGCGCTGCGGGCGGCGTACGAAGCCTGAAGCGCCGAGCCCGTCCGTTCCTCACCCCCCAGGACCTCGTCCTGGGGGTACCGGGAGAACTGCGGGGAACCGGGGGAGCTGGGGGACGTCAGAGATACAGTCCCGCGTCCGCGCCGTCGTGCTGCGCCGGGACCGACGCCGGATTCGTGCCCCGCCGCAGCGCGTACAGCTCGGCCAGGGTCGCACCCTCGCGGCCCACACCCTCCTCGGTGCCCAGCCACGACACCGCCTCCTTGCGGGTGAGCGAACCGACCTCGATACGGGCCAGACAGCGGCCCGGCCGGACCACCGCGGGGTGCAGCCGCTCCAGATCCTCGTTGGTGGTGACGCCCACCAGGACGTTGCGGCCCTGTCCGAGCAGCCCGTCCGTCAGGTTCAGCAGCCGGGACAGCGCCTGGCCCGCCGTGTGGCGGGCCTCGCCGCGGATCAGCTCGTCGCAGTCCTCCAGGAGCAGAAGCCGCCACCGGCCCTTCGCCGTGCCCTCGTCCTCGCCGATCGCGATGTCCATCAGATAGCCGACGTCGTTGAAGAGCCGCTCCGGGTCGAGGACACAGTCCACCTGGCACCAGTCCCGCCACGAGCGCGCCAGCGTGCGCAGCGCCGATGTCTTCCCGGTGCCCGGCGGGCCGTGGAGCAGGAGCAGCCGGCCCGCGATGTCGTCCGGGGTCACCTTCATCAGCCGGTCCATCGCCTCGGCCACCGGCGTCGTGTAGTTGGGCCGTACCTCCTCCCACGTGCCGGCGCTGATCTGGCGGGTGGTGCGGTGCGGGCCACGACGCGGGGACACGTACCAGAAGCCCATCGTGACGTTCTCCGGCTGGGGTTCCGGCTCGTCCTGGACGCCTTCCGTGGCTTGCTTGTGGATCTTCTCCGCGAGTTCGGAGCTGACCGCGGTGACCGTGACGTCGGCACCGCGGTTCCAGCGGGAGATCAGCAGGGTCCAGCCGTCGCCGTCGGCGAGCGTCGCGCTGCGGTCGTCGTCGCGCGCGGCACGCAGCACCCGGGCGCCCGGCGGCAGCAGTGTGGCGCCGGGCTTGACCCGGTCGATCGTCGAACTGTGCGAGTACGGCTGCTCGCCCGTCGCGAAGCGGCCGAGGAACAGCGCGTCCACGACGTCCGACGGCGAGTCGCTGTCGTCGACGTTGAGCCGGATCGGCACGGAGTCCTCAGGGTTGGCAGTCATGGCGCCATGATCCGGCACGGCAGCCCTCCGTGCACGGCCTTTTGACGTGTGCCGTCGCGGACCGGTCTCGAACTCATGTGCGCAGTAGTCGCACCGCCCTCCGGGTCCGGCGCACCACGGCGTACCCCTTGGTCAGCGCCCGGTCCCTGGCGAAGCCGCGGGCGATGCCCCGGCCTTCGACGAGCCGCTCGAATTCCTCGATGCCGGTGGAGCGCCGCACGGTCACCCGCTCCAGCCCGTACGGGCCCTGGCGCCGGCGTGCCAGCGCGTTGCCCACCGCCAGTGACTGGGCGAAGCCGGCCGCGCGCACGGCCTGTCTGACGCGCCGGCTGGAGTAGCCGTACGGATAGGCGAACGAGAGCGGTGCCGCGCCCAGTTCCCCGGCGATGATCTCCCGGCAGTGCAGGGTCTCGTGGCGCAGCCGCAGGTCGTCCAGCTGGTCGAGCTGCGGATGGGTGTGCGTATGGCCGCCGATCTCCGTGCCCGCGGCGGCCAGTGCCCGTACCTGGTCCCAGTCCAGCATCGTGTCGAGCGCGCCGCCCGCGTCGTGCGCGCCCCGCAGCCAGCCCGTCGACACGAACAGGGTCGAGGAGAAACCGTGCTTGGCGAGTACGGGGAGGGCGTGCCGGTGCACGCCCTCGTAGCCGTCGTCGAAGGTGATCAGCACCGGCCGTGGCGGCAGCGGGACACCGTGCCGCCACGCCCGCCCGAGCTCCGCGGTGGTGACGGGCGTGAACCCGCGCCCGCCGAGCAGTTCCATCTGCTCGGCGAACGCCTCCGGCGCCACGGACAGTCCGTGCGTCGCCGGAGCGGTCCGGTGCCCGATCGCGTGGTACATGAGGATCGGCACGGCCTGGTTCACGGCGGTCATGGCGTGCCGCCCTCCGCTCCCGGCGCGTACGCGGCGATCGGGCCGTGGGAGAAGGCCACCCCGGACCGGGTGCGGACGCTCGCCATCGCGTACCCGGCCGCGGCCGTGGCGACGCCGGTGACGATCGCGCCGGCCCGGCCCGCGCCGCCCGGGCGGCCCAGCAGTGCGTCGCGCAGCCCTCGCGCGACGCCTGCCGGGAGCACCCGGGTGGTGTACCGCCGTTCGGTCTCCAGCCCCTTCGCGCTGCCGACGCTGTGGGTGACCAGTGCCTTGGACAGGCCCTCCGCGTAGGTACGCGTACGGAAGTAGCGGAAGCGCTCCCGTCCGGCGGGGACCTTGTGGTGGATGACGGCGCGGTCGTCGATCAGCAGGACCGCGTCCGGCAGGGCCCGGCCGAGCCGGATGCAGAGCTCTGTCTCCTCGCACCCCAGTGGCCGTCTGTCGCCGTCACGGCCGATGCCGGTGGCGAATCCTCCGGTGGCGTCGAAGGCGCTGCGGCGGAACGACGCGTTTCCGCCGAGGACGTTGCGCACCGGGACGCGGCCGTGCGGCAGCCCCCGGTACGTACAGCCGACGACCCAGTCGAACTCCTCGGGGAACCAGGCCGGTCTGCGGCCCGAGGCCCAGGCCGGCTGGGTCCTGCCGCCGACGGCCATCACCCGCGGGTCGTCGTAGGACTCGGCGAAGTACCGCAGCCAGTCCCGCTCGGCCACGGCGTCGTCGTCGAGGAAGGCCACGAACTCACCGCGGGCGGCGGCGATTCCGGTGTTGCGGCCGGCGGAGAGGCCGCGGGGGCCCGCGTTGGCGAGCACCCGCACCTCCTCTCCCCGTGTCCGGAACTCCTTGAACTCCTCGGTGAGGCGGTCCCGCAGCGCCGGGTTGTGGTCGACGACGAGCAGCGTCTCCAGCGCCGGGAGCGACTGTTCGCGTACGGATCCGACGGCCGCGAGTATGTCCTGCCAGCGGTCCTCCGTGTAGACGCAGATCACCACGGAGAACGCCCGGTGGTACCGGCTCAAGAGACCTCTCCCCGCGGCATGTTGAGGGTGAGGACGGGGCTCCGGCGCGCGGCGCGGCGGACTCCCTTCTCCTTGAGGATCACCTTGAGGACCCGCAGCCCGTCCCGGACGGCGCGCAGGTTGCTGACGCCGTGGATGCGCAGGTACTCGTGGCTGGGCACTTCCTGGACGCGCAGTCCGGCCTTGACGACCCGGATGTTCATCAGGGTCTCGATCTCGAAGCCGGTGCAGTCCAGGGCGATGCTGTCCAGGCAGTGGCGCCAGAACGCGTTGTAGCCGTAGCAGAGGTCGGTGTAGCGGGCGCCGAACTTGGCGTTGACGATGCCGCACAGGACGCGGTTGCCGAGCTTGCGGATGGGGGTCATGTCGTCCGTGCCGCCGCCGTTGGCGAAGCGCGAGCCCTTGGCGAAGTCGGCGCCGCCGACCAGGGCGGAGACATAGCTGACGATCTCCTGGCCGTCCGCGGAGCCGTCCGCGTCGACCATGACGATGATGTCGCCGGTGCAGACGGCGAAGCCGCTGATCAGGGCGTCCCCCTTGCCCTTGCCGGCCTGCGCGACGACCTTGACACCGGGCCACAGCTCCCGTGCGACGTTCACCGTGTCGTCCGTCGAGTTGCCGTCGACGAGGACGACCTCATGGATCCATTCGGGCAGTGTCCCGAAGACGTGCGGAAGGTTCTCCGCCTCGTTCATGGCGGGGATCACGACGCTGACCGGTGGTGCGATGGCGAGATGAGAGGAGATCGGGCGGTACTGGGCCGGTATCCGGCCGAGTGTGGCGGTGGCCGTTGCCGTGGCGGTGGCCGAAGCGATGGCTGTGGCCGTGGTCATCGGATCATGAGGATCCGGGACCGCCGGGCGCAGGAACGAGCTCATGAGTCGGTTTCCCTCTCGTCCGGTGGACCGCCCGCCCCCGGGCGGTCCGGATGAGTGTCCGGTTCGAAAGGGGGGCATCTCGCCCCGGCCATGACGGCATGGATCTCCGTACAGGCTGGGCGAGCTGGCATAGCTGGCCGCGCGGTACGCGACTCGGCACAAGTGCGACCGAGCGCGGCACCCCCCTACCGCGCCCCGCCACGGTCCGTCGCGACGAATGACCCCTCCCCAGGAGTCGCCTTGAAAGATGGACCGTTGCGGGTGGATGTACGACGGTATTGATGATTAGGACTGTATGACAAGACCTGGTCCGACGACTCCGCTTTTTACAACTTTTTCCAGCGCGGGCTGAAATGCGCAGGCCTGTTCCACATTGCGATGACAAAGAGAAAGAAAGTGATCGCAGCGACGGCTGTGACTCCGCTTTCCATGGACCACAGGTCCAGTGCGCGCAATGACCGGGCGACCAGAAGATCGACGAGGATCGCGCCGGCCGACGAGAGCGTGATACGGGCGCAGGTCCCGGCTGCCAACGGGCGCAGCGCCGCGGCGAGTCCGGCCGCCGGCGCGACGGTGAGGCAGAAGAGCGCGAACGGCGCGCGAAGCGGAGATTCGAGCCCCGCGAGCGCCAGGGCTGCGCCGGTCGCGGACACGGTGAGCGCCATACCTGCGAGCACCGGCAGGACATCCGTCCGGAGCAGGGCAGGTTTGCTGAAGATCGTCTGCATGGGCGTGTTTGCCCCCGGAGGAACCGGATTGCCTGGATGCTGAGGCCTGTCATGGTCGAGCCTCGTCCGACGGTCCGTCAAGAAGCGCGTCCCCGGGCTCCTTGCTGCGCAGACTGTTCTTGGCATGGACACTTCCGGTGAACTGAGGGACATGCTACGACAGTTGAGCAGAGATCCTGCTAATGGGAGGTTCCATGAAACTGTCCCGAATCGCGGCAATCTCATCCTCACTCCTCCTCGGCGCAGTCCTCGCCCTCACCGGAACGGGCCAGGCCCAGGCCGCCCAGTCCGCGGCAGCCGTCGACTACGTGGCCCTCGGCGACTCGTACTCCTCGGGCCTCGGCGCCGGCGCCTACATCAGCGGCAGCGGCGACTGCAAGCGCACCAACAGGGCCTACCCCGCCCTCTGGGCAGCAGCCAACGCACCCTCGTCGTTCGCCTTCACCGCCTGCTCGGGTGCCCGTACGAATGATGTGACGGCGGGCCAGCTCGGACCGCTCAACTCCGCGACCGACCTCGTGTCCCTCACCATCGGCGGCAACGACGCCGGCTTCGCCGACGTCATGACGACCTGCGTCCTGCAGTCCGAGAGCACCTGCGTCGCGCGCGTCGCAGAAGCGAAGCGCTATGTCGACACGACCCTGCCCGGCCGCCTCGACTCGGTGTACTCGGCGATCAGGACCAAGGCCCCCTCGGCCCGTGTCGTCGTCCTCGGCTACCCGCGCTTCTACAGACTCAACGGAAGCTGCATCACCGGACTCAGCGAGAACGAACGCGCCGCGATCAACAGTGGTGCCGACCACCTCAACGCCGCCATCGCCAAGCGCGTCGCCGACCACGGATTCACCTTCGCCGATGTCGCCCCGGCGTTCACCGGGCACGAGATCTGCTCGGGCTCCGCATGGCTGCACAGCGTCAACTGGCTGAACATCGGCGAGTCGTACCACCCGACCGCCTCCGGACAGTCCGGCGGCTACCTGCCCCCGTTCCGTTCGGCGGCCTGACCCCCGTCGGCTCCGTCACCCCCGTCCGCCGCGTCCGACGGATAGCCCGGCGAGGAAGGGGTGTCCGTCGGGGGCTCCTCCTCGTCACAGGTCACCGAGAACGCCACCCAGTTCGACCGCGCCGCGACCGGACTCCGGACCTCCACCCGGATCTGGTCGTGGTGTGTCGTACCCGGTGCGTACGTCAGCTCGACATGATCGATCTGCCGCGACTTCCCCTCCCCGGAGGGGAAGTCGAGTGCTTTCCAGCCGCCGTCCGAACTCCTGCCGCTCCTGGTCACCCAGCGGTAGCCGACGGAGACCGGGGTACGTCCCACGGTCACCGTCGCCCGGAAGGAGGGCGCCTCGGCCCCGGGAGCCGGGCAGGCCCCGCGGTAACTGCCGTGCACCGCACGGACGTACACGTGCACGCTCTGCGGAGGCTTCTGAGTCGCCGAGCCGTGCCCACCGGTCGCCGCGCCCCCGCTCTTCGACGGGGACGAACTGGCGCCGGGCGTCGCGGGGACGCCGTCCGTCGCGCCCCCGTTCGCGGAACCGCCCCCGCTCGCCGAACCGCCGGTCGCGGAGCCGCCGCTGCCCTTGTCGCCCCTCCCGCCGGTGCCGCCCGGGCCACCGTTGTTCAGCAGGGCGTACGTGAGGCCGCCGATCGAGAGCAGCAGCGCCGCGATCCCGGCGATCAGGACGACGACGGCACTGCGCGGACGCTCCGGAGGAGAGGCGCCGGTCCCCAGGGAAGGCGCCGTCGTGGCCGTGGGGGTGGGGGGTCCGAAGACCCCGGCAGGTGTGGCCGGGGTCGCGGGTGTCGCGGAGGTGACCGTGACCGCCCGGGGGCCCGAGGCCGGCGGGGGATCGGCCCGCGGTGTGCCGCCGGCTCCGAGGATCCGCAGCTGCCGCTCGGCCTCCCCGGCGGACAGCCGCTCCGCCGGATCCTTCCGCAGCAACCCGGCGATCACGGGTTCCAGCGCGCCCGCCCTGCGCGGTGCGGGCAGTTCCTCGTCGACGACCGCGCGCAGCGTGCTGAGCGGCGTGTCCTGACGGAACGGCGACTGCCCTTCCACCGCCGCGTACAGCAGGACTCCGAGCGACCAGAGGTCCGACTCGGGCCCGGGTGTGCGGCCCAGCGCCCGCTCGGGAGCCAGGAACTCCGGTGAGCCGACCAGCTCGCCGGTCATCGTCAGGTTGGACGTGCCCTCCACCATCGCGATCCCGAAGTCCGTGAGGACGACGCGGCCGTCGTTGGCGAGCAGCACGTTCCCGGGCTTCACGTCCCGGTGGAGCACTCCCGCCTCGT
The DNA here is from genome assembly GCF_044757085.1 of Streptomyces sp. NPDC091376. Classification (NCBI taxonomy): domain Bacteria; kingdom Bacillati; phylum Actinomycetota; class Actinomycetes; order Kitasatosporales; family Streptomycetaceae; genus Streptomyces; species Streptomyces sp. NPDC091376. Next base: position 414,128 of record NZ_JBIVUF010000003.1, on the reverse strand, counting down.
GGGCGGCGCGGAGCGCGGCCAGCACCTCCGCCCCGACGTGGGCCGCCCGCTGCGGGGCCATCGGGCCCTCCGCGGCGAGCGCTTCGGAGAGGGAGAGGCCGCGGACCAGCTCCATCACGATCCACGGCCGCCCGTCGTGGGAGGCCACGTCATAGACCGTGACCACATTGCGGTGCGAGATCCGGGCGGCGGCCCAGCCCTCACGCTCCAGGCGCGCGTAGAGCCGCCGCACATCGGTGCTGCCGAGCGCGTCGGGCGCGCGGACCTCCTTGACCGCGACGTCCCGCGCCAGCAGCTCGTCGCGGGCCCGCCACACGACACCCATACCGCCCTCGCCGAGGCGACCGAGCAGCCGGTACCTCCCCGCGACCAGCGTCTCGTCGTCCCGGCCGCCGCCCGGCACTTCGCTCATCACGAGCCCCCCATCCGCAGCAGAGCGACCATCACGGTGGAAACCCCTCCAAGCTAGCTCAACTCATGGCTCCTGCGGCCCCCCTGAACACCAATCCGCATCCCAGTACGAGAACGGCGACGGAGGTGCTCAGCGGCGCGGTCCGCCGGACGAAGCCGGCCAGCCGTCCCGCGGACCGCTGCCGGATCAGCCACGCCGTCACCCGCGCCCCGATCCGTACGACGGCGAAACCGGCCGCGGCGAGGGTGAGGGCCAGGCCGGCTCCGTACGCGACGACGAGCAGCAGCCCGAACCAGGCGTGGCCGAGCGCGGCGGCACCGACCAGCACGACCACGGCGGACGGGCTGGGGACGAGGCCGCCGGCGAAGCCGAGGAGCACGCTGCGGCGCAGCGGTTGGCCCTTGCCGTGCCCCTTCCCGAGGCCCTTGCCCTGCTCCTTGCCGTGGCTGTGGTGCTCGTGGCCATGGCTGTCGCCCTCGTGGTTGTCGTGGCTGTGGCTGTGGCTGTGGCTGTGGCTGTGGTCGTGGCTGTGGTCGTGCTCGTGTGAATGCCCGTGCCCGTGCCCGCCGCCCGGCCAGTGGACGTGGGTGTGCCCGCGCCCGTGCGCCCGGTCGTGCCATGCCCTGCGGACCAGCAGTGCACCGGCCACGGTGACCAGGACCCCACTCGCCATGCCCAGCCAGCCGACGATCGTCGGGGTGACCGCCGACCCCGCCGCGATGAGGGCGCCGAGAGCGAAGACCCCGAGCGTGTGGGTCACGGTCACGGAGGCGCCGAGGGCCAGCACCTCGCGAAGCGAGTTCCGGCCGCCGGCGGCCGCCGCCGCGGCCATCAGCGTCTTTCCGTGGCCGGGGGCGAGAGCGTGGAGGGCGCCGAGGGCCAGGGCGATCAGGAGGGCGAGCGCGCCGAACGACACGGTGAGGTCGCGTCGTTCGACCAGACCGGTCAGGGCCTGGGTCCACCGGTCGGCGCCGCGCGGCAGCACGGAGGGGGGCGCCGCCGACGCCGGCCCGTCGCCCAGGGCGGGTCCGCCAGGGACGACGGTGAGGGACGCCGCCGTGCGGTCGGGAGGGGAGTCGAGAAGCCCTTCCGGGTACGCGGAGAGTCTGCGCGACACGGAGTCCCGCGGGACGTCCGACGAGGACAGCGTCGTACGGTCGCCCCGGGCCGTGACCTCCCGCCAGCCGGAACCCTCGCCGCCGCCGGCCCGGAAGGCCAGGCTCGCCTTCCCGTCCGGCAGCGGCGCCCGCATCGCACACTCCACGCGCAGCGTGGGCAGCCCGGCCTGCCCCGGACGGACCTCGGCACCTGCGGATGCGACGCCGAGCGCCACCGGCCGCCCGTCCACCATCAGCCGCGCCCCGCCCGCCGCGGCCGCGCACCGCTCCTTCGCCCAGGCGGCGAGGCGGCCCGCCGGCATGGCCTCCGGGTGGACCCTGGCGGTCGGGATCTCCGCCAGGTCCTCGACGTGGTCGATCCTCAACTCGCCCTCGGCGACGACGAGCCCGTCGTAGCGGTTCACCGAGAAGTTCCCCAGCGGATGCGCCGCGGCGCTCCCGGCGGCCCCCATCACGAGGGCGCCGACCCCGACCACGACCGCCGCCACCCGCGCCGCTCGCCCCCGGCCGAGGTCCCGGCCGAGGTCCCGTATGCCGGACAGGCACCCCCGTGCTCCCGTCAGCACCACCACGGCGGCGGCGATCAGGGCGGCGGGTCCGGCTTCGAGATGGGTCGTCATGACGCCTCCAGAGCGTCCAGCGCGCGGCGCGCCTCGCGGGCGCCGAGCGGGGAGAACGCGGGGTTGAGTGCCAGGGCGCGGGTCAGGGAGGCACGGGCGGCGGGGCCGGCTCCGGTGGCGCGTTCGATCATGCCGCGGTGGTAGAGGAAGGCGGCGTTGCGGTATCCGGTCGCGGTCGCGGCGCGCGCGTGGGGGAGGGCCTCCTCGGAGCGGCCCGCCCGGTGCAGTGCCCAGGCGAGCGCGTCCTCGGTGTGCACGGTGCGGCGGCGCTGCCATTCGGCGCGGGCCGAGCGCAGGGCCTCGGCCCGGTCGCCGTGGTCGGCCGCGGCCAGGGCGGTGTCCAGGTCGGGGTTCACCCCGCCCGCGCGGGCGAGCCCCGTCCACGTACCGACGACCGCGTACTGCTGCCGTGCGGGTCCGGGCCTGCCGGTCGCGTCGTACAGCTCGCCCAGGGCCATCAGCCGTCCCGGCAGCGGTGATTGGTCCACGATCGCCTCGAACTCCCGAACCGCACCGGCGAGGTCGCCCTTTCCGGCGACCGAGCGCGCCCGGCATTCCCGCGCCTCCAGATTCCCCGGCGCGGCCCTCAGCGCCTGCGCGCAGTGCCGCAGCGCCCGGTCGTACTCGCCCTGGGACCAGGCGAGTTGCCCGAGAGCCGTCTCCGTGTAGGCGATGTCGGCCCGGGTGCTCGCCGATCCCCGGGCGAGCTCCAGCACCCGTCGTGCCTCCATCGCGTCGCCGCGCAGCTCGTGGACGTAGGCGAAGCGCGTGAAGACGGGAATGCCGGGCCGTCGTGCGTCCGCCAGCTTCGCCGCGTCCAACGCCTGCGGGTAGCGGCCGAGTTCGACGAGTGCGTCGATCCGTACGGACAGCCCGCGCTCGCTGTACGGATTGACCGCGAGGGCCCGGTCCGCGTCCCCGAGTGCCGCCGTGAAGTCGTGCCGCGCCGCGGCGAGGGCGGCGCGGCCCGCGAGCGCCTCCGCGTTGTCGTCCGCCCGTAGCCGCAGCGAGCGGGCGAGAGCCTGCTCGGCCTGCGGATAGCGCGACGGATCGCCGCTGACCCTGGCCTCCTCGACGTACGCCGCGCCGAGCGCCGCCCAGGCACCCGCGTCCTTCGGCTGTGCCTTGAGATGCGCCTGCAGGGGACGGACCCCGAGGCGGGCCGCGGCTCCGGGTGCCACCGCCGCCCCCGCGGCGGCCGGAGCCGCGGGAGCCTCACCCGTGTCGCCCATCACCGCTCCCGCGGCGGTCAGCACGAACGCGAGCGCCACGACCCCGGCCCCGAGCCGCCACGCGGACCCCGTGGGGTGTGTCATGACCACCTGCCGCGCCGCCGCATCCGCCACCACGCCAGGCCGAGTCCGACGAGGACGGCCCCCGCCACAGCGGAGCCCACCGAAGCCGCCAGCACCGTGCGGTTGTCCGTGGCGTCACCCGAGGTGAGCTCCGCGCCGCCGCCGAGCTGGGTGCGGTCGCCGCCCTGTCCCTTCGCCGCCGGCCCGTTCGAGCCGGACGTCGGCAGCGCCACATACGGGAAGGTCTTGCCGAACTCCTGGTCGTTGGCGTCGACCGCGTCGCCCAGATCGTTCTTCGCGCCCAGCAGTTCGCCCTCGACGACCTGGAGAGAGATGTCCAGGACGTCGTCGGCGAGCCGGCGCCCGTTCGGGAATCCCGCGTTGTCGCCGTCCAGGACGCCGAGCCGCTTGGGCGCGGCCGTGGGCGGGATCGCCGTGTTCAGGCGCAGGGCCTCGGCCGGCCGGACCTTGGGCGGCTGGTTGAGGTCCTTCACGCCGGTGAGGAACACGGACACGAGGTCGTCCCGCGGCTCGTCGGGAGCGTCGATCTTGTAGATGCCCTCGATCAGCTTGGGCAGCTCCGGGTTGGTGACGGACGGCAGGAAGTCGGCGTCGTTCCACGGCGCGGACGCGTTGAACTTGTCCTTGTCCTTGAGCGGAATGACCACCTCATTGACGAGGGGCATACCGAGCCGCGAGACCTGGGTCCAGTCCCCGCTCGCGCTCTTGCGGTGCGTGGTCGTCCAGACGCCGACCACGGGCTGGCCGGCCGACTGCCGGATGTGCTCCGTGGGCACCTGCAGCGCGATGCTGTTGACGTTGTAGCCCTTCAGCGTGTCCCGGCCGACCTCGGACAGGTCGCCCCCGTACAGCAGGTCGAACACCCGAAGGTCGAGGAAGAACGGGTCGTCGGCCTGGCCGGCGAAGACCGTGCTGCCGTCCTGGAGTTTGCGTACGGCGTCGTTCCGGAGCTTCGCATAGTCGGGCATGGATGCTTTGCCCACATTCGACGGTGCGACCGGCACATCGTTCGCGATCTTGGTGGTGGAGATCACATGCTGGTCCCGCAGTCGTAGCAACTCGACGTCATAGGTCTGCGTGATGTTCAGGTCCGGGTCGTCCAGACTCGTCACGGGACCGGTGTTGAACAGGAACGTGTCGCCGTTCTTGACCTGGTCGTGGAACGTCCAGCGGTAGAGCAGGTCGCCCTGGGCGTCGCCGTCGGAGTCGATGTGCACGTCGTAGCGGGCGTCGTCGGCGAAGCGGTAGAAGTTCGGCCCGCCCGCCGGTTCCTCGAACGGCAGCCAGTTCGCGACGATCGTCGTCGTGTCGGGCCGGTCGGGGCTGACGAACGCGTAGACGTCCGTCGTGTCGTACTGCGGCTGTCCGGAGATCAGCGGGGCCTCGCGATGGCTCGACGCGTTGGCGGCGCCCGGCGCGAGCGCGGCGCTCACTCCGGCGGCCGCGAGCCCCCCTGCTGCCAGCGCACCACAGATGAGCGCGGCGAGGCTCCCGCGCCCCCGTGCGCTCCTGTTGAGATGAGAGATCATGTCGGTCCCGTCCTGTCGTGGACTGTCGTGAACTTCCGCGGACTGTCGTGAACGAGGAGTTCCGTACTGCCTGGTGACAGGTGTTCGGGGCCGGGTGCCGCAAGGTTTGGTCGAGTTCGAAGACTGTCCAACTCGCCCTGGAATCAGCCGGATTCGCCGCGTGGTCGTCAACCCCCGTACGTGTGTGCTGAATCCTGCGGGCGGGATACACGAGTGTGTGGACGGGGCGATAGGGTTAACCTGCCCGGGCCGGGTGCCCTCGTACGGGTGGGGAGTGACATGGAACAGATAACGGTGCGCAGCAGGGCGCGAGTCCCTGCGATCACATGCGGGACGAGTGCGACCAGCACGCGTCTCGACCGCCATCTCGCGGTGCTCGGCGGACCCGCCGTGCCGCAGCGCGAGGCGGCCGAGGCGACCACGCTGATGCGTGAGCTGACGACACGTGATGTCGCGCACACCCGTCGCAGCAAGAGCGCGCGCGTCTCGCTCTTCGCGCCGTTGCGGCGGCTGCGCCGCTCGCTGTTCGGCAGCAGAGGACAGTAACCGGCGGGGTGGCCGGCCGGCGGCACCGGGTTCGCGTGACCGTTCACGCGCACCCGTCCCCCTCGCACCCGCCCGGCCGCCGAGGTCCGACCACCCCGCCGCGTCGTACGAGCGCGGCCCCGACCGCTCCGGGGCCCGCGTCCCGTCCGTCACGGGTTCCGGGCCGACCCCTACCCGGCCAGGGGCTGCCCCTCAGCGGCGCTGCTGCGGCAGGGCCGGGAGCTTCGTCTCGTACAGCCACATCGTGAAGAGCTTGTCCAGCGGCCGTGCCGAGTGCCGCCGGGCCAGTGCGATGAACTCCTCCGTGGTCACCACCCCGTGCCGGTGGGTCGCGGTCCACTCCCGCAGCAGGCCGACGAAGGCCGCGTGCCCGATCTCCGTACGCAGCGCGTGCAGCGTCAGTGCGCCCCGCTCGTAGACCCGGTCGTCGAACAGCCGGCGCAGCCCCGGATCGGCGACCCGCAGATCCTGCCGCATCATCGCGAGCCGGGCGCGCGAGGTGGCCGCCATGCCCGCCGCCGACGGCCCGCCGGAGATCTCGGACCACAGCCACTCCGCGTACTTCGCGAAGCCCTCGTTGAGCCAGATGTGCCGCCAGTCGGCGACGGTCAGGCTGTTGCCGAACCACTGGTGCGCCAGCTCGTGCGCGACCAGCCGCTCGCTTCCGCGCCGTCCGTCGACGTGGTTGGCCCCGAAGATCGACAGGCCCTGTGCCTCGACCGGTACGTCCAGCTCCTCGTCGACGACCACCACCGCGTAGTCGTCGAAGGGGTAGGGCCCGAAGAGGTCCTGGAAGACCGTCATCATCTGCGGCTGACGGGCGAAGTCGTGCTCGAAGCGGCCGAGCAGCGCCTGCGGGACCGCGGCCGGCTGCGGCACCGGGCCGGCGTGCGGCACGTCGACCAGCTCGTAGGGGCCGATCTGGACGGTTGCCAGATACGTCGCCATCGGGGCGCACTGCTCGTACACCCAGGTCGTCGTGGAGGCGCTGATCGTACGGGAGACGAGGGCACCGTTCGCGACGACGGTGTACGGCGAGGGCGCGGTCACCGCGAACCGGTAGACGGCCTTGTCGTCGGGCCGGTCGTTGCAGGGGAACCAGGACCTGGCGCCGTGCGGCTGCGAGGCCACCAGCGCGCCCTCCTCCAACTGCTCCCAGCCGAGGTCGCCCCAGTCACGGGTCCGCACCGGGTGCGGCACACCGGTGTAGCGCACCTCCAGGGTGAAGCCTGCGCCGGGGCGCAGCGGCCGCGCCGGGCGTATCCGGAGCTTGTCCCCGCGATGGGTGTACTTGGCCGGGCGGCTGCCGTCGACGAGGACCTTGGTGAGGCGGAACTGTCCGAGGTCGAGCGCGACCTCGGACAGCGCGCGCTCCGCGACGCCGGTGATCCTGGCCCGGCCGGCGAGCCGGCCGGTGTGCGGGAGATAGTCCAGCTCCAGGTCGTACTCCGTCGTGCGGTAGCCGCTGTCGCCGTGCTGCGGCAGGTACGAATCCGTCACCGTCGTGCGTCCTCCGGTCTTGCCCTGTGCTGTGCCGTCGTGCTGTGCCGTGGCGTCGTGCCGTGCCGTCGTGCCGTGAACGTTCCCGGTCGCCGGTGCGGGGGTGGTGCGGGTGCGGTGGGCCGCACCCGCGGTCACTGCCGCCACGCCGCGATCGGGTTGCCCAGCCACCGGGTGTCCGCGGGCACGCTCTCCCCGCGCATCACCAGTGACGCCGGCCCGACCGTGGCCCGGTCCCCGATCACCGCGCCGGGCAGCACGATGCCGTGCGGACCGAGTGTCGCACCCGCTCCGAGGACGACATTGTCCATGCGCATGATCCGGTCGTGGAAGAGGTGTGTCTGCACCACACAGCCGCGATTGACACTCGCGCCCCGGCCGATGGTGACGAGATCGGCCTCCGGCAGCCAGTACGTCTCGCACCAGGCACCCCGCCCGACCCGGGCACCGAGACCGCGCAGCCACAGGTTCATCAGCGGCGTACCCGCTGTCGCGCCGACCAGCCACGGCACGGCGAGCACCTCCACGAAGGTGTCGGCCAGCTCGTTGCGCCACACGAACGACGACCACAGCGGATGCTCGACCGCCCGGAACCGGCCCACCAGCAGCCACTTCATCGCGATCGCGACCAGACAGGCCACCAGACCCCCGGCCGCGAGCAGCAGCCCGCCGCACAGCACCGCGACCACGGCGCCGAAGCGGCCGGCCAGCAGACCGAACCCCGCGAGCGCGAGCACCGCGAGCGCCGCACCGCAGATGACCGGCACGATCCGGCACAGCTCGACGCACGCACGCGCCCACTTCAGCCGCAGCGGCGGGGCGAAGGTGCGGCTCTGGTCGGTCTCCTCCACCGCACGGGGCAGCTTCATCGGCGGCATGCCCAGATACGAGGAGCCCGCCTTCGCCCGCTTCGGCGCCGCCGACAGCACACCGACGAGACCGCGCTTGGGCACCCGGCGGCCCGCGGCCGTCATCCCCGAGTTGCCGAGGAAGGCCCGCTTGCCGACCCGGGCCTCCGCGATGTGGAGCAGGCCGCCGCCCAGCTCGTACGAGCCGACCATCGTGTCGTCGGCGAGGAAGGCGCCGTCACCGACCGTCGTCATCGCGGGCAGGGCCAGCACGGTCGACGCCTCGACCCCTCGGCCGACCTTCATCCCGAGCGCCCGCAGCCACACGGGAGTGAACAGGCTCGCGTACAGGGGGAAGAGATGCACGCGTGCCATGTCCATCAGCCGTTCGGTGGCCCAGGCCTGCCAGGCGATCCGGCCGTGGACCGGGTGGTAGCCCTCGCGCAGGCCGATCGACAGCGCGCGTACGCCGCCGACGACGAGCAGGGCGTACGCGACCACGGCGGTGACTGTCGCAAGCGGTACGGCGGCCAGCGCGGCCGTCAGCACCTCGCCGAGGCCCGTGCGGCCGTGCAGGAAGGCGCCCACCACCAGGAGGCCGGGCAGTGCCGCGAGCGCCGGAAGCAGCCCGAGGACCAGCGAGGTCACCGAGTAGACGGCGGTCCAGCGGCGTCTGCGCGGCGGCCGGCCCGGGAGGCGGCGGCCGGCCTTGCCCTTGCGGGTGGCGGGTGCGCCCGACCAGCGCTCGCCCGCCGGGACCGCGCCGGTCACACCCGAACCGGGCGCGATCTCGGCGCGCTTGCCGATCCTGGCACCGGGGAAGAGCGTGCTGCGGGCGCCGACCGTGGCCCCCGCGCCGATCCGTACGGTGCCGATGTGCACGCGGTCGCCGTCCAGCCAGTGGCCGGACAGATCCACCTCCGGCTCGACGGCCGCGCCCTTGCCGAGCCGCAGCATGCCGGTCACCGGGGGCAGGGCGTGCAGATCGACGCCCTCGCCGAGCTGCACACCGAGCGCCCGCGCGTAGTACGTGAGCCAGACGCCGGCGAGGCCCGTCGCGCCGCTGAGCTCGGCGAGCCGCTCGGCGGCCCACAGGCGCAGATGAGTGCGGCCGCCGCGTGGGTAGGTGCCGGGGCGCACGCCGCGCAGCAGCAGCCGCGCCCCGCCCGCCGCGATCACGATCCGCCCGGGCGGGCTGACGACGAGCAGCCAGCCGAGCGCGACCCACCACCAGGAGACGGTGGGGGCCCAGGGCAGCATGAGGACGTTGTTGACGGCGGCGGCGACGACGCTCCAGCGCAACCCGGCGACCGTGAGCAGCGGCAGCATGAGCAGCAGCTGCACGATCTTGGTGCGGCGGGCCACCGGCCCTACCTCGCGTGCCTTCGTACCGCCCGTCGAGGCGGCCTCCAGCGTGCGCGCCAGCGCACCGAGCTCCGGGTTCTGGTAGATGTCGCCGACGGACCCGGTGGCGTACCGCTCCCGGATCCGGGACACGAGCTGCGCGGCGGCGAGACTGCCGCCGCCGTTCGCGAAGAAGTCGGCGTCGGGCCGCGTGACCGGCATGCCCAGCAGCTCGGCCCACTGTTCGGCGAGCCAGGCCTCGGTCGCGGTGAGCTCCGGTCCTTCGCCGGCCGTGTCCTCGCCCGTGCCGGGCAGCGGCCACGGCAGGGCGGCCCGGTCCACCTTGCCGGAGGTCCGGGTCGGCAGATCGTCCACGACCGCGAGGACCGGCACGAGTGCGGCGGGCAGTTCCTTGCGCAGCCGCGCGAGGGAGTCGGCGACGTCGAACGCGGCGCCGTCGGCGTCCTCGGACGCCGACGCGGCCGGGACGACGTACCCCACCAGCAGCTGGTGGCCGGCCCCTGTCGTACGGACCGCGGCCGCGGCGCCGGAGACCCCGGGCAGGGCCTGCAGAGCGGCGTCGATCTCCCCGAGTTCGATCCGGCGGCCGCCGAGTTTGATCTGTTCGTCGGCCCGGCCGACGAAGAAGAGGCCCTCCGCGTCCGCGCGGACCAGGTCGCCGCTGCGGTAGGCGCGGTCCCAGCCCAGCGCGGGCAGGGGCGCGTACTTCTCGGCGTCCTTGTCCGCGTCCAGATAGCGGGCCAGGCCGACGCCGCCGATGACGAGTTCACCGGTCTCGCCCAGGGCCACGATCTCACCTCGGGCGTCCACGACGGCGAGCTCCCAGCCGTCCAGCGGCAGACCGATCCTGACCGGTCCCTCGCCGGCCAGCCGGGCCGCGCAGGCGACGACGGTGGCTTCGGTGGGTCCGTAGGTGTTCCAGACCTCGCGGCCGGCGACGGCCATGCGCTCGGCCAGCTCGGGCGGGCATGCCTCACCGCCGAAGATCAGCAGCCGTACGGCGTCGAGCGCGTCGGCGGGCCAGAGCGCGGCGAGGGTGGGGACCGTCGAGACGACGGTGATGCGCTGGTCGACGAGCCACGGCCCGAGGTCGAGCCCGGTGCGTACGAGGGAGCGTGGCGCGGGCACGAGACAGGCGCCGTGCCGCCAGGCCAGCCACATCTCCTCGCAGGAGGCGTCGAAGGCCACGGACAGCCCGGCGAGCACCCGGTCGCCCGTCCCGAGCGGGGCGTCCGCGAGGAAGAGTCCGGCCTCCGCGTCCACGAAGGCGGCGGCACTGCGGTGCGTGACGGCGACGCCCTTGGGCTTTCCGGTGGAACCGGAGGTGAAGATGATCCAGGCGTCGTCGTCGGGGGAGGGGCGGCGTCCGGTGACGCCGCCGGGCGTGGCGCCCGGCGTGAGGGTCCGGTCCGCGCCGATCACCGCGGCGACCGTGGCCTCGGTGAAGACGAGTTCGGCGCGCTCGTCGGGGTCCTCGGCGTCGACGGGTACGTAGGCGGCGCCCGCCGCGAGCACGGCGAGGATCGAGACGTACAGATCGGCGGTTCCCGACGGGACGCGGACGCCCACCCGGTCGCCGGTGCCGATCCCCGTGTCGGCGAGACGCTGCCGCAGTGCTTCGACCTCCCGCAGGAGGGAGCGGTACGTGAGGGGCGCGATGCCGTCGTCGACGGCGAGGGCGTCCGGGTGGCGGTGTGCGGTCTCGTCGAGGATGTCGAGGAGGGTGCGTTCGGCGTGGGCACTCCCGGCGGCGAAGAGCGCCGGCGCGGGGGTGTCGTCGAGCAGCGGGTCCAGCAGGGCCGCGGGATCTGGGGCGACGGTCATATATCTCGCCCGTCGTCGGCGGTCGCTGCGCGGGGCTCGTTCATACGCATCTCTCACTCTCCGTCGGTCGGAGTGCGCTTCGGGTCCTGGTTCCGCGCACGGCAAACGAGGAGTTTATCCAGCGTTCACTTGACTTGCCTGTTGTGCGCCGGAAGGCGGACGCGGCGAGGCAGGTTGTGCCGGGGTCGGCAGGCTCGGCATCGTCGCAGTTCAGAGGCGTACGAAGCGGACAGTGACGTGTCGGTTACCTGTCGGTAGAGGAACATTCCGCTGTGGTGAAGGGCACGGATAAAACGGTCACTCCGGGCGGTCGGAGGGAACGCGGTGCGTGACCACCACCCCGTCCCGGTGCAGTTGCGTCCTCCGCTGCGGCGTCAGCCCCGCCTCGCGCAGCAGCGCGTCCGTGTGCTCGCCGAGCTCCGGGATCGCACCCATGCGCGGTTCCGGACCTTCGGGGAAGGTGATCGGCGGCATCATCGCCCGCAACGGCCCCACGGGCGACGCGACGTCGCGCCAGCGGTCGCGGGCCGCCAGCTGAGGGTGGGCGGCCAGATCCGCGACGGTGTTCAGCCGCGCGCAGGCGATGCCCGCCGCCTCCAGCCGTGCCACGGCCTGCCCGGTGTCCAGCCGGGCCAGCGCCTGCGCGACCACCGCGTCCGTCCTGCCGCGGTTGGCCGTGCGCGCCTTGTTGGTCGCGAAGGCCGGATCGGCGCCCAGCTCGGGGCGGCCCAGCACCTGCTCGGCCAGCCGCTGCCACTCACGGTCGTTCTGCACCGAGAGCAGCACCTGGCCGCCGTCCGCCGTCGGATACGCGTCGTAGGGCGAGATGACCGCGTGGGCCACACCCGTACGCGCCGGGGCCTCACCCCCGTGCATCCCGTGGTGCAGCGGATGCCCCATCCACTCCGCGAGCGACTCCAGCATCGAGATCTCCACCGGCCCGCCGCGCCCGGTCGTGCCCCGCCGCAGCAGCGCCGCCAGCACCCCGGAGAAGGCGTACATCGCCGCCGCGACGTCCGCCGCCGGAATGCCCGCCTTCACCGGCTGCTCCGCGGTGCCGGTCACGGACACCAGCCCCGCCTCGCACTGGACGAGCATGTCGTACGCCCGCTTGTGCGCGTACGGCCCGTCCGCGCCGTATCCGGAGATGTCCACCGCGACCAGCCGTGGATGCGCGGCGCAGAGCGTGGCGGCGTCCAGGCCGAGCCGGGCGGCGGCGCCCTGCGCCAGGTTCTGCACGAAGACGTCCGCGTCCGCGATCAGCCGGCGCACCACCTCCAGGCCGCGCGGGTCCTTGAGGTCCACGGCGAGGGACTCCTTGCCGCGGTTGCACCAGACGAAGTGTGACGCGAGCCCGTTGGCCGCGGTGTCGTAGCCGCGGGCGAAGTCCCCGCCGTCGGGGCGCTCCACCTTGATGACACGGGCGCCGAGGTCGGCGAGCTGGCGGGTGGCGAACGGAGCCGACACGGCTTGTTCGACAGCGACGACGGTGATGCCTTCGAGGGGCAGCGGCTGGCTCATGACAGCCGTACCTATCGTGTAGACGACACCTTTGTCATCCCCGTGTCATCGCGGGCGGTTCGGCCGGGGCTCGCGTCGTCCTGGCGGCCACCCGCGCCCAGGTGTTTCGACCTAGAGCAGCGCGAACTGCCCCTCCGGGCCCTCCTCGTGGTGGTCGAGCACAGAGGCGGGCCGCCTGGCGGCCTCCGGCACCGGCGCGAGGCGCAGGTCGCCCGGCTCGGTGCGGTCGATCTCCTCGGCCAGCGCCGGCCGCCGGTCCTCCAGCGGGGCCAGCAGCGCGAGAACGGTGATCAGCTCCAGCAGCTCCGACGTCCACTCCTGGGGCCATACGGCGGGCCGGATCGCCTCCAGCGTGCCCGGCTCGGGCTCCGTCGTACGCCGCTCGAACCAGTGCTCGAGCACCCGCACCCCGCCCACCTGGAAGTCCCAGGCCTCCGCCGGCACCGGAGAGATCCGTCCCTCGCCGAGGAGGAGCGCCTCCTCGTCGGAGTCGTACGCCATCGCCTTCGGCCGTGCCGGGAGCGCGGCCCGCACATAGGGCCGCCGGCCGCCGGGGAGCCTCGGCCGCTCGCCGTCCCGGGCGCCTCTGAGCTGGATGCCGACGAGGCGCCGCCCCAGCTCCACGCCGCGCCCCCAGACCGCGGGGTCCGAGGTGAAGGGCACCACACAGCCCTTGGCGGTGGAGCGGCCGGCGGCGGCAGTCCACGCGAGCACGTCCTCGGGCCCGACGCCGGCGCCGTAGCGGTCCCGGAGGGCCTCCAGCACGCCCGGCGCGAGATTGGGTTCACGTCCGCCGGGCCGCCGGTACAGGGGGCGTATCCGCCCGGGCCGTCCGGCCGGCGAGCGCCCCTCGGGAAGCGCGCCGCTGACCAGTACGGCGGGCCCGCCCGCTCCCGGCACATGGCCCTGTTCGACGGCGAAGAGCTGCTGCCCGTCGGCGACCCGCCACAACTCCGGCCTGGCGACGTCCACCAGCCGGTGGTCCGGGACGATCCACTGCTCGTCGAACGCCCCGTGCGCGATCCGCACCGGCTCCGGGCAGTCCCCGTGCTCCTTCGCGAACCGCCCGGTCCCGGTCACCTGCCCCGGCAGGGCGGCCACCGAACTGTCCAGGCTCCGCGCCCGGGTCTCCCCGAACAGCGCCGCCCGCTCCTCGCCCGTGGCCGCGACCAGCGTGTCCCAACGTGACCTGAGCGTCCGGGCGTCGGGGGCGACCACCCAGCCGCGGCCCAGCCGCAACGGCCCGGTGGACCAGGGCATGAGGTCGTCCAGCAGCATGGTGGCGCTCACTGCGCCTCGACGGTCACCGAGAACGAGAACCGGTCACCCCGGTACCGGATCCGTGCCACGTCCACCACCCGCCCCTCCTCGTCGTACGTCACACCCGTGTAGTGGAGGATCGGGGACAGCAGGGGCACCTGAAGCAGCTCCGCCGTCTCCGGGTCGGCGAGCCGCGCCTCCACCGTGTCCGTGATGCGGCTGATCCGTACCCCGACGGCATCGCGCAACACCTTGGTCATCGGCCAGCGTTCCAGGTCCGCGACCTCCAGCCGCGCCGCGACGTCCGGCCGTACCGCGTTCTCCGCCCAGTTCGTCGGCTCCCCGCTGTCGCCGTCGCACCGCAGCCTCCGGTACGTGACGACCTCGTCCGTGTCGGGGAAGTACTCGGCGAGGCCGCCGGGCACGGGCTCGGTGGCGTGCCCCAGGATCGTCGTCCGCTCGCCCGACTGCTGGGCCACGATCGCGTCGATCGAGCCCAGCAGCCGCCTGGGCGCGCCCCGCCGCGCCCCCGGTTCGATGAAGGTGCCGCGCCGGCGGTGCCGGCTGATCAGGCCTTCCGTCTCCAGCTCCTTGAGCGCCTGCCGCATGGTCAGCACGCTCACCCCGTAGTGCTCGGCGAGCTGCTCCTCCGTCGGCAGCCGCAGCGGGTCGTGCGGTCTGCGGCCCAGTATGGAGGCGCGGAGCGACTGCGAGACCTGGTACCAGAGCGGCAGCTTGCGGTTCAGGACGAGCGAGTCGGGGGCGAAGGCGGTCACGGCAACTCCGTATCAGATCCGGCCTCAGGACCGGAAGTGGCGCTCCAGACCCTGCCACACGTCGTCGTACGCCCTCTGCAGGTGGTCCGCGTTCGCCGCTTCGGCGGTCGCGGTCACCGGCCAGCGCGTCTCGAACATGAACGCCAGGCCGTCGTCGATCTTCTGCGGCTTCAGCTCGGCCGCGCTCGCCCTGTCGAACGTCTCCCGGTCGGGGCCGTGCGCGGACATCATGTTGTGCAGCGACCCGCCGCCCGGGACGAAGCCTCCCTTGCCGGCGGTCTTGGCGTCGTAGGCGCCCTCGATGAGCCCCATGTACTCGCTCATCACGTTGCGGTGGAAGTAGGGCGGGCGGAAGGTGTCCTCGCCCACCAGCCAGCGCGGGGCGAACACCACGAAGTCCACGCCCGCCAGCCCCGGGGTGTCGCTGGGGGACGTCAGCACGGTGAAGATGGACGGGTCGGGGTGGTCGTAGGAAATGGTCCCGAGGACGTTGAACGCCCGCAGGTCGTAGACGTAGGGCACATGGTTCCCGTGCCAGGCGACGACATCGAGCGGGGAGTGGTCGTAGGTGGCGGTCCACAGATTGCCGCAGAACTTGTTGACGACCTCGACCTGCCCCTCGACGTCCTCGTACGCCGCGACCGGTGCCCGGAAGTCCCGTGCGTTGGCGAGCCCGTTGGCGCCGATCGGCCCGAGGTCCGGGAGCTGGAAGGCCTGCCCGTAGTTCTCGCAGACGTAGCCGCGGGCGCTCTCGTCGAGCAGCTCGACACGGAAGCGCACCCCGCGCGGCACGAGCGCGACCTCGCCGGGCCCGACGCACAGCAGCCCCAGCTCCGTACGGAGCAGCAGCCCGCCCCGCTCGGGCACGATCAGCAGCTCGCCGTCCGCGTCGCTGAACACCCGTCGTTCCATGGACGCGTTGGCGTGGTACAGGTGCACGGCCATGCCGGTGCGCTGGGTGGCGTCCCCGTTCCCGCCGAGGGTCCACAGACCGGCCAGCCAGTCGGTGCCGGGCGCGGGCTCCGGCAGCGGATCCCAGCGGAGCCGGTTCGGGTCGGGCACGGTCTCGGTGAAGGGAGCGGTGTGCAGGGCGCCGTTGCCGCTGCGGACGAACGGCGGGTGCGCGGCCGAGGGCCTGATCCGGTAGAGCCAAGAGCGCCGGTTCTGGGCGCGCGGCTCGGTGAACGCGGTGCCGCTGAGTTGCTCCGCGTACAGCCCGAGCGGGGCCCGCTGGGGGGAGTTCCGCCCGTACGGCAGGGCGCCGGGGACGGCCTCCGAGCTGTGTTCATTGCCGAAGCCCGACAGGTACTCCAGCCCTTCGGCCGTCTTCCGTGCCTGCTCGATGCCGCTCATCCGCACTCCCGATGCGTCGGTCCCAAGGAATCCTATGGTCGACAGTAGGATTCCGGCGCGGCCCCGTCAACGGGACCACTCGGCCATCCGGCGACACCCCACGGCCGCGCGGGGGCGGCATCATGGGGCGATGCCCTCAGGTCACTCCCTCCGCCGTACGCCCGTACAGCAGCGCAGCGCCGAGCGGCTGACCCGGATCCTGGACGCCTGCGCCCAGCTCCTCGACGAGACCGGCTACGAAGGGCTGTCCACGCGCGCGGTCGCGGCCCGCGCCGAGGTGCCCATCGGCTCCGTCTACCGCTTCTTCGGCAACAAGCGGGCCATGGCCGAGGCCCTCGCCGCGCGCAACCTCGACCGGTACGCCGAGCGCGTCGGGGCGCGGATCGCCGGGATGCCGGCCGCGGACTGGCGGGGCGCGGTCGACGCCGTGCTCGACGAGTACCTGGCCATGAAACGGGCCGTGCCCGGCTTCGCGCTGATCGACTTCGGCTACCGGATCCCGGTGGCCGCACCCGCCTCGGGCGCCAACCACGAGGTCGCCGACCGGCTCACCGACCTGCTCGCCGCACACCTCGGCCGCAGCGCGGACCCGGTGCTGCGCCGCACCACGCTCGTCGCGGTGGAGGCGACGGACGCGCTGCTGCAACTGGCCTTCCGCGTCGACCCGTCGGGCGACGCGGGGATCATCGCCGAGACGAGGGAGCTGCTGTACGCGTATCTGGCCCGGGTGCTGGACTGATCCCCCTCCGGGCCTCGACGGGTGAGTTCCGCCGCTTGCCACACACGTCGCGCGCCCCTGCGGTTCACCGCCGGGGCGCCCCAGGGCCTCCCCAGCATGCGTACCGGTCGGTATGCTCAGGGGCGCCCGCGCGTCACCGCTGCCGCCGCCCCGGGAGGGCTCCATGACAGGAACCGACGCCACCCGCACGGCCCCGCGCATCTGCCCCCTGTGCGAGGCCACCTGCGGACTGACCCTCACCATCGGACGCGACGGAACGGGGGAGAAGGTCACCGGCGCCCGCGGGGACCGCGACGACGTCTTCAGCCGGGGATTCATCTGCCCGAAGGGCGCCTCCTTCGGGGAACTGGACTCCGACCCCGACCGGCTGCGGACCCCCCTCGTCCGTGACGAGCACGGCGAACTGCGCGAAGCCACCTGGGACGAGGCCTTCGACGCCGTCGCCACCCGGATACGCCCGCTGATCGAGCGGTACGGACCGAACGCCGTCGGCGTCGTCCTCGGCAACCCGAACGTCCACACCATGGCCGGCGGGCTCTACCCGCCCGTCCTGCTGTCCACGTTGCGCACCCGCAACCTCTTCACCGCCAGCACCCTCGACCAGATGCCCAAGCACGTCTCGAGCGGACTGCTCTTCGGCAGCGCGGGCGCCATCCCCGTACCCGACCTGGACCGTACGGACCATCTGCTGCTCCTCGGCGCCAACCCGCTCGACTCCAACGGCAGCCTGTGCACCGCACCCGACTTCCCGGGCAAGCTCAAGGCACTGCGCCGGCGCGGAGGCCATCTCACCGTCGTCGACCCGCGCCGTACCCGCACCGCGCGGCTCGCCGACCGCCATGTCGCGATACGCCCCGGCACGGACGCGCTTCTGCTGGCCGCCCTCGCCCAGGTCCTGTTCGAGGAGGACCTCACCGATCTCGGGGCGCTCGCCGCGCAGGTCGAGGGCGTCGACGAAGTCCGGGAGGCCGTAAGGGCGTTCACTCCCGAGGCGGTCGCCGAGGCGTGCGACATGGACGCCGGGGCGATCCGGACGATCGCGCGCGAGCTCGCCGCCGCCCCGACCGCCGCCGTCTACGGCCGCATCGGCAGCTGCACCGTCGAGCACGGCACCCTCGCCAGCTGGCTCGTGGACGTCCTCAACATCCTGACCGGCAACCTCGACCGGCCCGGCGGTGTCCTGTTCCCGCTCGCCGCCCACGACCGGGCACCCCGGCCCGCCGGCCTGCCGGCCGTCCCCGGCAAGGGATTCGCACTGGGCCGCTGGAGCAGCAGGGTCGCCGGCCACCCCGAGGCCAAGGGAGAACTGCCGATCACCGTGCTCGCCGAGGAGATCGAGACACCCGGCGAAGGCCGCATCCGCGCGGTGATCGCGATCGCCGCCAACCCCGTGCTCTCCGCACCCGACGGCGACCGCCTCGACCGCGCGCTGCCCGGACTCGACCTCATGGTCAGCATCGACCCGTATCTGAACGAGACCTCGCGCCACGCCGACGTCGTGCTGCCCCCGCCGCCGCCGTCCCGCAGCGCGCACTTCGACTTCGCCTTCAACGCCCTCGCCGTCCGCAACCAGGTCCGCTACACGCCCGCCGCCGTTCCCCTCGACGCCGGCGCGATGGACGAGTGCGAGATCCACGCCCGGCTGATCCTCGCCGTGAGCGGGATGCACGGGGCCGACCCGTCGGCCGTCGACGACATGGTCGTCGCGGGCTCACTCGCCAAGGCCGTCGCAGACCCCCACTCGCCGGTCCATGGCCAGGACCCCGAGGAGCTCGCAGCCGGGCTGGGCGGCCGCAGCGGCCCCGAGCGGAGGCTTGACATGATGCTGCGCCTCGGCCCGTACGGCCTCACCCTCGACGACCTGCTCGCGCAGCCGCACGGCATCGACCTCGGCCCGCTGCGGCCCCGGCTGTCCCAGGTCCTCAGGACCCGCAGCGGACGCGTCGACCTGCTGCCCGCGCCCATCGCCGCCGATCTGCCGCGACTGCGGCGCGCCCTGGGGGTGCGGGACGACCGGCTCGTCCTGGTCGGCCGCCGTCATCTGCGCTCCAACAACAGCTGGATGCACAACGTCGCCACCCTCAACGGCGGTTCCAACCGCTGCACCCTCCAGGTCCACCCGGCCGACGCGGCCCGCCTCGGACTCGACGACGGGGCCACCGCCCGGATCAAGGCGGCCGGAGGAGAGCTGGAGGTCCCCGTCGAGATCACCGACGACGTACGCACGGGAGTGGTGAGCCTGCCGCACGGCTGGGGCCACGACCGCGCCGGCACCCGGATGTCGGTGGCGGCGGCTCGCCCGGGGGTCAACGTCAACCAGCTGCTCGACGGCTCGCTGCTCGACCCGCTGTCCGGCACGGCCGTCCTCAACGGCTTCGCCGTGGAGCTGGCCCCTGCCCGATGACCTGGGGTTTTGCGCTTATTGCTCACACGTCAACGTCTTGTTAACGCGGAAGAACGGCACCTAACGTCATCCGGACCGCCGGCTCCGGTGGGAGTTCAAGGATGAACGTGAGGTGCCCCCCATGCTGACAATCCTCGGCTTCGCCATGATCGCGACCTTCCTGGTCCTGATCATGATGAAGAAGATGTCGCCGATCGCGGCGCTCGTTCTGATCCCCGCGCTCTTCTGCGTCATCGTCGGACAGGGTGCGAAGCTCGGGGACTACGTCCTGGAAGGGGTCGGCAACCTCGCGCCCACCGCGGCGATGCTGATGTTCGCCATCGTCTACTTCGGCGTGATGATCGACGTCGGCCTGTTCGACCCGATCGTGCGGGGCATCCTGCGCTTCTGCAAGGCGGACCCGATGCGTGTCGTGGTCGGCACGGCCCTGCTCGCCGCGATCGTGTCGCTGGACGGCGACGGCTCCACCACGTTCATGATCACCGTCTCGGCGATGTACCCGCTCTACAAGCGCCTCGGGATGAGCCTCGTGGTGATGACCGGCGTCGCCGCCACCGCGAACGGAGTGATGAACACCCTGCCGTGGGGCGGGCCGACCGCCCGTGCCGCGACCGCGCTCAAGCTCGACGCCGGTGACATCTTCGTGCCGATGATCCCCGCGCTCGGCGTCGGACTGCTCTTCGTCTTCGTCCTCGCGTACGTTCTCGGCCGCCGCGAGCGCAAGCGCATCGGCTATCTGACGCTGGACGAGGCGCTGGAGCCGGAGACCGAGACCGTGCTGGTGAAGGCGGGCGGCGCAGGCGACCGTACGACGACGGACCAGGCGTCCGCCGCGAGCGGGGTCGAGGGTTCCGCCACCTCCGGCACCGTCGCCGCCGGTACCGGTACCGCCACCTCCGGCACCGGCAGCGGGGACTCCGGCGACGACGAGGGCTTCCAGGGCCTGGACCCCAGGCGCGGGACCCTGCGCCCGGGCCTGTACTGGTTCAACGCCTCGCTCACCGTCGTCCTGCTCGCCTCGATGATCATGGAGCTGCTGCCGATCCCCGTGCTGTTCCTCCTCGGCGCCGCCCTCGCCCTCACCGTCAACTTCCCGAAGATGGCCGACCAGAAGGCCCGTCTCGCCGCCCACGCGGACAACGTCCTCAACGTCTCGGGCATGGTCTTCGCCGCCGCCGTCTTCACCGGAGTCCTCACCGGCACCGGCATGGTCAAGCACATGGCCGACTGGCTCGTCGGCGCCATCCCCGCGGGCATGGGCCCCCACATGGCGCTCGTCACCGGTCTGCTGAGCCTCCCGCTCACCTACTTCATGTCGAACGACGGCTTCTACTTCGGCGTCCTCCCCGTCCTCGCCGAAGCCGGCGCGGCACACGGAGTCTCCCCGCTGGAGATCGCCCGCGCCTCCCTCGCCGGCCAGGCGCTGCACATGTCCAGCCCGCTCGTCCCCGCCGTGTACGTCCTCGTCGGCATGGCCAAGGTCGAGTTCGGCGACCACACCAGGTTCACGGTGAAGTGGGCCGCGCTCACCTCCCTCGTGGTGCTCGGGGCCGGAATCCTCTTCGGCATCATCTGATGCGACGCGGCTGGCTCCTGCGCCTCGTCATCGCCTTCGGCTTCGCGCAGGGGGCGGTGTCGATGGCCCGCCCGGCCGTCTCGTACCGGGCCCTCGCCCTCGGCGCCGACGAGCGGGCGATCGGTGTCATCGCGGGGGTGTACGCCCTGATCCCGCTGTTCGCCGCCGTACCGCTGGGCCGCCGCACCGACCACGGCCGGTGCGCACCGCTCCTGCCCCTGGGCGTGGCGCTGATCTCCGGTGGCTGCGCGCTGAGCGGCCTGGCCGGTTCCCTGACCGCCATGGCGGCCTGGAGCGGCGTCATGGGCCTCGGTCATCTGTGCTTCGTGATCGGCGCCCAGTCGATCGTCGCCCGGCAGTCCGCGCCCGACGAACAGGACCGTAACTTCGGCCACTTCACGATCGGCGCCTCGCTCGGCCAGCTCGTCGGCCCGATCGCCGCAGGGGCGCTGATCGGCACCGACATGGCCCGGACGAGCGCACTGGCCCTGCTCGTCTCCGCGACGGTGGCGGCGGCCGCCGCCACCTCGCTGTGGCGGATCGAGCACCGCACGGCCGGCGTTCGCCGTACGGCGCGCACCTCGGTGCCGTTGCACCGCATCCTGCGGACGCGGGGTGTACCCGCCGGAATCGTCATCAGCCTGGCCGTGCTGTCGGCGACCGACATCCTGACCGCCTACCTCCCGGTGATCGGCGAGCACCGGGGCATCGCCCCGTCCGTCGTCGGGCTGCTGCTGAGTCTGCGGGCGGCCGCGACGATCGCCTGCCGGCTGGTCATGACCCCGATGATCCGGATCATGGGCCGCACGGTCCTGCTCACCGTGACCTGCCTGCTCGCCGGGCTGTTGTGCGCGGGCCTGGCGCTGCCCGTTCCGGTGTGGGCGCTCGCCGCGATGCTCGCGGTACTCGGCTTCTGCCTCGGCGTCGGCCAGCCGCTGTCCATGACGACCGTCGTGCGCGCCGCCCCGGCCGGTGCCCGCTCCACCGCGCTCGCACTGCGCCTCACCGGCAACCGCCTCGGCCAGGTCGCGGCTCCCGCCTCCGCCGGTCTGGTCGCGGGATTCGCGGGCACGGCCGCGCCGTTCGTGATGCTGGGACTGCTCCTCGTCGCGGCGGCGGGGCTGGGGCTACGGGCCGGACGCGACGCTGAACACGGCGGCCGAACGGTACGTACTACCGGGCACCCGGGAAAGCGTCTGCCTCAACGACAGGAGCGGCAATGAGCGATGGTGACGGGCCGATCATGAAGGGCCTCCCGGACGGTGGGGCCGAACTGTCCGTGGTGCTGAGGCTCCGCTGGGACGACGTGGCCGCGCTGGGCCGCGAGGCCAGCCGGCTGGCGGAGCAGCGGGGGGAGCCGGTGAGCCTCGACGAGGCGGCCAGCCACCGGCTGCGTACCTGGTCCTCGGTGGCGAAGTCCCCCGAGGACAAACCCCAGCCCGCCCAGGCGGCGATCCCCGCGGCCCAGCAGGTGGACCGCACCCGCGCCCAGGTCGCGTCCATCTCCCCGCCGGTCGCCCGCCAGATGCAGGCACCCCCGTCGGCCCTGGGCCAGACCCCGGCCTGACCTGCCGGCCACGGGCACCGCCCTGACCGCCGAGCGGCCCGGTCACGGCTGGGCGGGGTGGGGGGAGAATCACACCCTCCGCCCCCGCCCACCCTGGCGCCCAAAAACTAACACCGCTAGTTTGGAGCGTGGACGGACCCCGCCACGCCCGAAGGAGACTCGCGGATGAAGGCCCACGACGGGATGTACATCGGCGGCACGTGGCGCCCCGCCGCCACCGCCGACACCATCGCGGTGGTGAATCCCGCGGACGAGCAGATCATGGCCCACGTCCCCGCCGGCACCCCGGACGACGTCGACGCCGCCGTACGAGCCGCCCGCGCGGCCTTCCCCGGCTGGGCCGCCACCGCGCCCGCCGACCGCGCCGCACGCCTCGCCGCGCTCCGGGACGTCCTCGCCGCCCGCCAGGGAGAGATCGCCGAGACCGTCACCACCGAACTCGGCGCCCCGCCGAAGCTCGCCGCGACCGTCCACGCGGGCCTGCCGCTCCTCGTCGCCGGCTCGTACGCCGAGCTGGCCGCCACGTATGCCTTCGAGGAGGAGGTCGGCAACTCCACCGTCCTTCACGAACCCGTCGGCGTCGTCGGCGCGATCACGCCCTGGAACTATCCGCTCCACCAGATCGTCGCCAAGGTCGCCCCCGCGCTCGCCGCCGGCTGCACCGTCGTGCTGAAGCCCGCCGAGGACACCCCGCTCACCGCACAGCTCTTCGCCGAGGCCGTCGACGAAGCGGGGCTTCCGGCCGGGGTGTTCAACCTCGTGACCGGTCTCGGCCCCGTCGCCGGCCAGGCCCTCGCCGAGCACCCGGACGTGGACCTGGTCTCCTTCACCGGCTCCACCGCCGTCGGCCGGCGGATCGGCGCGACCGCGGGCGGAGCGGTCAAGCGCGTCGCCCTGGAGCTCGGCGGCAAGTCCGCCAACGTCATCCTGCCGGGCGCCGACCTCGCCCGCGCCGTCGCCGTCGGCATCGCCAACGTGATGGCCAACTCCGGCCAGACGTGCAGCGCCTGGACCCGGATGCTGGTGCACACGGACCAGTACGACGAAGCCGTGGCCCTGGCCGCCGAGGCCGTCGCCAAGTACACGCCCGGCGACCGTCTCGGACCGCTCGTCAACGCCCGCCAGCAGCAGCGCGTCCGCGGCTACATCGAACAGGGCGTCGCCGAGGGCGCCCGCCTCGTCGCCGGCGGCCCCGAGGCCCCGCGCGAGACGGGCTACTACGTCGCACCGACCGTCTTCGCCGACGTCACCGCGGAGATGACCATCGCCCAGGAGGAGATCTTCGGCCCGGTCGTCTCGATCCTGAGGTACGAGGACGAGGACGACGCCCTGCGGATCGCCAACGGCACGGTCTACGGGCTCGCGGGCGCCGTGTGGGGTCCCCGGGACGAGGCCGTGGCCTTCGCCCGCCGCATGGACACCGGACAGGTCGACATCAACGGCGGCCGCTTCAATCCGCTGGCCCCGTTCGGCGGTTACAAACAGTCCGGAGTGGGCCGTGAACTGGGCTCCCACGGCCTCGCCGAGTATCTGCACACCAAGTCACTGCAGTTCTGAGCCCCCGCCCCGCCCCGCCCCCGCCTGAACCCCTCACTCCGTACTCCGTACTCCGAGCTCCGATCTCCGCATCGGCAAACCGGGAGACAACCACCGTGGTCCGTGCCGCCGTCCTGCCCGCCGTAGGTGCTCCGCTGGAGATCACCGGCATCGAGCTTCCCGAGCCGGGTCCCGGCCAGGTGAGGGTCCGCCTCGCCGCCGCCGGGGTCTGTCACTCCGATCTGTCCCTGTCCAACGGCACGATGCAGGTGCCGGTACCCGCCGTCCTCGGCCACGAGGGCGCGGGCACGGTTGTTTCCGTCGGTGACGGCGTCACCCAGGTCGCCCCGGGCGACCGCGTGGTACTCAACTGGGCCCCGTCCTGCGGTACGTGCCACCACTGCACGATCGGCGAGGTCTGGCTCTGCTCCTCCGCCCTCAAGGGCGCCGGCCGCATCCACGCGGTCGCCGAGGACGGGACCGAGCTGCACCCCGGCCTCAACGTCGCGGCGTTCGCCGAGGAGACCGTCGTGGCGGCCAACTGCGTTCTTCCGCTTCCGGACGGCGTTCCGCTCACCGACGCCGCGCTGCTCGGCTGCGCGGTCCTCACCGGCTTCGGCGCCGTCCACCACTCGGCCCGGGTCCGTGAGGGCGAGTCGGTCGTGGTCTTCGGCGCCGGCGGTGTCGGCCTCGCGACCCTTCAGTCGGCCAGGATCGCCGGGGCGTCGACGGTCATCGCCGTCGACGTGTCACCGGAGAAGGAGGAGCTGGCCCGCCGTGCCGGGGCCACCGAGTACGTCGTCGCCTCCGCCATCACCCCGAAGGAGATCCGCAAGCTGACCGGCGGTCAGGGTGCGGACGTGGCCGTCGAATGCGTCGGCCGCGCCGAGACGATCCGTGCGGCCTGGGAGTCGACGCGCCGCGGCGGCCGCACGACGGTCGTCGGGATCGGCGGCAAGGACCAGCAGGTCACGTTCAACGCCCTGGAGCTGTTCCACTGGGGCCGGACGCTCTCGGGCTGTGTCTACGGCAACTCCGACCCGGCCAGGGACCTGCCGGTGCTCGCGGAACACATCCGCGCGGGGCGGCTGGACCTGAGCGCCCTCATCACCGGGCGGATCGGACTCGACGGCATCCCGGCGGCCTTCGAGGCCATGCTCGCGGGCAAGGGCGGCAGGGCGCTGGTGGTCTTCTGACGGCCCGCTGACGGGGTCTTCCGGGAGGGGGGCCTCCCGGCAGGGTCTTTCGGGAGGGGTGAGCCTCTCGGCAGGGGTCTTTCGGTAGGGGAGTGCCTCCCGGCAGGGGTCCGCCGCGTAGGGGGCCTCCCCGCAGGGACCGGCGCGGCCGTCAGCGGCACGAACGGCGATTCCCGCATGCCCAGGCGTCGCCGGCGCCGGTCCGGCCTCGTCGTGGACGAGGCGGCACGCGCCGTCGAAGGCCGCCACCGGGTGGTCGTCACGGCGACCGGCCGCGGAACGCACGCGACCCGGGTTCGCCGGCCCGCGTCGGGCCCGATGCGTGCTCGACCGCGAACGCGTCGCCGCTCTCCAGCGCGGCCGTCGGCCCGTCGATATGCCGTCCACCGCCGCTGACCTGTAAGAACGCGACCTCGAAGCCCGGCCTGATGTCCTGCTGCCGGCAGGCCGCGGTCGCGGGCGGGTGCGAGAATGTCACGGCGCCCGCCCTCGCGCGGCCGGCGTACTACTGGCGGGTAATGATCGAGCAAAAACTCCTGCTGCGCGACCCGTTGACCGTCATACCACCCGGTCGGTACGGTCCCCGCACTCCTCGTCCCCCGCACCCATCGGAGTGTGCACGCATGGACACGGCACCCCCTTCCCCGCGCGCCGGCAAGCCGCAGGTGACCGCTCCCACCGACCGGCACCGTCGCCGCGTGGCCACCGCCGCCGCGCTCGCCTCCGCCGTCGAGTGGTACGACTACTTCGTCTTCGGCATCGCCGCCGCACTCGTCCTCGGTGATCTCTACTTCCCCGCGGGCAGCCCCTCGGCCGGAGTGCTCGCCGCCTTCGCGACCTTCGCGGTCGGCTTCCTCGCCCGTCCCGTGGGCGGCATCATCGCGGGCCACCTCGGCGACAAGCGCGGACGCAAGCCGATGCTCGTCCTCGCCCTCACCCTGATGGGCCTCGCCACCACCGGCATCGGCCTCCTGCCGACGTACGAGACGATCGGCATCGCCGCGCCGCTGCTGCTCGTGCTGCTCCGCGTCATGCAGGGCATCGCGGTGGGCGCCCAGTGGGGCGGCGCGATGCTGATGGCCACCGAGTACGCCCCGGAGGGCAAGCGCGGGCTGTACGGCAGCCTCGTCCAGCTCGGCGTGCCCATCGGTGTCGTCACCGCCAACACCGTGTTCCTCGCCGCCGGCGCCTTCACCGACGACTCCGCCTTCGCGTCCTGGGGCTGGCGGGTGCCGTTCCTGGTCGGCTTCCTCGTCCTCGGTCTCGCCTGGTACATCCACGCCCGCGTCGAGGAGACCCCCGAGTTCCGCGAGGCCGAACAGGCCCTTGCCGAGCAGGAGAAGGGCGAGCCGCGCTCCCCGCTGCGGACGATCCTCCGCAAGCACCTCGGCACGGTGTTCCTCGCCGGCGGCTCCTTCGCCGTGAACACCGCCACCTTCTACATCATCATCACCGGCGTACTGGACTACTCGACCCGTGAACTCGGCATGGAGCGCGACGCGGTGCTCATGGTCTCGCTCTGTGTGAGCCTCACCCAGCTCGCGCTCATACCCGCCGCCGCCGCACTCTCCGACCGCATCGGACGGCTGCGGATATACGCGGCGGGCGCGGTCGGCCTGCTGGTCTGGGCGGTCCCGCTGTTCCTGCTCATCGACACCAAGTCGCTGCTGTGGCTGGCCGTCGGCACCTTCGTCACCAGCTGCTTCCTCAGCATCATGTACGGGCCGCAGGCCGCGCTGTTCGCCGAGCTGTTCACCGCCGAGATGCGGTACACCGGCGCCTCGCTCGGCTACCAGATCGCCGCGGTGTTCGGCGGCGGCCTGGCCCCGTTCATGATGGTGCTCCTGCTGGAGGCGACCGGAACCTCGATGGCCGTCTCCGCCTACATCATCGGTCTCGCCGTCATCGCGCTCGTGTCGATCAGGGTTCTCGCGAAGCGCGCGGCTGCGCGGGCCTGACGCCGTCGTCGGCCCGGTCCCCCGCGGCGTCCGTCACGCCGGTCCGGTCCTCCCGGGCCGGCGTGCGGGACCTCGAACGCGACACGGCCACGCCCGCGAGGCAGATCGCGCCGCCGAGCATCGTGAGCCAGCCCGGCACCTCGTCGAGCAGGAGCCACGACATGAGCACCACGATCGCCGGCACCGCGTAGGTGGTCGCGCCCATCTTCCCCGCGGTGGTACGGGCCAGGGCGTACGCCCACGTCGTGAACGCCAACGCGGTCGGGAACACGCCCAGATACACCATGTTGAGCGTCGCCGACACGGGCGCTTCCGCGGCCTCGCGCACCAGCACCCCGGCGAACGGCAGGCAGGCCACCGCTCCGATCGCACAGCCCCAGGTCGTCACCTGCAGCGCGGACGCGTGCCGCAGCGCGGGCTTCTGGGCGACGACACCGCCCGCGTACGACACGGCGGCCAGCAGGCACAGCAGCACCCCCAGCACCGACGCCGAACCCTCGCCGGACATCGACAGGCCGACGACCACCGCACCCGCGAAGGACACGCCCATCCCCGCCAGCAGCCGCGGCGACAGCCCCTCCTTCAGCAGCCATCCGGCGAGCAGCGCCATCACCAGCGGCCCGACGTTGACGACCAGCGCCGCCGTGCCCGCGTCGACCTTCTGCTCGCCCCAGTTCAGGACCACCATGTACAGCCCGAACCAGAGCAGTCCGGATATCGCGATCCCGGGCCAGGCGGCCCTCGGCGGCGGTCCCTCCCTGCGTACGGCACAGATCACGCCCAGCACGAGGACCCCGGCGAGGAGCCGGCCGAGGGCGAGCGCACCGGGTGAGTACTCCGCACCGGCGCTGCGGATGGAGACGAAGGCCGAGGCCCAGAGGACGACGGTGGTCGCGGCCGCGGCGAAGGCGCGCCACTGGGTCGATGTCATGCCGCGACCGTACGCCGCCGGCGCTTGCGTGCCCACCGCAATATCCACCGGCCCGTACCCGCCCCTCCCGCATCGGGTCCGCAGCCCGCGCCGGCGCTACGGACCGTCCGCCGGGCCCTTCGGCGCCCGCGCGCCCCGCGCCCCCGCCTCGTACCGCACCGCAAGTCCGTCCAGCAGCGCCCGCAGCCCCGTCTCGAAGGCACCGTCGTCGACCTGCCGCTGCCGGTCGGCGAGGAGATGGGCCTGACCGAGGTGCGGGTAGTCGGCCGGGTCGTAGGCGGTCTCGTCGTCGACGAAGCCGCGGGCGAAGGAGCCGAGGGCCGAGCCGGTGATGAAGTAGCGCATCAGGGCGCCGATATGGGTGGCCTGGGCGGGGGGCCAGCCGGCGCGGACCATGGCGCCGAAGACGGCGTCGGCGACCTTGAGGCCGGCCGGGCGGCGGCCGGGGCCGCGGGCGAGGACGGGGACGACGTTGGGGTGGTCGGTGAGGGCCGCGCGGTAGGAGAGCGCCCAGTCGTGGAGCGCGGTGCGCCAGTCGCGGCCGTCCGTCTCGTCGAACATCGACAGATCGACCTTGGCGCTGACCGCGTCGGCCACGGCGTCCAGGATCTCGTCCTTGTTGCGGAAGTGGTTGTAGAGGGACGGGCCGCTCACGCCCAGTTCGGCGGCGAGCCGGCGGGTGGAGACCGCGTCCAGGCCCTCCGCGTCCACGAGCGCGCTCGCCGTCCCGACGATGCGGTCGCGGCTGAGGAGGGGCTTGCGCGGTCGGGCCATGCGGCACATAGTAGGCCCTGCCGAACAGAAACTAGCAGTGATAGTTAAAGGCGGGATGGTCCGTGGTGAACCTGGAACTGAGCGGGGAGCAGCAGGCCGTCCGCGATCTCGCGCGCGACTTCGTCGAGCGCGAGATCAGCCCGCATGCCGTCGACTGGGACCGGTCCGAGAGCGTCGACAGATCGATCGTGAAGAAGCTGGGCTCGGTCGGCTTCCTCGGGCTCACCATCGACGAGGAGTACGGCGGCTCGGGCGGCGACCATCTCGCGTACTGCCTGGTCACGGAGGAGCTCGGACGCGGCGACTCATCGGTCCGCGGCATCGTCTCGGTCTCCCTCGGCCTCGTCGCCAAGACGATCGCGGCCTGGGGCGGCGAGGAGCAGAAGCGGCGGTGGCTGCCGCGGCTGACGGCGGGCGAGGCCCTCGGCTGCTTCGGTCTCACCGAGCCCGGCACCGGCTCCGACGCGGGAAATCTGACCACCCGGGCCGTGCGGGACGGCGGCGACTACGTGATCAACGGCTCGAAGATGTTCATCACCAACGGCACCTGGGCCGATGTCGTGCTGCTCTTCGCCCGCACCGACGACACCCCCGGCCACCGGGGCGTCTCCGCCTTCCTCGTACCCGCCGACACCCCCGGCCTGACCCGGCGCACCATCCACGGCAAGCTCGGCCTGCGCGGCCAGGCCACCGCCGAGCTGGTCCTCGAGGACGTCCGGGTGCCGGCCGGCGCTCTGCTCGGCCCGGAGGGCAAGGGCTTCTCGATCGCCATGTCCGCGCTCGCCAAGGGCCGGATGTCGGTCGCCGCGGGCTGTGTCGGCATCGCCCGGGCCGCGCTCGAGGCCGCCGTCGGCTACGCCGGCGAGCGTGAGCAGTTCGGCAAGCGGATCGCCTCGTACCAGCTGGTCCAGGAGCTGATCAGTGACACCGCCGTGGACGTGGACGCGGCGCGGCTGCTGACCTGGCGGGTCGCCGATCTCGTCGACCGAGGGGAGGACTTCGCCACCGCCGCGTCCAAGGCGAAGCTCTTCGCCTCCGAGGCGGCCGTCCGCGCGGCGAACAACGCGCTCCAGGTCTTCGGCGGCTACGGCTACATCGACGAGTACCCGGTGGGCAAACTGCTCCGCGACGCACGGGTGATGACCCTGTACGAGGGCACCAGCCAGATCCAGAAGCTGATCATCGGCCGGGCCCTGACCGGAGTCTCGGCCTTCTGACCGGCGGCCCCGATTCCGGGCCCGCACAAGAAGCCCCGACCGCGTTCTAAGCGCTTGCTCAGCTTCGGGGTATGGTGTTCGTCCCGCACTCACCGGGACGGCGGGCGGAAGGGGCGAGCCATGACTGCGGCGCAGGACACGACGAGCGAGGACATGCCCTGGGGTGAAGTCGCACCCGAGGCCGCGCGGAAGCTCCTCGTCGCCGCCGTGGAGGCCTTCGCCGAACGTGGCTACCACGCGACCACGACACGGGACATCGCGGGCCGCGCGGGGATGAGCCCCGCCGCGCTCTACATCCACTACAAGACCAAGGAAGAGCTGCTCCACCGGATCAGCCGGATCGGGCACGACCGGGCGCTGGAGGTCCTGTCGGCGGCCTCTGACGGCGGTGGCACGCCCAGCGAGCGGCTCGCCGAGGCGGTGAGCTCCTTCGTCGGCTGGCACGCCCGCCGGCACGACACCGCGCGGGTGGTGCAGTACGAGATCGACGCGCTCTCCGAGGAGCACCGCACCGAGATCGTGGAGCTGCGCCGCCGCAGCGACGCCGTCGTGCGCGAGATCCTGTGCGACGGTGTGGAGACCGGGGAGTTCGACGTCCCCGATGTGCCGGGCACCACGCTGGCCGTGCTGTCGCTCTGCATCGACGTGGCGCGCTGGTTCAACGTCCGGGGTCACCGGACGCCGGAAGAGGTCGGCGAGCTCTACGCCGACCTCGTCCTGCGGATGGTCTCCGCGCGCGCGTAGGGCCGTCGGGCTCAGAAGAAGTAGCGGGAGACCGACTCGGCCACGCACACCGGCTTGTCGCCGCCCTCGCGCTCCACGGTCACCAGGGCCGTCACCTGCACGCCGCCGCCCGCCTCCTCGACGCTCTTGAGGACGGCGGTCGCGCGCAGCCGCGAGCCGACCGGGACGGGGGCGGGGAAACGGACCTTGTTGGTTCCGTAGTTGATGCCCATCTTCATGCCCTCGACCCGCATGATCTGCGGGACGAGCGTCGGGAGCAGCGACAGCGTGAGATAGCCGTGCGCGATGGTCCTCCCGAAGGGCCCGGCCGCGGCGCGCTCGGGGTCCACGTGGATCCACTGGTGGTCGCCGGTCGCCTCGGCGAAGAGGTCGATGCGCTTCTGCTCGATCTCCAGCCAGTCGCTGTGGCCCAGTTGTTCGCCGACTCCGGCGGTCAGTTCCTCGGCGGACGTGAAGATCCTCGGCTCGGCCATGTCCCTGTTCCCTGCCTCTCACCCGGTCCGTGTGTGTCTAAGCGACTGCTTAGCATGGTCGGGGCGGCGGCGTCTGTCAACGCATCCGGCCGGCTCCTGCCGGGCCGGCGGCTATTCGGCCACGGACTCACGGGGCAGGAAGGTGGCGCCGATCGCGACGATCACCACCAGCGCCGCGATCACCAGCAGCACCACGGCCGGATCGAGACGCTCGTCCCGGATCATCCAGGCGCCGAGCAGACCGCCCGTGAACATTGCCGCCACCGAGGCGGCGCGCCGGATCTCGTTGCGCGCACCGGGCGCGATATGGCTGTCGAGGGCGAGGGGGGAGCCGCCGATCAGGGCGGTGAACGCCCGGGTGGTGACCGTGGTGGGCATACCCGGCACCCCCGCCCGCAGCGTGGAGACGTTCCGGACCCCCATGGCCAGCGCGACCAGCGCGGCCACCATGTAGTGCCGGTCGGTGAGCGACTCACCGCGCGATTCGATCTGCCACGCGGCCACCGCGGCGGTGGCCAGCAGCGCGGCCTCGACGACCAGCGCCTCCCTGAACCACCGGCGGCCGCGCACCTGTGCGCGCGACTCGTACCGGGAGGCGAGCACGGTACCCACGGTGAACCCCACCAGCGA
This sequence comes from Streptomyces sp. NPDC091376, assembly GCF_044757085.1. Classification (NCBI taxonomy): domain Bacteria; kingdom Bacillati; phylum Actinomycetota; class Actinomycetes; order Kitasatosporales; family Streptomycetaceae; genus Streptomyces; species Streptomyces sp. NPDC091376. Next base: position 382,395 of record NZ_JBIVUF010000003.1, on the reverse strand, counting down.
GGCGAGACACGGGGCCACGGACAGGCCGGTGACTCCGGCGAGCGCGAAACCCATCAGCAGCATGTTGCCCGTCTGCACAGCGGTGAAGACCGGCCCCAGCACGAGGAAGCTGACCGCCTCGACCATTCCCGTCGTCATGGTGAGCGCCACCATCACCGAGGTCAGGAGCGAATCTCGTTTCGGCTTCACGGGCCGAGTCTCGGCCGGTGAAGTGGTCCGTACGGCCGATTGCGCCGACCGTGGGCCGGGCGGCCGGCCGGGTGGGCCCCGCGCACACGCCGGTGGCCCGGCGACGCCGGAACGCCTGGTGGCCCGCACCCCCGTGACGGGCCACCAGGCGCCGGACGGTCACTCGTACTCGGTGCCGCCCTTGCGGGTCAGATACGCCGGGCTGACGGCCTTGGCCATCGCCCGGCCGCCCACCACCGGGCTGTAGCGCCCGGTCGCGGACCGTATGACGAGGCCCTCGCGCAGATGCAGGTCCCGGCCCGAGACGGTTTCCCGGCCGCTCGCGAGCTCCAGGACCTTCTCCAGCGAGAAGGGGCCCTCGTACAGCCGTGGAACCAGGGGCAGTTCGCCGTCGAGCAGCTCCACCGCGTCCAGCCAGCGGACCTGGCCGTCGATCTCGGCCGACACGTCGAACACCGCGTAACCGAGCTTCGTGGAACGGGCGTCGGCACCGTACGACAGGTCCTGCACCCCCGCCCCGAACACCTCACCGAAGATGCCGACCCGGCGCGCCCCCAGCTTCGCGGCGAGCCGCGCGGCGACCTCCGCCACCGCGTGGCCGTGCACAGCGCGCCAGTACAGATTGCGCGGATCCTCCTTCAGCGCCAGGCCCTTCGCGCCGAACCCCTTCGACGACACCAGCACCTTCCCCCGCGGCTCGCCGGGCACGGCAGGGGCACCCGCCTCGTCGGCGACGTACGTCACCAGGCAGGCCGTCCCGTGGAGCTTCTCCGTCAGGACGACCGGCTCGCCCGGCTCGAAGATGTCCGGATAGCGCTGCAGGTTCTCGATGTCGACCCAGGGCAGCAGATCGGCCGCGGACTCCACGTCACCGCTCATCGTGGGCGGGATCGGCGGCGACCACTTCGTGATGCCCAGGAGCGCGGCGAAGTCGGTGCCGTCGGCGGCAGCGCGCTCCAGGTCGGTGCCGTCGAGCGCCCTCGGCCGGCACACGATCCCCTGCGACAGCTCGCCGCGCAGCCGCACCGCCTTGACTCGGTCCGAAGCCTTCCCGGCCAGCCGCCCGGTCAGCCCGAGCTCGTCGACCAGCGTGGCCGGCAGCACGGACTGCTCCGGGATGTAGACCGCGAAGTCCCCACTGCGGTAGGCACCCTTGGCGACCACGGCGCGATAGAGGCCCACCTGGGCCAGCTCGAGGGCGTCGGCTCGGGGATGCTCATGGATCGTCAGCGGCTCGGCGGTGACGCGCAGCGTGGACATGGTCGGGCTCCTCGGTCGTGTCTCACATCGCGCCCCACTGTGTCCGCGCGGAAACCCGATGGGCCACCGGATTTCGCGCTGGTAGCGTTGCGGCCCGCACCCGCACCCGCACCCGCACCCGCGGCCGGCGTCAGGCCGCGACCGAAGACGCAGGCCGCGACCGACGGCGCCAGGCCGCGACCGACAGCGCGGGGCGCCACCGCGGCGCGGGGGCCCGCGGCTCCACGGCCGAGGACCGGCCCCCGCGCGCATCGCGCTATGCCACCGAGGCCAGTTCCCAGCCCCGCACCCGCTTGGCGGCTCGCAGCGCGTCGTTCGTCAGCACCGGTTGGGGGACCACGACCCCGCACCCCGTGCACACCGGTCCGAACCACGGCTCGTTGTGAAGATCCTGCCGCCACACGATCCGGCGGCCCGCGCACACCGGACAGGCCGCCGCGGGCGCCGCACCCAGGGCGGCGATCAGCCGGCGCAGCACCTCACCCAGCGGATCCGACGGATGCACCCTCGGGTTGTCGCACCGGGCGATGCCGTTGCCGCCCCAGGTGCGCCGGTGCCAGTCGTCGATCGACCCGGGCCGCCGCAGCCCGTCGTGCTTCTCGCGCCTGCGCCGCTCCGCGAAACTCTTCTCGTACGCGAGCCACACGGCCCGCGCCTCCTCCAACTCGTCGAGCGCGGCCACCAGCCGCGCCGGATCGGGCTCCCGGTCGTCGGGCCCGAATCCATGCCTGGAACACAGATGGTCCCAGGTCGCCCGGTGCCCGTAAGGGGCGAACCGCTCCAGGCACTTGCGCAGTGAGTAGCGCCTGAGCGCCAGATCACCCCGCGGGTCGCGCACCTGTCTCGCAAGACTCCGGAAACCGGCCATCGCACTGCCACCTCCGTCGCTCGAACATCGTCGCTCGTACTTCCGCGTCGAGGAATGGACGTACGACTACCCCATCCGGCTCCCTCGAAAATTCGTCGGAACGCGGACCACCAACCGGAACAAGCCGGTCCAGACGCTGTGGCGATGCGGGAAAAGTGACGGGTGTTCATCTTACCGATGAGTCATACCGCCAGTAACCTGCGCCGGACCGGCCTCTGACGAGGAGATCCCCATGCGACGACGCACCGGACACCACACCGGACGCCACACCGGACGAATCAGAACAGCCTGCGCGACTCTCGTACTCGCAACGGCCCTGCTGGCACCGCTGCCGCAGGCCGCCGCCGAGGAACCCGCACCGGTCACCGACCACTGCCTGAACCAGGGGCAGAGCCAGTGCGCGGACATCCTGCCGCCCGGGCAGAACGGCAACGCCACACTCGCCGACATCCTCGCCCACCGCGTGTTCGGCACCCGGCCCGGCCACAGCTCCGACCAACTCGGGCGCTACGGCTCGCTGGTGGGCGGATACGGCGGCCTGACCGACGCCAGGCTGACCGAGTTCTTCAACGACGCCTCCTTCGGCGTCCCGGCCGGGCAGGCCGAATCCGTCACCTCCCCACGCCCCGACGTCACCATCACGCGCGACAGGAAGACCGGCGTCCCCCACATCAAGGGCACCACCCGCTACGGCACGGAGTTCGGCGCCGGGTACGCGGCCGCGCAGGACCGGCTGTGGATGATGGACCTGTTCCGGCACATCGGACGGGGCGAGCTGACCTCCTTCGCCGGCGGCGCGCTCGCCAACCAGGGCCTGGAGCAGCAGTTCTGGCCACAGGCCCCGTACACCGAGGCCGACTACGAGGCCCAGATCGCCCGGATCCGCAGCACCGAGGGCGCCCGCGGCGAGCAGGCCATGGAGGACGCGCAGGCGTACGTCGACGGCATCAACGCCTACCGGCAGCAGTCCAAGGACGGCCGCTACTTCCCCGGCGAGTACGTCCTCACCGGCCACATCGACTCGATCACCAACGTCGGCGAGATCCAGCCGTTCAGGCTCACCGACCTGATCGTCATCGCCTCCGTCGTCGGCGGCCAGTTCGGCGGCGGAGGCGGCGGCGAGGTGCAGGCGGCCCTCTCCCTGCTGGCCGCCCAGCAGAAGTACGGCGTCGTCGAAGGCACCAGGGTCTGGGAGTCGTTCCGCCAGCGCAACGACCCCGAGGCCGTCCTCACCGTCCACGACGGCAGCTCCTTTCCGTACGCGCAGAAGCCCGCGAGCCCCCGCGGCACGGCCCTGCCCGACCCGGGCTCGGTCCGTCCCGAGCAGCTCGTGTACGACCGCACCGGCTCGGCGGTCACCGGCGCCAAGGCCCCCGTCCGCGCGCCGGCGAACCTCCGGCCGGCGCAGGGCATGTACGACGACGGCGTCCTGCCGCCGGGCGCGCTCGACCCGAAGCGCGGCATGTCCAACGCGCTGCTCGTCTCGGGGGCCCACACCGCGAGCGGACACCCCGTCGCCGTCTTCGGCCCGCAGACCGGCTACTTCGCCCCCCAGCTGCTGATGCTCCAGGAGCTCCAGGGCCCCGGGATCTCCGCCCGCGGCGTCGCCTTCGCCGGTGTCGGCATGTACGTCCAGATGGGCCGCGGCCAGGACTACGCCTGGTCCGCCACCTCCGCCGCCCAGGACATCACCGACACCTACGCCGTCGAGCTGTGCCAGGACGACACCCACTACCTCTACCGGGGCACCTGCACCGCCATGGAGAAGCTGGAGAAGCGCAACTCCTGGAAGCCCACCGTCGCCGACGGGACCGCGGCCGGCTCCTACCGCATGCAGGTCTGGCGCACCAAGTACGGCATCGTCACCCACCGCGCCACCGTCGCGGGCAAGCCCGTCGCCTACACCTCGCTGCGCTCCACCTACCGCCACGAGGCCGACTCGATCATCGGCTTCCAGATGCTCAACGACCCGTCGTACGTCAAGGACGCCTCCTCCTTCCAGCAGGCCGTCCACACCATCGACTACGCCTTCAACTGGTTCTACGCGGACTCCCGCACGACCGCCTACTACAACAGCGGGATGAATCCCGTGCGGGCGTCCGGCATCGATCCGGCCCTGCCCGTGAAGGCGGAACAGCCCTTCGAGTGGCAGGGCTTCGACCCGGCGGCCAACACGGCCGCGTACACGCCCTTCGCGCAGCATCCGCGCTCCAGCGGCCAGGACTACTACATCTCGTGGAACAACCGGCAGGCCGCGGACTACAACACGGCGGGCTTCGGCTTCGGTTCCGTGCACCGCGGCGATCTGCTCGACGACCGGGTCGCGAAGCTCGTCGCGGACGGGGGCGTGACCCGGGCCTCGCTCACCCGTGCCATGGCGGAGGCGGGCCTCACCGATCTGCGCGGGGAGCAGCTGCTGCCCGAGCTGCTGAAGATCGTACGGAGCGCCCCGGTCACCGATCCTCGTCTGAACACCGCGATCCAGCAGCTCGACTCCTGGCGCGCGGCCGGTGCACAGCGCAAGGAGACCTCGCCCGGCTCGCACACCTACGGGCACGCCGACGCCGTACGGATCATGGACGCCTGGTGGCCGCTGCTGGTGGAGGCCGAGTTCCGGCCGGGCCTCGGTGACGACCTCTACCGGTCGCTGACGGCGAGCATCGCCGTCGACGAGTCGCCGGCAGCCCACCACGGGCCGGCGGGCGGGCACAGCGGCTCGGCGTTCCAGTACGGCTGGTGGGGCTTCACCGACAAGGACCTGCGGCAGGTGCTGGGGGAGCAGGTCGGGGGCCCGCTGGCGAAGACGTACTGCGGCGGCGGGCAGCTCACCGCCTGCCGTGACGCACTGCTGACGACGCTCGGGCAGGCCGTGGTGAGGCCTGCGACGGAGGTCTATCCCGGCGACGACACCTGCGGCGCCGGCGACCAGTGGTGCGCCGACGCGCTCGTGCACCGTGCCCTGGGCGGCATCACGCATCCGACGGTCCACTGGCAGAACCGCCCGACGTACCAGCAGGTCGTCGAGTTCCCCTCGCACCGCCCGTAGCCGGCACCGTGCCCTGCGGGGGAGAGTCCCCCGCAGGGCACGCGCATCACCGGTACAGCAGATACTCCCGGCGTACCGCGCGGAACGCGGCCAGGTCCTGCTGCCAGGCCCGGACGACGTCGTCGGGGCCGGCGCCCGCGTCGATCAGTGTGCGCACCCGTGTGGAGCCGGTGAGTTTGTCGATCCAGTTGTCGGAGCGCCAGGCGAAGCCGCTCCAGCTGCGCTTGGCCGTCACCAGCAGCGCGATGCCGGTACGGACCGGGTCGAAGACGTCCCGGTCGTGGACGTGCAGCTGCACGCCCCCCACGGTCTTGCCCTGGAACTTGGAGAAGGTCGGCGCGAAGTACGCCTCCCTGAACCGCACTCCGGGCAGTTCCAGTGCGTTCGCCGCCTCCGCCCAGGCCCGGTCGATGCCCTCGGCGCCGAGCAGTTCGAACGGGCGGGTGGTGCCCCGGCCCTCGGACAGGTTCGTGCCCTCGAACAGACAGGTACCGGAGTAGACGAGCGCGGTGTCCGGCGTCGGCATGTTGGGGCTCGGCGGCACCCAGGGCAGCCCGGTCGCGTCGTAGAAGTCGTCACGCCGCCAGCCCGACATCGGGACCACGTCCAGCTCCACCGGCGTGGCCAGGAACTCGCCGTTGAAGAGCCGCGCGAGTTCGGCGACGGTCATGCCGTGCGCCTGGGCGATCGGCTCACGGCCCACGAAGGTCGCGAACGCCTTGTCCAGGACCGGCCCGAGCGCCGCCCGCCCCGTGACCGGATTCGGCCGGTCCAGCACGACCAGCCGCTTTCCCGCGAGCGCGGCCGCCTCCATGCAGTCGTACAGCGTCCAGATGTAGGTGTAGAAGCGGGCGCCGGCGTCCTGGATGTCGAACACGATCGTCCCGACGCCGGACGCGGTGAAGATGTCGGCGAGCGGCTGTCCGCTCTTGAGGTACGTGTCGTACACGGGCAGCCCGGTCGCGGGATCGTCGTATCGGCCCTCGGAGCCGCCCGCCTGGGCGGTGCCGCGGAAGCCGTGCTCCGGTCCGAAGACGGCGACGAGGTCCACCCGGTCGTCGGCGTGCATGACGTCGACGATGTGGCGGGCCTCGCGGGTGATGCCGGTCGGGTTGGTGACGACGCCGACCCGCTCGCCGGACAGCAGCCGGTACCCGTCGGCGGAGAGCCGTTCGAAGCCGGTGCGCAGCCGGCTCCGACCGCTGTGCGCCGCGGCGGGTGAGACGGCGGAGGCGGTCGCGGCCAGGGCGCCTGCCGCGCCTCCCGCCGCCAGCAGGCCCCGTCTGGACAGGCTCATCGCACAACCTCCGTGATCGCTACATCTGTCATGGCCACGCACGGTAGCGCGGGCTCCGGCCGCGCGGAACGTGCCGGACGCCACGGTTCGCCGCGACCCTCTTCCGTGCACACATACCGACTGGTTAGTCTGCCGTCTTGAGTGAGCCGCAACGGAGAGGCAGGTCCGATGAGCACGGTGCAGGGCGCGAACGTGGTGGTCACCGGCGCGGGCGGCGGAATCGGCGCCGCCCTCGCCCGGCGGTTCGTAGCGGAGGGCGCACGCGTCGCCGTCAACGACATCGACCCCGGCAGGACCAAGGCCATAGCCGACGAGATCGGCGCCCTCGCCGTCCCCGGCGACGCGTCCGCCATCGTCGAGGAGGCCAGGGACGCGCTCGGCGGCACCGTCGACATCTACTGCGCCAACGCCGGACTCGCCTCGCCCGGCGACGGATTCGCCGGCGAGGACGTCTGGGCCGCCGCCTGGGACGTCAACGTCATGGCACACGTACGGGCGGCGCGCACCCTGCTGCCCCACTGGCTGGAGCGCGGCAGCGGCCGCTTCGTCTCCACCGTCTCCGCGGCCGGACTGCTCACCATGATCGGCGCGGCCCCGTACAGCGTCACCAAGCACGGCGCGCTCGCCTTCGCCGAATGGCTCTCGCTGACGTACCGTCACCGCGGCCTGAAGGTCCACGCCATCTGCCCGCAGGGCGTCCGTACGGACATGCTCACCGCGGCCGGATCGGCCGGCGAACTCGTCCTCGCCCCCAGCGCCATCGAGCCCGAGGACGTCGCCGACGCACTCTTCGAAGGCATCGAGGCCGACCGCTTCCTCATCCTTCCCCACCCCGAGGTCGCCGGCTTCTACCAGGCCCGCGCCGCAGAGCCCGACCGCTGGCTGGCCGGCATGAACCACCTCCAGCAGAAGTGGGAAGGAGCCGGCGAGTGAGCGCGTCCCCCTACGCGGCCCGGCCCTGGCTCGCCCAGCTCACCGAAGCCCAGCGGGCACCCGTGCGCCCGCCCGCGACCGTCGTGCACTCCTTCCGCGCCGCCGTCGAACGGGCCCCGGACCACACCGCGCTCGCCTACTTCGACGGACGCCTCAGCTATCGCGAGACGGACGAGCTGTCCGACTCCGTCGCCGGCACCCTCGCGGCCCGCGGCGTCGCACGCGGCGACCGGGTCGCCCTCATGCTCCAGAACACCCCGCACTTCGTGCTCGCCCTCCTCGGCGCCTGGAAGGCCGGGGCCACCGTCGTCCCGCTCAACCCGATGTACAAGTCCTCCGAGGTCGCCCACGTCCTCAAGGACTCGGGCGCGACGGCGCTGATCTGCTCGGACCGCGCCTGGGAGACGTATCTGCGCGAGACCGCCGGGGCCTCGCCCCTGCGGTTCGCCGTCACCGCCTGCGAACTGGACCTGCAGTCACGCGACGACAACCGCGTCCTCGGCTTCGAACGGCTGCCCGCGCCCCACGACACCGACGACCTCCTCACCGCCGCCCGGGCCGGCCTGGCCGCACCCGAGGGCCGTGAACTCGGCGCCGCCGACGTGGCGTTGATCAGCTACACCTCCGGCACCAGCGGCACCCCCAAAGGCGCCATGAACCTGCACGGCGGCATCACCTACAACGCCGAACGCCAGCGCACCGGCCACCCCGTCCCCGAAGGCGCCTGCTACTTCGCCCTCGCCCCGCTCTTCCACATCACCGGCATGGTCTGCCAGCTCGCCGCCTGCCTCGCCAACGCCGGCACCCTCGCCCTCGCCCACCGCTTCGACGCCGGCGTCGTGCTCGACGCCTTCGCCGAGCACCGGCCCGCCTACACCGTCGGCCCCTCCACCGCCTTCATGGCGCTGGCCGCCCACCCCGCCGTCACCCCAGGCCACTTCACCTCCTTCGACGTCATATCCTCAGGCGGCGCGCCCGTGCCACCGGCCCTCGTCGAGAAGTTCCGCGCGAGCCTCGGCCCCTACATCCGCAACGGCTACGGACTCACCGAGTGCACCGCGCCCTGCGCGTCCGTACCGCCGGAGCGCGAGGCCCCGGTCGACCCGGCCTCCGGCACCCTCTCCGTCGGCATCCCCGGCCCCGACACGGTCGTCCGGATCCTCGACGACAGCGGTGACGAGGTGCCCTTCGGCGAGCACGGCGAGATCGCCGTCCGCGGACCGCAGGTCGTGCCCGGCTACTGGCAGCTGCCCGACGCCACCGCCACCGCCTTCCCCGAGGGCGAGCTGCGCACCGGGGACATCGGCTTCATGGACGCCGACGGCTGGCTGTACGTCGTCGACCGCAAGAAGGACATGATCAACGCCTCGGGCTTCAAGGTCTGGCCGCGTGAGGTCGAGGACGTCCTCCACACCCATCCCGCGATCCGCGAGGCGGCCGTCGTCGGCGTCCCGCACCCCTACCGCGGTGAGACCGTGAAGGCGTACGTCAGCCTCCGCCCGGGCGCCTCCGTCGGGCCCGACGAACTCGCCGGATACTGCGCCGACCGCCTCGCGGCGTACAAGTACCCACGGCAGGTCGAGATCCTGGACGAGCTCCCGAAGACGACTAGTGGGAAGATCCTCAGGCGGGAACTGCGTTCCCGGTCATAGACACGAGGAACGAGAAGACGATTCCGAGCGAAAGGCGGGTGGCGGCAATGGCCAGGACGACGGACGGGAACGGCACCCCCGTCCCCCAGAGGCTGCTGGCCGCCGCCACCCGGCTCTTCGCCGAGCAGGGGTACGACCGCACGTCCGTCCAGGAGATCGTCGAGGCGGCGGGCGTCACCAAAGGCGCGCTCTACCACTACTTCGGCTCCAAGGAGGACCTCCTCCAGGAGGTCTACTCACGGGTGCTGAGGCTCCAGCAGGAACGCCTCGACGCCTTCGCGGACGCGGACGCGCCCGTCGAGGAGCGCCTGCGGTCCGCCGCCGCCGACGTCGTCGTGACCACGATCGACAACCTCGACGACGCGGCGATCTTCTTCCGCTCCATGCACCACCTCAGCCCGGAGAAGAACAAGCAGGTCCGCGCGGAACGCAGGCACTACCACGAGCGCTTCCGCGCCCTCATCGAGGAGGGGCAGCACAGCGGAGTGTTCTCCGACGCGACCCCCGCGGACCTGGTGGTGGACTACCACTTCGGCTCCGTCCACCACCTGTCCACCTGGTACCGCCCGGACGGACCGCTGACCCCGCAGGAGGTCGCCGACCACCTCGCCGACCTGCTGCTCAGGGCACTGCGCCCCTGACCGCGGCCCGGGGCGGCGAAGCCCCCGGGACGGCCCACAGCTACGGGACGGCTACAGGTACTTCTTCAGCTCACGCCGCGCCAGCGACCGCTGGTGCACCTCGTCCGGCCCGTCCGCCAGCATCAGCGTCCGCGCCCCCGCCCACAGCTCGGCCAGCGGGAAGTCCTGGCTCACCCCGCCGGCGCCGTGCACCTGCACCGCCCTGTCGAGGATGCCCACGACCGCACGAGGCGTGGCGATCTTGATCGCCTGGATCTCGGTGTGCGCACCGCGATTGCCGACCGTGTCCATCAGCCACGCGGTCTTCAGCACCAGCAGCCGCAGCTGCTCCACCGTCACCCGGGCGTCCGCGATCCAGTTCTGCACCACGCCCTGCTGGGCGATCGGCTTGCCGAAGGCGGTACGGGACACGGCGCGGCGGCACATCAGCTCGATCGCCCGCTCCGCCATGCCGATCAGCCGCATGCAGTGGTGGATGCGGCCCGGTCCGAGCCGCGCCTGGGCGATCGCGAAACCGCCGCCCTCCTCGCCGATCAGGTTGGACGCCGGTACGCGGACGTCGTTGAAGACGACCTCCGCATGGCCGCCGTGGGAGTGGTCCTCGTACCCGTACACCTGCATGGCGCGCCGGACCTCGACGCCGGGAGTGTCGCGCGGGACGAGGATCATCGACTGCTGGCGCCGGATGTCGTCCCCGTCCGGGTCGGTCTTGCCCATCACGATGAAGATCCGGCAGTTCGGGTTCATCGCGCCGGAGATGTACCACTTGCGGCCGTTGACGACGTACTCGTCGCCCCGGCGCTCGATCCGCGTCTCGATGTTGGTCGCGTCGGAAGAGGCCACCTCGGGCTCGGTCATCGCGAAGGCCGAGCGGATGTCCGCGGCCAGCAGCGGCTCCAGCCACTGCTTCTTCTGCTCCTCGCTGCCGAACTGGGCCAGCACCTCCATGTTGCCGGTGTCCGGCGCCGCGCAGTTCAGGGCCGTGGGGGCCAAGTGCGGGCTGCGTCCGGTGATTTCGGCGAGCGGCGCGTACTGGAGGTTGGCCAGGCCACCGCCGTGCTCCGCGTCCGGCAGGAAGAGGTTCCACAGGCCCTGCTTACGGGCCTCGGCCTTCAGCTCGTCCATGATCGCCGGGGTGTCCCACGGTGAGGCGAGCTTCGCGCGCTGCTCGTGCTCGACCGCCTCGGCCGGGTAGACGTACTCGTCCATGAAGGCGAGCAGCCTGGCCCGCAGCTCCTCGGTGCGGGCGTCGAATGCGAAGTCCATGGGGTGATCAGCCTTCCTGGAGAGTGGTGAGGCCGTGCTCGATGAAAACAGGAACGAGATCGCCGATCCGGTCGAAGCCGGCGCCGACGGTCTGGCCGAGGGTGTAGCGGTAGTGGATGCCCTCCAGGATCACGGCGAGCTTGAACCAGGCGAACGCCGTGTACCAGGAGATGGCGGAGACGTCCCGGCCGGACCGCGCGGCGTAGCGCTCGACCAGCTCGGCGGCGTCCGGATGGCCCGCGGCCCCCGCGGTCGTGCTGATGGGGGAGTCGGGCAGCTCCAGCTTCTGGCTGTACATCACCAGCAGTCCGACGTCGGTGAGCGGATCGCCGAGCGTCGACATCTCCCAGTCGAGGATCGCCCTGATCCGCTCGTCGTCGCCGACCAGGACGTTGTCGAGGCGGTAGTCGCCGTGGATGACGGCGGGCGCCGGGGAGGTGGGCAGTGCGCGGCCGAGGGCGGCGTGCAGCTCGTCGATCCCGGCGAGGTCGCGGCCCCGGGAGGCGTCGAGCTGCTTGCCCCAGCGGCGCAGCTGCCGGTCGAGGAAGCCCTCCGGGCGGCCGAAGTCGCCGAGGCCCACCGATCCTGGGTCCACGGCGTGCAGCTCGACGAGCGTGTCGACGAGGCCGAGCAGGGCGTTGCGGGTGCGCTCGGGCCCGAGCGGGGCGAGCTGCTCGGCCGTACGGTACGGAGTGCCCTCGACGAACTCCATGACGTAGAACGGCGCACCGAGCACGGACTCGTCCTCGCACAGCAGCACCGGCTCGGGTACCGGCACGGCCGTGGGGTGCAGCGCGCTGATGACCCGGTGCTCACGCTTCATGTCATGGGCGGTGGCGAGCACATGCCCGAGCGGCGGCCGACGGACCACCCACCGGTGGGTGCCGTCGGTGACGGCGTAGGTGAGGTTCGAACGGCCGCCCTGGATCAACCGGGCGCTGAGCGGTCCGCTCACCAGGCCCGGCCGCTCGCGGTCGAGATGGCCGCGCAGCGCTTCGGGGTCGAGGCCCGGGGGGTGGACTGAGCTCATCGGGGTACCTCCGGTGGGGCGGCAGATCGGCTCCGCACATGATGACCGACCAGTCGGTATGTCGTCCAGGGCGGGTGGGGGAAAGCGTGCTCCGCGCTCTGGCCTCAGGATCGTATTCTTGAATAGAGTTCACGTATGGATACAACTGCTGCGCTGATTGTCGACACGGTCCGGCTCACTCCGATCCTCATGGCCGATCCACCGCTCCTCAACACCCAGGGCGTCCACCAGCCGTACACCCCGCGACTCGTCGTGGAGGTCGTCACGCGAGGCGGGGTGACGGGCGTGGGAGAGACCTACGGCGACGGGAAGTACCTGGAGCTGGCCAAGCCGCTCGCCGAGGCGCTGCCCGGCCGCTCGGTCACCGATCTGAACGGACTCTTCGGCCTCGCGGACGAGGTGTGCGGCGATTCGGGAGCCGCCGACGAGCGGGTGGACGCGGGCGGACTGCGAGGTGTCCAGACCGCCGACAAACTCAGGCTCTCGGTCGTCTCCGGCTTCGAGGTCGCCTGTCTGGACGCCCTGGGCAAGACGCTGGGGCTGCCCGTGCACGCCCTGCTCGGCGGCAAGGTCCGCGACTCCGTCGAGTACAGCGCCTATCTCTTCTACCGCTGGGCCGCCCACCCGGAGGGCGGCGAGGCCGATGACCGGGGCGCCGCGCTCGACCCGGCGGGAGTCGTCGCACAGGCGCGCCGGTTCGAGCGCGAACACGGCTTCGGCTCCTTCAAGCTCAAGGGTGGTGTCTTCGAACCCGACCGGGAGATCGCCGCGATCCGGGCGCTCGCCGACGCCTTTCCCGGCCGGCCGCTGCGGCTCGACCCGAACGGCGCCTGGTCCGTCGGCACGTCGCTGTACGTCGCGGAGGAGCTCAAGGGGGTCCTGGAGTACCTGGAGGACCCGGCGTCCGGAATCGACCGGATGGCCGAGGTCGCGGCGGGCACGGAGCTGCCGCTGGCGACCAACATGTGCGTGACGACGTTCCCCGAGATCCCGGAAGCCTTCGCCCGTGACGCCGTACAGATCGTGCTGTCCGACCATCATTACTGGGGCGGTCTGCACAAGACCCGTGAACTGGCCGCGATCTGCCGGACGTACGGGGTGGGACTGTCGATGCACTCCAACACCCATCTGGGGATCAGCCTCGCCGCGATGACGCATGTCGCCGCGACCGTCCCGGACCTCCGGCACGCCTGCGACAGCCACTACCCGTGGCAGACCGAGGACGTCATCACCACCCGCCACGTCTTCAGGAACGGCCGGCTGACCGTCTCCGACGCGCCCGGCCTCGGTGTCGCACTGGACCGCGAGCGGCTGGAGGTGCTGCACCGGCGCTGGCTGGAGGACGACGGCACGATGCGCGACAGGGACGACGCGGCCGCCATGCGCAAGGCGCAGCCGCAGTGGCAGAGCCCGCCCACCCCGCGCTGGTGAACCCCCCGCGCCGGCGAACGCCCTGAGTGCCGCCGGGCCACCGCCCGCACGGGGCGCCCGCGCCGGCCACGCCCGCACCCGTCACGCGTGACATGTCACCGAACGCCGTCATGCGTCACGCGTTACTCGTTGCGCGTCGCCCGTCACGCGTGACATGCCACCGGAACACCGCCGTTCATCACCGTCATGTCCCCGAAGACCGCGGCGATGTCCAGCGGTGAGCCCTCCGGCAGCCCGTCCAGTTCGGCGTACGCGCGATGGAGATTGGCCACCAGCCGCTCGCTCTCGCGCAGCGCGGCGAACTCCCCGAGGTCCGCGCCCTGTGCGGCCTCCAGCGGGGTGAGGCCCTTGGCGCGCGCGGCCTCGGCGAGCTCGGCGACGTACAGCAGATACCGTTCCGTCGCGTCGTACGCCGACGGATCCGTGACCGGGCCGTGGCCCGGGACGACCGTCCCGGCGTCCAGGGAACGCAGCAGCCCGAGCGCGCGCAGCGAGCCGCTCAGCGAGCCCATGGGGATGAACGGCGTGCCGCCCTGGAAGATCAGGTCGCCGGTGAAGACGACCCCGTGCTCCGGGAGATGGACGATCGTGTCACCGACGGTGTGGGCGGCGCCCGGGTGGATCAGCCGTACCTCCGTCCCGCCGGCGCGGAGCGTCAGCCGCTCGCTGTACGTCGTGCCGGGCGGGGTGATGGTGATGTCGCCGAAGTCGGTCTCCGGCCAGATGAGATGGAGCTGGTGTCCGGCCGCGATCACCTCCTGCCGGCAGGACTCGTGACCGACGACGACCGCCTCGGGCGTGAACACACCGTTGCCGTATGTGTGATCGCCGTGGTGGTGCGTGTTGACGAGCGTACGCGGCAGCGGCGCGCCGGTCGCCAGGAGCGCCTCGCGCAGCAGCCGGGCCCGCTCCTCGGTGGCGGCGGTGTCCACGAGCAGCGTGGACTGTCCGTCACTGACGAACCCGGCGTTGTTGAGGCACCAGCCGCCGTCCGGCTGCACATAGGCGTGCACGGACGGAGCGAGGCGGACCGTGTACGGCTCGGTGGCGGGCACCGCGACTCCCGGAGATGGTGGTCGACTGACGGGGCAAGCCTGCCGGCCGGCCGCCGCCGCGCGGAAGCGGGCCCGTCAGTGATCGTCCCAGTGCCCGTCGTGCGCGGCGTGGCGGTGTCCGTCGTGCACGTAGTCGACATGGTCGCCATGGCGAACCGACACGTGCCCGCAGCCGTCGCCGTGCTGATGGGCGTGCTCGTCGTGGGCGACGTGCCCGCCCGGTTCGCACTCGTCCCAGTGGCCCTGGTGCGACCGGTGCAGATGACCGTCGTGCGCGTAGTCGATGTGATCGCCGTGCACGATCTCGGTGTGCCCGCAGCCCGGTCCGTGGGCGTGCTCATGAGTGGGGTGTTCCTGGTGGAGAACGGTCATGTCGCTCACCTTCGAGGTGGTTCGGGAGGGATCAGGGCGCCGGGCTGCGCCGGCCGGTCCCACGCTAGTCCGGAATGCCCCTTTGTTCCGGCTTCTGTCGCTGCGCCGCCCGCGTGGTGACTCCCTGTGAGGGCATCGCGTGTGCGCGGGCCGCTCCGGCTTGCGCAAGCCCCGGGCGGGCCGGAGGGTCGGACGTATGAAGGCGATCAGCTACCGCCGCTACGGCGGTCCCGAGGTCCTGGAGTACGGCGAACTGCCGGAGCCCAAGGTCGGCCCGGACACCGTCCTGGTCGGAGTGCGGGCGGCGGCCGTCAACCCGGTCGACTGGAAGTGCCGCGAAGGCTACCTGGACCCCGTCCTCGACGCCGTCTTCCCGGTGGTCCCCGGCTGGGACGTCGCCGGGACCGTCGTCCGCACCGGTGCCTCCGTCCCGGAGTTCGACGTCGGCGACGAGGTGATCGGCTACGTCCGGGAGGACCTCCTCTGCCACGGCACCTTCGCCGAGTACGTGGCCGCCCCGGTCCGCACCCTCGCCCGCAAACCGCGCAACCTGAGCTTCGAGGAGGCGGCCGGACTGCCGCTGGCCGGTCTCACCGCGTACCAGGTGCTCACCCAGGCGCTCGGCGTCGGACACGGCGACACCCTTCTCGTGCACGCCGCCGCCGGCGGGGTCGGATCGATCGCCGTGCAGCTCGCCCGCCACTTCGGCGCGCGGGTCATCGGCACGGCCAGTGAGCCCTCCCACGAGCATCTGCGCGATCTGGGCGCCGAGCCGGTCACCTACGGCGAGGGGCTGGCCGAGCGGGTACGGGCCCTGGCCCCCGGCGGCGTCGACGCGATCTTCGACAGCGTGGGCGGCGAGGCCCTGAGCGTCTCGGCGGAGCTGCTCGCCGACGGCGGAAGGCTCGCCTCCATCGCCGACCCCGCGGTCACCGCACTCGGCGGACGCTATGTCTTCGTACGGCCGAACACCGCGGACCTCTACCGGCTGAGCGAACTCGCCGAGGAGGAGATCATCTCCGTCCACGTGGCCCGTAGCTTCCCGCTGGAGAGGACGGCCGACGCACACCGGCTCAGTCAGGAGGGCCACACCCGCGGAAAGATCGTCGTCACCCTCGACGGCGAGGACTGACACCCACCGGGCAGCGGCTCACCACACGATCGCGACGGCGAACGCGGCGAGCGCCAGCGTGCAGGCGGTCGCGGCCAGCGCCTGGCCGAAGGGCATCGCGCCCGGCGGCCGGAGCACGGCCATCGCCCTGATGCGCCGGTGCGCCAGCGACAGGAACGCCAGCCACACCAGTGCGCTGAGCGCGAAGGCGACGGCATCGCTCCCGCCGAGCCCCTGGTGGTGCACGACCTGCCGGGCCGCCAGCACCGCCGCCACCGTGAACGCGAGCGTCGTCCGACGCCATGCCAGCCGGGTCCGCTCCGGCTGCAGCCCGGGATCGCGCACAGCGGGACCGGAACTCACCCGCGCCCCCACGCCACGACCACCACCATGGTGACCGAGACGGCGGCCACGACCAGCGCCAGGACCGAGGGGAAGCGCGACACGGGCAGGTCCTCGCCGCGCCGCATCGCCCGTTCGCAGCGCACCCAGTGATTGACCGCCCGGAACGCGCAGAGCACTCCCGCCCCGATCAGCGCGAGCGACAGCCCCACCCGCACACCCCACCGCAGATCGGGCAGGAACTGGTCGACGGCGAAGCCTCCGGCGATGAGCGCGAGCGCGGTCCGGATCCAGGCGAGGAAGGTGCGCTCATTGGCGAGCGAGAAGCGGTAGTCGGGCGTCTCGCCCTCGTCCCGGATCCGCCCGGGCGCGAACCACAGCCGCAGACTCCGTACCCAATCGCTCACCCGCCGCAGCCTACTGCCCCGTGGGGCGGGCGCCGCCGTGCCCCCGCGCAGGCGGCCGGAGCCCGCGGAGCCGCTCGTACGCGGCGAGGCCGTCCGGTACCCACTGCCACTCGCCGAGCCGCGCCACCAGCTCGGACTCCGGGAGGAAGGCGTGCCAGGCGACCTCCTCGGCCTGCGGGTGCACCGGCAGCTCGCAGCGGACCTCGTACACCGCGGACCACCAGGTCTGCGGGATCGCGTCCGGGTCGGCGTCCGGGGCCTCGTACAGGAACGTGAAGAGCGGTACGGGGCGGGGGAGTCCGACGACGCCCAGCTCCTCCTCCGCCTCGCGCAGCGCCGCGTCGTCGTACGACTCGCCCGCGCCGACGACACCGCCGACGAACATGTCGTACAGGGACGGGAAGACGAGCTTCGTCGGGGTCCGGCGATGCACGAAGATCCGGCCCCGCGCATCCCGGGCCTGGACGAAGACGCAGCGATGGCGCAGACCGCGTGCGTACGCCTCGCCGCGCGGGGCCTGGCCGATGACCTCGTCGTTCTCGTCGACGATGTCGAGGATCTCGTCGGCGGGGCCCGAAGCGGGGCCCGGAGCGGGGCCAGGGCGGGGGCCCGAGGCGGGATCCGGCCCCGGACGGGACTCCGGATGCGGCTCCGGACGGGAAGCGGTGCTCATGCGGCCATGAAATCACCGGGCCGTCGTGCGGGCCGAACTGTTGACGAGTTACCGCCGCGTACAGAAGATCGGAGCCATCCGACAGCCCGCCGCTCCGAGAGGGACGTGACCCATGCCGTACGACACCGATGTCATCGTGATCGGGGCAGGACTGGCGGGCCTCGTGGCCACCGCGGAGCTGGTCGACGCCGGGCGCAGGGTCATCCTGCTCGACCAGGAGCCCGAGCAGTCGATCGGCGGACAGGCCCACTGGTCGTTCGGCGGCCTCTTCTTCGTCGACTCGCCGGAACAGCGCCGGATGCGCATCAAGGACAGCCACGACCTCGCCCTCCAGGACTGGCTCGGCACCGCCGGCTTCGACCGCGAGGAGGACCACTGGCCACGCCGGTGGGCCGAGGCGTACGTCGACTTCGCCGCCGGTGAGAAGCGGTCCTGGCTGCACGCGCAGGGGGTCAGGTTCTTCCCGGTCGTCGGCTGGGCCGAGCGCGGCGGCTACGACGCCAACGGGCACGGGAACTCCGTGCCGCGTTTCCACATCACCTGGGGTACCGGCCCGGGCCTCGTCGAGCCCTTCGAGCGCAGGGTGCGTGAGGGCGTCGCGCGCGGACTCGTCGAACTGCGCTTCCGGCACCGGGTGACCGGCCTCGCACGCACGGCCGGGGCCGTCGACACCGTGACCGGCGAGATCCTTCAGCCGTCCGACGCCGAGCGCGGCAGTGCGAGCAGCCGCGAGGTCGCCGGGTCCTTCGAACTCCGCGCCCAGGCCGTCGTCGTCACCTCCGGAGGCATCGGCGGCAACCACGACCTCGTCCGCTCCCAGTGGCCCGAGCGGCTCGGCACCCCGCCACAGAAGATGCTGTCCGGTGTCCCGGCCCATGTCGACGGGCTGATGCTCGGCATCGCGGAGACGGCCGGCGCCCGGCACATCAACCGCGACCGCATGTGGCACTACACCGAGGGCATCGAGAACTGGAACCCGATCTGGGCCCGGCACGGCATCCGTATCCTGCCCGGTCCCTCCTCGCTCTGGCTGGACGCGCGCGGACGGCGGCTGCCCGTACCGCTCTTCCCCGGCTTCGACACCCTCGGGACGCTGGAGCACATCACCAAGTCCGGCTACGACTACACCTGGTTCGTCCTCGACCAGCGCATCATCGGCAAGGAGTTCGCGCTCTCCGGCTCCGAGCAGAACCCGGACCTGACGGGCAGGTCAGTGCGCGGTGTCATCGACCGGGCACGCGCCGAAGTGCCGGGCCCGGTCAAGGCGTTCATGGACAACGGAGCGGACTTCGTCGTCGAGAAGGACCTCGGCGCACTGGTGCGCGGCATGAACGCGCTCACCAAGGAGCCCCTCATCGACGAGGCCGCGCTGCGCCGCGAGATCACCGCCCGCGACCGGGAGATCGCCAACCCGTTCACCAAGGACCTCCAGATCACGGCGATGCGCGGGGCCCGCAAGTACCTCGGCGACAAGCTCATCCGCACCGCGTCCCCGCACCGCATCCTCGACCCCGCGGCCGGGCCGCTCATCGCCGTACGGCTCAACATCCTGACCCGGAAGTCCCTCGGCGGCCTGGAGACGGACCTGTCCTCCCGTGTTCTCACGGAGGGCGGCGAGCCGCTGCCGGGGATGTACGCGGCGGGCGAGGCGGCGGGCTTCGGCGGCGGCGGCGTCCACGGCTACCGGTCGCTCGAAGGCACCTTCCTCGGCGGCTGCATATTCTCCGGCCGCGCGGCGGGCCGGGCGGCGGCCGAGGCGGTCGCCTGACCCCGGTCCCTTCCGCGTGCGGCGAGGGGCAGGTCCTGACCCGCGGCCGGACCCGGGGTGCGCGGACCACACCCCGGGCCGGCCCGTTCGCCCCGGGTTCCGGCCCGTGCGCTTCGGGCCGGCCCGTGCGCTCCGGGGAGCGTGGCTAGGGGGTGTCCAGGCGGCGGACCACGCGGAAGCGTTCCGCCACGAGCATGGTCGTGTCGTCGACCGTGAAGTCCGGGGCGCCCAGGGCCTCGCGCATCTCCTGGCTGTGCCAGAAGCGTTCGTGGGCCGCGCGCCAACCATCGTTCCGGCACCGGGTGTTCGCGCTCGCGGACCCGTACCGCAAACCGCTCTTGACGTGGAGCCATGCCTACCGCTTTGCTGTGCGCGACCACTCGGTCACATCCAGATGTGAGAGATGTGAAAGAAGCACGCGGGTGCCCCCACCTCCGCCTCCACCCCCGCTCGGCCGCGGACGCCGCCGTGCCGGGCGCTCCGGCCAGACCCTCGACCCGGCGCTCGACGACACCGAACTCATCGCGACCCGCGGCCAGTTGGCCCAGGGCCGCTGGGCAGCCGCACGCTCCCTGATCGTCGCGACCGGCGACGACTGGGACCGCCGGGGCCACCGTCTCGTCGTTCTCGGAGAACCCCAGTCGAGCGCCGCCTGGGCGAGCGACTGGCTGCTCGCCGAGCCCGCCAGCCCCGACGCCACCATGCTCCTCGCCTGCGCCGGCGTGCACGCGGCGCTGGGCGGCCGGGAACGTCCGGAGACGGCCCGTACGGCCTGCCTGGCCGCGGCCGAACTCGCTCCGCACGACCCGACCCCGTGGCTCGCGCAGCTCCTCCTCGCCCGCACCCTGGGCACCGAGGAAGAGGTCGTCCACCTCTTCGACGAGGTCCGGGTCCGGCACCCCGAGCACCACCACGCCCACCATCTGATGGTCGCCAGACTCGCCGAACGCCACGCCGCCGCCGGACAGGACCCGCTGCACGAGGTGTACGACTTCGCCTCCTGGGCCGCCGAACAGGCCCCGGCCGACTCCCCCCTGGCGGTCCTCCCCGTCGTCGCGCACGCCGAGCGCTACCGGGTGCTGGCCGCGGCCGGCAGCGAACCCGCCGATCCCCTCGCCTCCGGTCACTGGTCCGGCCGCCGCGCCCGACAGGTGATGAAGGCCGCCTTCGACTGGTGGCTGGAATGGGAGCGCGAGGACCACCCCCGCAACCGCGTCGACCTCAACTTCCTCGCCCACGCCAAGTACTGCGAGGGCCGCTCCGCCGAGGCCGCCGCCCTGTTCCACCGCATCGGCGCCCACGCCACCCCCGCCCCCTGGTCCTATCCGGACCAGGACCCGCACCACGCCTTCCAGGCCGCGCGCGCCGCAGCGCTCGGCACCGCCTGAACGACCATCCCCGAAGGGACCGCCCCGCCATGCCGCCGGCCAGTTCGAGCACGAGCAACACCAGAACGAGCGCCACCAGCACGAGCGACATCAACACCTACAAAGGGCAGGAACGCGCGCTGCGCGCCGACCGGCTCGGCACCCCGGGTCTGCTGCTCTCGGTGCTCGCCGCCAGCGCACCGCTGATGGTCGTCGCCGGAGTCATGCCCACCGTCTTCGGTGTGATGGGCATCGTCGGCCAGCCCCTGCTGTACGTGATCCTCGGCGTCGTGCTGATGCTGTTCAGCGTCGGCTACGCCGAGATGAGCCGCCACGTCCACAACGCCGGTGCCTTCTACGCGTACATAGCCCGGGGCCTCGGCCCCACCGCCGGCGCCGGCGCCTCGCTCGTCGCCCTCGTCGCGTACAGCGCGATGCAGGTCGGCATCTACGGCATCCTCGGCTTCGAGGTCGCCGGGCTGCTCGCCACCCATCTCGGTCTGACCGTCGCCTGGTGGGTCCCGGCGCTCGCGGCCGCCGCGGTCGTCGCCGTGCTCGGCTGGCTGAAGATCGACCTCAACGCCAGGGTGCTCGGCGTGCTCCTCGTCGTCGAGTGCGCGCTCGTCGTCATCTTCGACATCGCGGCCATCGCAGAACCGGGACCGGAGGGCCTCTCGCTCAGCGCCTTCAACCCGGACACCCTCACGGGTGCGGGCCTCGGCACCGCGCTGTGCTTCTGCATCGCCGCGTTCGTCGGCTTCGAGCAGTCCCCGGTGTACGCGGAGGAGACCAGCCGCCCCCAGGTCGTCGTCTCACGCGTGATGTTCCTCGCCGTCGGGTACGCGGCGCTGTTCCTCGCGCTCAGCGCCTGGGCGCTGACCGTGGCCACCGGTCCCGGCTCCATCACCGGACAGGCGGCCAAGGAGGGCCCCGGGCTGCTGTTCACCCTCACCGGCAGCCGGCTCGGCGGCACCTTCACCGACGTCCTGCACGTCCTCTTCGTCACCGGCATGTTCGCGGCACTGCTCAGCTTCCACAACGTCGTCGCGCGGTACGCGTTCGCCATGGGCCGCGAAGGACTGTTGCCGGCCGGCTTCGGCCGGACGAACAAGACGAGCGGCGCCCCCGCCACCGGGTCCGTGCTCCAGTCCGTGGTCTCCGTCCTGGTGATCGGGGCCTTCGCCGTCACCGACTCGATGCCGGCCGGCGATCCGACCACGCCGGTGCTCCGCCTGTTCACCTGGATGGGCAACATCGGGGCGCTCGGTGTGATCCTGCTGATGGCGGCGGCCTCCTTCGCCGTGATCGCCTTCTTCGTGCGCCGCGGCGCGGCCGGACCACAAGCCTGGCGCCTGGTCTGCTCCGGCCTCGCCGGTCTCGCGCTCGTCGCGATCGCCGTGTACACGGTCAAGGACTTCGACGTCCTGATCGGCGCCGGCCCCGGCTCCTCGCTGAGCTGGATCCTGCCCGGCATCGTCGGCGCCGCCCTGGTCGGCGGCCTGCTGTACGGCGCGGTCCTGCGTTCCGTACGACCCGAGGTGCACGCCCGTATCGGCCTCGGCAACGAGGCCTTCCGGCTGGAGCAGGCCGCGGCGCCGGAGGAGCCGGCCGGCACCAAGGCGTGAGGTCCTCGTGACCTCGGGTACCGGTCACATTGCGACGTCACATGTGACGGATGTCTGACGGACACCCGCGGCCCCTGGATTCCGGCGGTCGCGGGTGCTCGAATCGACATGTGAAGGATCCCACCACCCCACCGGACCCGGCCCCGGCCCCGGACGCGGCCCCGGCCCTGGCCCCGGACTCCGAGGGCACGCCCGTCGGACGGCGCCTCGTGCTCGGCGTGCTCGGCCTCGGCGCCGCCGGAGTCGCCACCGCGCCGTACCTCCAGCGCGGCCTCGAAGGCTTCCTCGGCGCGGTCGCCGACAAGGACCCCACCAAGCTCACCGGCCTGCTCCCCAACGGCGGCGGCTTCCGCTACTACTCGGTCGCCGCGTCCGTGCCCCGCAGGACCGCGGCGGACTACCGTCTCACCGTGGACGGACTGGTCGAGCGGCCCGGGTCGTACACCCTGGACGCGCTGCGCGCGCTGCCGCAGACCCGTGTCGTGCGCGACGTCCAGTGCGTCACCGGCTGGCGCGTCCCCGGCACCGCGTTCGAGGGGGTGACCCTGTCGGCCCTGCTGGACGCCGCCGGGGTACGGCCGGAAGCCCGGGCCATCCGGTTCACCTGCTTCGACGGCACGTACAGCGAGAGCCTCACCCTCGACCAGGCACGCCGCTCCGACGTCCTGGTCTGTCTGCGGATGCAGGACGAGCCGCTCAGCCACGCGCACGGCGGCCCGGTGCGGCTCTATGTCGCGCCCATGTACTTCTACAAGTCCGCGAAGTGGCTCTCCGGGATCTCCCTGACCCGTGAAGTGCGGCCCGGGTACTGGGAGGAGCGAGGTTATGACGTCGACGCCTGGGTCGGCCGGTCGAACGGCCGCGACGACACCCCGACCGTCTGAACGGCCCGCCCGCGTACGGCGCTTCAGCCGCGCCGAGCGCTGGGTGCACCGCACCACCGCGGCCCTGATGCTGCTGTGCGTGGTGACCGCGGCCTGTCTGTACGTACCCGACCTCGCCGAAATCGTCGGCCGCCGCTACCTCGTGGTGACCCTGCACCAGTGGTCGGGCCTGCTGCTGCCCGTGCCGTTCCTGCTCGGGCTGGCCTCGCGTCCGTTCCGCAAGGACCTGCGCCGGCTGAACCGCTTCGGGCCGCACGACCGCCGGTGGCTGCGGGCCGTGCGGCGCCGGGACCGCGCGCCCGGGGCCCGGCCGGCGGGGAAGTTCAACGCCGGGCAGAAGCTCTACGCCGGCTGGATCGCGGGCGCCGTGCTGGTGATGCTCGGCACCGGGCTGCTGATGTGGTTCACGCATCTCGCCCCGCTGGTGTGGCGTACCGGAGCGACGTTCGTGCACGACTGGCTCGCGCTCACCATCGGGATCGTCCTGATCGGCCACATCAGGATGGCGCTCGCCGACCCGGAGGCACGCCGTGGCATGCGCACCGGGTCGGTCGAGCGCCCATGGGCCCGGCGGGAGCACCCGCTGTGGGACCCGGATGAGGACTGACCGTGCGGCGACCGGCCGCTACAGGACCAGGGACAGCAGCAGTACGCAGACGATGCCGACCACCGAGATGATGGTCTCCATCACCGACCAGGTCTTGACGGTCTGGCCGACGCTCATCCCGAAGTACTCCTTCACCAGCCAGAATCCGGCGTCGTTGACGTGGCTGAAGAAGAGCGAACCGGCACCGATCGCCAGCACCAGCAGCGCGGTCTCGGCCGTGCCCATGCCGGCGGCGAGCGGGGCGACCAGACCGGCCGCGGAGATGGTCGCGACGGTCGCGGAGCCGGTGGCCAGCCGGATCGCTACCGCGATCAGCCAGGCCAGCAGCAGGGTCGGGATGGCCCAGCTCTTGGAGATGTCCATGATCATCTGACCGACGCCGATGTCGATCAGCGTGGTCTTGAAGCCGCCGCCGGCGCCGACGATGAGCAGCACGCCCGCGATCGGGGCGAGCGACTTCTCGACGGTGGTGGCGATCCGGTCCTTGGTGAAACCGGCGGCGCGGCCCAGCGTGAACATGCCGACGATCACGGCCGTGAGCAGCGCGATCAGCGGGGAGCCGATGACCGCGGTGACCCGCTGCAGCGGGTTCTCGGGGTTGTCGACGACGATCTCGACCAGCGCGTGGGACATCATCAGGACGACCGGCAGCAGGACGGTGGAGACGGTGGCGGCGAAGCTCGGACGCTTCTCCAGGTCCTCCGTCGCCCGCTGCGGGATCATGCCGCCGGGCGCCTCGATGTCCACCCAGCGGGCGGCGTACTTGGAGAACACCGGACCGGCGATGATCACGGTGGGTATCGCCACGACGAGGCCCAGCGCCAGGGTGACGCCCAGGTTCGCGCCGATGGCGTCGATCGCCACCAGCGGGCCGGGGTGCGGCGGGATGAGGCCGTGCATCACGGACAGGCCGGCGAGGGCGGGGATGCCGATCCGCATCAGCGAGTAGTTGCCCCGCTTGGCGACCATCAGGACGACCGGGATCAGCAGGACGATGCCGACCTCGAAGAAGAGCGGCAGTCCGATGATCGAGGCGATGAGGACCATCGCCCAGGGCATGGACCGTCCGCTCGCCTTGGCGAGGATCGTGTCCACGATCTCGTCGGCGCCCCCGGAGTCCGCGAGCAGCTTGCCGAGTATCGCGCCGAGCGCGATGAGCACGCCGACGCCCGCGACGGTGGTGCCGAGCCCCGTCGTGAACGACACGATGGTCTTGGCCAGCGGAGCACCGGCGAAGGCGCCCAGCGCCAGCGAGCCGATCGTCAGCGCCAGAAAGGCGTGGAGCTTGAACCTGGTGATGAGCACGACGATGACGGCGATGCCGGCGAGGACGGCTATGCCGAGCTGTGCGTTGCCCGCCGAGGTGATCGGTTCGGTGGCGTCCGCTGCCAGCATCTCGACGCTGAGACGGGTCACGGTGATTCCTTAGCTTTCTGCGCTGTCGAGCCGGCGCAGTGCGGCGACGGCTCGCTCGGTGATTTCTTCGGGGGAGCCGGACACGTCGACGGAGACGCCGGCCTCGTCCTCCTGCAGCGGCTGCAGGGTGGCGAACTGCGAGTCGAGCAGCGCCGTGGGCATGAAGTGGCCCTTGCGCTCGGCCATGCGCCGCTCGATCAGCGCGCGGTCGCCGGTCAGATGCAGGAACACGGCGTCCGGGGCGGCGGCCCGCAGCCGGTCCCGGTAGGCGCGCTTCAGCGCGGAGCTGCTGACGACACCGCCGAGCCCGGCCCGGCCGTGTGCCCATTCCCCTATGGCGTCCAGCCAGGGCCAGCGGTCCGAGTCGTCCAGCGGGATGCCGGCGGACATCTTGGCGATGTTCTCCGCGGGATGGAAGTCGTCGCCCTCGGCGTAGGGAACGCCCAGTGCGTCGGCGAGCAGGGGACCGATCGTGGTCTTGCCGGTTCCTGACACGCCCATCACCACAACGACGTGGGGAGTGCTCATTGGTGCCTCGCTGTCTTCGTCGGCGCCGGACCGGGCATCGGTCCGACGTCGAGCCGTCGCGCTACTGAAACCTATTAGGTACGACGTATTCAAGAGTCCGAGACATAAACGTCATACTTTTTCTTCCCGAACGTTGCCCCGTACCCTTGCCCCATGACCACAGAGGGCCACGGGCTGCACACACATGTCCTCGACAGCCTCGGCCTGGAGATCACCGCAGGCGAGTACCCGCCGGGCAGCGTGTTGCGCACCGACGAACTGGCCCAGCGCTTCGACGTCTCACGCACCGTCGTCCGTGAGGTGATCCGCGTCCTGGAGTCGATGCACCTCGTCGAGTCCCGGCGCCGCGTCGGGGTGACCGTGCGCCCCACCGAGGAGTGGAACGTCTACGACCCGCGCGTCATCCGCTGGCGGCTGGCCGGCGCGGACCGCCCGCGCCAACTGCGGTCCTTGACCGTGCTCCGCTCCGCGATCGAGCCCGTCGCCGCCGGGCTCGCCGCCCGCCACGCCACGGCCGAGCAGTGCGCCGCCCTCACCGAATGCGCGCTCGGCATGGTCGCCACCTCCCGCGGCCACCAGCTGGAGGGCTATCTGAAGCACGACGTCGCCTTCCACCGGATCGTGCTCAACGCCTCCGGCAACGAGATGTTCGCCCGGCTCGGCGATGTCGTCGCCGAGGTCCTCGCCGGCCGTACGCACCACCAGGTGATGTTCGAGGACCCGGACCCGGCCGCCGTCACCCTGCATGTGCAGGTCGCCGAAGCCGTTCGCGAAGGCGATGCGGACCGGGCGGAGCGGCTGACCAGAGAGATCGCCGTCGGGGCCCTGCAGGAGCTGGACGTACTCGCCCCCTGAGGATCATGACATCCTTGCTTCACCTTGTCGTAACCTCTGAAATACCTCAGATTTGTGTCTGAGTGAGGTTCGCCACTGCCAAAATCCCAGGGTTGCCGTGACTATGTCCTTTCGGGCCTTCTGCGCCCCCAAGGCCGGCCGCGGCGACTGTCCTCCCCCCGCGGAAGGCCGCCGGCAATCCGGCCGGGTACCGCACATCCCCTCACGAAGGCGAACCCTCCATGAGTGACCGCACCATGACTGCGGCCGATACGCCCGTAGCCGGACCTCCGGCCACCGGCACCCCCCACGTAGACGCCGGTGACGCCGGGTACCGCAAGGACCTGAAGTCGCGGCACATCAACATGATCGCCATCGGCGGCGCCATCGGTACGGGCCTCTTCCTCGGAGCGGGTGGCCGGATGGCCAACGCCGGTCCGTCGCTCTTCATCGCGTACGCCGTCTGCGGCGTCTTCGCCTTCTTCGTCGTGCGCGCGCTCGGTGAGCTGGTCCTCTACCGGCCCTCCTCCGGCGCCTTCGTCTCCTACGCCCGTGAGTTCATGGGCGAGAAGGGCGCCTACACGGCAGGCTGGCTGTACTTCCTGAACTGGTCGACGACCGCCATCGCCGACATCACCGCGGCCGCGACCTACGCCCACTTCTGGGCCATGTTCAGCGACATACCGCAGTGGGTGCTCGCCCTCATCGCCCTCGCCGTGGTCCTCACCGCCAACCTGATCTCGGTGAAGTACTTCGGCGAGATGGAGTTCTGGTTCGCGATCATCAAGGTCGCCGCGCTGGTGATCTTCATGCTCGTCGGCATCTTCCTCGTCGTCACCCAGCACGAAGTCGGCGGCCACACCCCGGGCCTGTCCACGATCACGGACAACGGCGGCGTCTTCCCGGTGGGCGTCATGCCGATGCTGCTGCTCATCCAGGGCGTCGTTTTCGCCTACGCCTCCGTCGAGCTGTGCGGCGTCGCCGCCGGCGAGACCGAGAACCCCGAGAAGATCATGCCGAAGGCGATCAACTCGATCATGTGGCGGGTCGGCCTCTTCTACGTCGGCTCCGTGGTGCTGCTCGCGCTGCTGCTGCCGTACACGGCCTACTCCGGCGACGAGAGCCCCTTCGTCACGCTCTTCGACAAGCTCGGCATCCCCGGCGCCGCGGGCGTGATGAACCTCGTCGTGCTCACCGCCGCCCTCTCCAGCCTCAACTCCGGCCTCTACTCGACCGGCCGCATCCTGCGCTCCATGTCGATGTCCGGCTCCGCGCCCAAGTTCACCGGCGTCATGAACAAGGGCGGCGTGCCCTACGGCGGCATCCTGCTCACCGCGGGCTTCGGCGTCCTCGGCGTCGTCCTGAACTACGTGATGCCCGGCGAGGCCTTCGAACTGGTGCTGAACTTCGCCTCCATCGGCATCATCGGCACCTGGGGCATGATCATGGTCTGCTCGCTGCTGTTCTGGTACCGCTCCAAGGACGGCCGCGTCACCCGCCCGGGCTACCAACTCCCGTGGGCCCCGTGGACCCAGATCACCACGCTGGTGTTCCTCGCCTCCGTCCTCGTCCTCATGTGGATGGACGACGGCATCAGCCGCACCACCGTCAACTGCCTGCCGCTGATCGCGCTCGCCCTCGTCGGCGGCTGGTTCGTGGTCCGCAAGCGGGTCCGCACCCTCGCCACCGAGCGCCAGGACGCCTGACACCCGTCGCTCCCGCACCACGACGAGGCCCCCCGCCGGGAAGATCCGGCGGGGGGCCTCGCCCATATCGCCCGCCACGGGCATGGTGGTGCCGTACACATGCGGTGCACACCTGTCCCGAGGAAGGGAAGAACTGCGATGGCGCAGCAGGTCCAGGGGGTCGTCGCCCCCGGCAGGAACGAGCCCGTCCAGGTCGTGGAGATCACCGTCCCCGACCCGGGACCCGGTGAGGCCCTGGTGAGGATCCAGGCGTGCGGGGTCTGTCACACCGACCTCCACTACAAGCAGGGCGGCATCAGCGACGACTTCCCGTTCCTCCTCGGGCACGAGGCCGCCGGCATCGTGGAGTCCGTCGGCGCCGACGTCACCGATGTCGCCCCGGGCGACTTCGTGATCCTCAACTGGCGTGCGGTCTGCGGGCGCTGCCGGGCCTGCCGGCGCGGCCGGCCCTGGTACTGCTTCGACACCCACAACGCCCGCCAGAAGATGACCCTGGCCGGCTCCGGGGCCGAGCTGTCCCCGGCCCTCGGCATCGGCGCCTTCGCCGAGAAGACCCTGGTGGCCGCCGGCCAGTGCACCAAGGTCGACCCGGCCGTCTCCCCGGCCGTGGCCGGCCTGCTCGGCTGCGGCGTCATGGCTGGCATCGGCGCCGCGGTCAACACGGGAGAGGTCGGCCGCGGGGACTCCGTCGCCGTCATCGGCTGCGGCGGAGTCGGCGACGGGGCGATCGTCGGCGCCCGGCTCGCCGGAGCGGCCCGGATCATCGCCGTCGACGTCGACGACCGCAAGCTGGAGACCGCCCGCACCATGGGCGCCACCCACACGGTCAACTCCCGTTCCACCGACCCCGTCGAGGCGATCCGCGAGCTCACCGGCGGCTTCGGCGCCGACGTCGTCATCGAGGCCGTCGGCCGGCCCGAGACGTACGAGCAGGCCTTCTACGCCCGCGACCTGGCCGGCACGGTGGTCCTCGTCGGCGTCCCGACCCCCGACATGAAGCTGGAACTCCCGCTGCTCGACGTCTTCGGCCGCGGCGGCGCGCTCAAGTCGTCCTGGTACGGCGACTGTCTGCCGTCCCGCGACTTCCCCATGCTCATCGACCTCCACCAGCAGGGCCGGATCGACCTCGGCGCCTTCGTCACGGAGACGATCGGCCTCGCCGACGTCGAGAAGGCCTTCGCCCGGATGCACGAGGGCGACGTCCTGCGCTCGGTGGTGCTGCTGTGACCGCTCCCGGTCACCAGGCCGAGAGCCGCAGCCGGCTCTCGAAGCGGCACTCCCGCCCGCTCACCGGATCGGTGAACTCCAGGCTCCGGGCGAGCAACTGCAGCGGCCGGCCGTAGTCCGTACCGCGCACGAGCTCGTCCTCCATGACCACCGGATACAGCGGGTCGTCGAGGATCGGCAGCCCCAGGCCGTTCATGTGCACCCGCAGCTGATGGGTACGGCCGGTGGCCGGCAGCAGCCGGTACCGGCCGAGCCCGTCCCGGTGCTCCAGCAACTCGACACGGCTCTCGCTGTTCGGCTCGCCCGCCGTCTCCCGGGCCGCCTGCACCCCGCGCTCCTTCTCGATCCTGCTGCGCACGGTCACGGGCAGGACGACCGCCGGGTCGTACGGCGCCACCGCCTCGTACTCCTTGCGCACCCGCCGGTCGCGGAACAGCGTCTGGTACGCGCCACGGTCCCGCGGCCGTACGACGAACAGCGCGAGCCCCGCCGTCAGCCGGTCCAGCCGGTGCGCGGGCTGCAGCTCCGGCAGTCCCAGATCATGCCGCAGCCGGGCCAGCGCGGTCTCCGTGATGTGCCGGCCGCGCGGAGTCGTCGCCAGGAAGTGCGGCTTGTCGGCGACCACCACCCGCTCGTCGCGATACACGATCCCGACCTCGAACGGCACCCGCTCCTCGGCCACGAGATCCCGGTGGAACCAGAGGTGGCGCCCGGCGTCGTACGCCTCCCCGGCGGCCACCGGCCGCCCGTCCGCCCCGACGAACCGGCCCTCCCGCAGCATCGCCTCGACGCGCTCGGCCCCGACCGCGCCGCCGAAGCGTGCGACGAGATGGTCCCCCACGGTCGCCCAGGCACCTTCCGGGTCCGCGGGCAGCCGCACCCGCACGGGATCGATCCCGTCACGCTGGGGGAGCGGCGCCACGAGCGCCGCCACCCGCCGTCTGCGTCCCACGGCTGCTCCCGCACTCATTCGTGGACAAACAAAAAACCCCAGCTCAGCTGGGGTTCTCTGGTGGTGTCCGAGGGGGGACTTGAACCCCCACGCCCGATAAAGGGCACTAGCACCTCAAGCTAGCGCGTCTGCCATTCCGCCACCCGGACCAGGTGTCTGTCTTCCGGCCCTGGGCCGTTCCGACGAGGAAAACCATAGCAAACATTCGGAGGTGCTCGATCACGCCCCCGCTCCCGCAGGCAGCCGCCCGGCCCCGGCTGTGACGGGCATGTGTCGGTGTGCGACTGCCCTTGGGGTGCGGCTCCCGGCGCGGGAGGATGTGGGTGACCACCAGAGCGACAGCGGGAGGAAACAGCGTGAGCGAGACGGACACCGTCCGGAAGATCTCCGGCGAGGACGAGGTCGTCGACCTCTGTCGCGATCTGATCCGGATCGACACCAGCAACTACGGCGACCACTCGGGACCCGGGGAGCGGGCGGCCGCCGAGTACGTGGCCGAGAAGCTCGCCGAGGTCGGTCTGGAGCCGAAGATCATCGAGTCGCACCCGGGCAGGGCCTCCACCGTGGCGCGCATCGCGGGCGAGGACCCCTCCCGCCCGGCGCTGCTGATCCACGGCCACACCGACGTCGTGCCGGCCAACGCCGACGACTGGACCCACCACCCCTTCTCCGGGGAGATCGCCGACGGCTGCGTCTGGGGCCGTGGCGCCGTGGACATGAAGGACATGGACGCGATGACGCTCGCCGTCGTCCGTGACCGGCTGCGCAGCGGCCGCAAGCCGCCGCGCGACGTGGTGCTGGCGTTCCTCGCGGACGAGGAGGCGGGCGGTACCTACGGGGCCCGGCACCTCGTCGACAAGCACCCGGACCTCTTCGAGGGGGTCACGGAGGCGATCGGCGAGGTCGGCGGCTTCTCCTTCACCGTCAACGAGAACCTGCGGCTCTATCTCGTCGAGACGGCCCAGAAGGGCATGCACTGGATGCGCCTCACCGTCGAGGGCACCGCAGGACACGGCTCGATGACCAACAACGACAACGCGATCACCGAGCTCTGCGAGGCCGTCGGCCGGCTCGGCCGCCACACCTGGCCGGTACGGGTGACGAAGACCGTACGGTCCTTCCTGGACGAGCTGTCCGACGCGCTCGGCACGCCGCTCGACCCGGAGGACATGGAGGCGACCCTGGCCAAGCTCGGCGGCATCGCCAAGATGGTCGGCGCGACGCTCCGCAACTCCGCGGCGCCGACCATGCTCGGCGCCGGCTACAAGGTGAACGTGATCCCGGGACAGGCCACCGCACACGTCGACGGACGCTTCCTGCCGGGCTACGAGGAGGAGTTCCTCGCCGACCTCGACCGGCTGCTCGGGCCCCGGGTGAAGCGCGAGGACGTCCACGCCGACAAGGCGCTGGAGACGAGCTTCGACGGCGATCTGGTGGACGCCATGCAGTCGGCGCTCCGCGCCGAGGACCCGATCGCGCGGGCCGTGCCGTACATGCTGTCCGGCGGCACCGACGCCAAGTCCTTCGACGACCTCGGCATCCGCTGCTTCGGCTTCGCTCCGCTGAAGCTGCCGCCCGAGCTGGACTTCGCCGGCATGTTCCACGGCGTGGACGAGCGCGTCCCGGTGGACGGTCTGCAGTTCGGCGTTCGCGTGCTGGACCGTTTCCTCGACGCGAGCTGAGGACGCCAACATTCGTCCGCACGTGCGTATTTGACTGAAAAGAGTGAATGGGCTCATACGCTAGTAGCCCCAATAGGTCCTCCTCGTTACAGGTGTGCGGTCCGCGGTTGGGATCGCATTGCCAACAAGGAGGAATAATGATCAAGAAGGTCGTCGCTGCTGCGGCTGCCACCGGTGGTCTGGTTCTCGCGGGTGCGGGGATGGCCGTCGCCGACTCGGGTGCTCAGGGTGCCGCCGTGCAGTCCCCGGGCGTGCTGTCGGGCAATGTCATCCAGGCGCCGATCCACGTGCCGGTGAACGTCTGTGGCAACACGGTCTCCGTGATCGGGCTGCTGAACCCCGCCTTCGGCAACGTCTGCGTCAACGACTGACGTCGAGTCTTGCCCTGTGAGGGATTGATCCCGGCGGCCCCGGAGTGCGCGCCATGCACTCCGGGGCCGTCCCCATTCCACCCCCTGGCGAGGCGCCCGGGGGTATTCCGGAAGTCAGAAGGCAGGAAGTAGCTATGCGACAGGTCACTCGTAAGGGCCTGATCACCGTGGCGGCCGCGGGCGGCGTACTCGTCCTCAGCGGCGGCTACGCCCAGGCGCACGGTGGCGCGGGCGCCCATGGGAGCGCCTCGGATTCCCCGGGTGTGCTCTCCGGGAATTCGATCCAGGTTCCGGTGCACGTCCCGGTCAATGTCTGCGGCAATACCGTGAACGTCGTCGGACTGCTGAACCCCGCGTTCGGAAACGACTGCGCCAATACGTCGCAGAACGGTGGCGGCGCCCACGCCGAGGGTTCCACGTCGAACTCTCCCGGCGTCGCCTCCGGCAACACCGTCCAGGTGCCCGTCGAGGTGCCGGTGAACGCCTGCGGCAACACCGTGACGGTCGGCGGCCTCGGCAACGGCGCACTCGGCAACGACTGCACCAACGGGCCGGACGACAACGACCCGGGTGAGCCCTCGGAGCCCGGCGAACCGGGAGAGCCCGGCGAACCGGGCGAGCCGGGAGAGCCGAACGAACCGGGGGAGCCTGGTGAACCGAGTGAGCCCGGTGAGCCGGGAACGCCGGTCGAGCCCTCGACCCCGAACACGCCGGGTACCAGCACCGTCACCCCGCCCCAGGGCACCGAGGAACTCGCGCAGACCGGTGCCGGCCCGCTCGGGACCGTGCTCCCGGCGGCCGGTGGACTGCTGCTCGGCGGAATGCTCCTCTACCGCAAGGCCCGCGCCCGCGCCTGAGCGTGAGTGTGCGGTGACGCGACGGAGCGGGCCCGCGACCGCGGGCCTGCTCCGTCCTTCGTGGGGCGGTCACTCACCATGTGGCGCGCGCCTGACGGATGATGCGACGGCGCAACCGCACCCTGCGGCTGCCGTCGCGACGCAGAGTGAGCCTGTCCAACTCCCAGTGCCCGTACTCGGCGTGCTCGGTCAGCAGTCGGGTCGCCTCCTTGCGGGAGACACCGCGAGGGACGTACACATCGACAAATTCGTATTCCGGCATCGCATCTATTGTGCGGGCACAGCCCGAGTACGGATAGCGTCTGCACTATGTCTGATGCATCCGCTCCTGCGCAGCCCACGGCTGCCGAGGTTCGCGCCGCCGCCGAGGCGGTCAAAGCCGCGCTGGACCGTCACCTCGAAGCGGTCGAACGCCGCACGGGAGAGGACGACCCGGCGGTGTACGCGGCGTTCAACGCCCTTGCCGCCGCGGCCGAGGCGTACGACGAGCGGCTCTACGACCGCTACGACGAGGTCACTCCGTTCGAGATCCCCGGAGCGGACGACTCGATGCCGCCGTACACGGGACCGGACGAGCCGAACGCTCTGAGTGTCCTCATTCGCCGCGACTACGCGGTCGTGGAGCCGCAGCGGCTGCTCGCGCAGGCGCAGCGCATTGCGGATCTGGACCGCGACGAGACCGCGGACGAGGTGTCGGGGGCGGTCGTCGGGGCGAGCGTGCACGCCGCGCTCGGCGTGCTCTTCGGTGAGTTCGAACCGGACGAGATCGCCTCCCGGCACAAGGAGTTCGGCCTCGAGGAGGGCGACTCGACGCTGTGGGTCGCCGCCGCGGACGAGCCCTCCGAGCCGGGCGAATGGCTGGCCACCCCCTTCGACCAGGCCGACCCGGAGCGCGTCGTGTGCCGCTTCGACGTCAGTTCGGTGTTCGACGAAGACGACGTGGAAGAGGACCTGGACGACCTGAACACGGCGGACCGTTAGCCGATCGGGCGAGAGCGGATCAGAGGAGAGGACCGGGGTCCGTGCCCCGGTCCTCTTCTCGCGTTCTCCCTTGATTCCCTGATCCCTCGATCCCAGGTGCGCTGATCCCGGTGCGCTGTTCCCTGGCGCGCTGCGGGACCGCGCCCCTGCCCGTCAGCGTCCCGGCGCGAGAAGGCCGCTCAGCAGCGGGCACAGCCGGGTCGTGCGGTGCTGCGACGGAATCTCGGCGACGGCGCGCGGCAGAGCCTGGTCGACGCCGTGGACCACGGAGAGATGCCGCTCACCGCGGCCGAACGCGGTGTAGACCCAGGGCCGGCTCAGGCCCTGCGCCGCGTCGCCCGGCAGCACCACGACCACCGCCGGCCAGCGCATCCCGGCCGCCTGGTGCGCGGTCAGCGCCCAGCCGTGCCGCACCGACGACTCGACCTGCTCCCTCGCCACCACGACGGGCGCGCCCTCGCAGTCGAGCCGCAGGCCCTCCTCGTCGGCGGAGACCACCGTGCCGGCCAGGACCCGGCCCGGCGCCGGGGTGTAGGCGATCCGGTCGGCCTCGTCGAAGCCGCCGAAACGGCCGGGTCCCGGGTTGAGCCGCTGCTTGAGCGCGGCGTTCAGCGCCCGTGTGCCCGCGGAACCGCCATGGCCGACCGTGATCACCTGCGTCTCGGACGCGGGCACCCCGATCGCCCGTGGCACCGAGTCCGCGACCAGCTGGACCGTGCGGTGCACGGCCTCGCCCGCGTCCCGCACCGGAACGATCACGACCTCCTTGCCCGGCGCGTCCACCTGGGCCAGCTCACCGATGCCGATCCCGGAGACCAGCTCGCCGAGCGGTCCGGGATCGGGCGTACGGGACGCGACCTGCGGGCACACCCGGGCGGCCAGCACATCGGCGAACACCCGTCCCGCGCCCGCCGACCACAGCACACCGGGGTCGCCGCTCAGCACCAGCCGGCATCCGTCCGGGAGGGACTCCACGAGCATCGCGGCGGTCTCGACGTCCAACTGAGGCGCGTCGAGCACCGCGAGCAGATCCAGGGCCAGCGTGCCGTCCCCGTCCCGGCCGGGACCCTGCGCACCCGTGAGCAGCCCCTGCACCGTGACCGCGTCGGCGCCCAGCCTCCGCCGGCCGTTCTCGCCGTGGGCCGCGGCCACCGCGCGCAGACCGAGGGAGCGGGCCGCCTCGACCAGGGCGGCCGGCTCGGCGCGGGCCGCCTCGCCGCCCGTGTGCACGACGAGGCCGTGCGCGGCGGCGGCGCGGATCAGCTCGGCCGCCGACGGTGAGCCCGCGGCCGCCGCGGCGCCCTCCCAGGCCGCCGGCCGGCCGGCGGCCGCGTCCGTCCCGTCCGCCTGGACGGTCTTGACCAGCCGGGCAAGACCGTCCGCGAGACTCTCCTCCGCGAGCGCGTACCGGTCGAGGCCGAGCAGGACCGGAACCGGCTCCGCCGCCTCGGCGCCGGGCCCGCCCTCGCTCTCCTGTGTCGCCTCCGCGTCCTCCCGCGTCTGTGCCGGCTCCTCGGCGCCGTCCTGGAAGACCAGCACCGCACCTTCGGCGATCGCCTCCTGCAGCGCCTCGTCCGGCTCGGGCACGGAGCGCGCGGCGAGCGCGCTGCGCACGGACGCGGACTCCAGCGCGGTGTGGCCCTGCAGCGCGGCGCGCTCCAGCAGCCAGGTCACCAGCGCAGTGGCCCGCCGTGCGTCTCCGGGGCCGCACTCCGGTCCCAGCAGGGCCCGCGCGAATCCGTCCGCCTGCTCCGGCTGCACTCCGGGCACGGCCAGCAGGCGCCAGGGATCCTCCCGAAGCGCCTCCGCGGCCTGCTCCCCGAGCACCCCGGCGACCCGCGTGGCGAGTTCCTCCGGCGCACCGCCCGACACGAGCACCTCCAGCACGGCCGCCACGGCCCCCGGATCGGCCGGCTGCGGGCCGCGCCCCGGCTCCGGCACGCGCGGCCGCTCCGGCGCGGGCACGGACGACGGCGCCGGGCGCCGAGGGGCGGTCGGCGCCTCGAAGAACGCGGTCCCCGGCTTCTCCCCGCTCTCCACGGCCCGCACCGCCGCCAGCAGATCGGCCGCCGTACCGCTCAGCTTCGCCCCGGCCTCGACCGGTCCGCCCTTCTCGGCCTTCCGCTTCTCGATCCGCTCCCTGAGATCGCGCTGCGCGGCCAACTCCGCCTGCGCCTCGGACACCGCGGCCGCGTCGGACTGCGCCGTGCCCGCCTCGGCCGAGTCCGTCGTGTCGGCCCCGGCCTCGCCCCCTGCTTCGGCCTCCCCGGCCGCCTCGGGCGCGTCCGCTCCCGGCTCACCCTGCTGACCGGCCTGGCCGGGCCCGCGGCCCGGCGTCTCGGGTGCGTCGAGGGCGGAGCCCTCCGTCTCCGGGGTGCCGGGGGTCGCCCCGGGAAGCGCAGTCACAGCGTGCTCCAGTCCTGATCGGGATAGCGGTGCACGGGCGCCGACACATCGTCGAGCGCCTGGCAGATCTCGTCAGGAAGACTAAGACCCTCCACTGACAACGCCGCCGTGAGCTGCTGTGCGTTGCGCGCGCCGACGATCGGGGCCACCACCCCCGGGCGGTCGCGGACCCAGGCGAGCGCGACCTCCAGCGGAGTCGTCGCCAGTCCGTCCGCGGCCGTGACGACCGCGTCCACGATCCGGCTCGCCGCCTCGTCCAGATACGGCTCGACGAAGGCGGCCAGCTGCTCCGAGCCCCCGCGCGAGTCGGCCGGCGTCGCGTGCCGGTACTTGCCGGTGAGCACCCCGCGCCCCAACGGAGATGACGGAAGCAGGCCGATCCCCAGGTCCAGCGCCGCGGGCAGCACTTCCCGCTCGACGCCGCGCTGCAGCAGCGAGTACTCCATCTGTGTGCCGGCCAGGCGGGTCCGTATGTCCGGGGCACCGAGCTGCCAGGTCGCCGCCTTCGCGAGCTGCCAGCCGCAGAAGCCCGACACCCCCGCGTATCGCGCACGGCCGCTGCTCACCGCCGCGTCGAGAGCCTTCAGGGTCTCCTCCAGCGGGGTGTGCGGATCGAAGCCGTGGATCTGCCACAGATCCACATGGTCCGTGCCGAGCCGCTCCAGCGACGCGTCGAGGGCAGCCAGCAGATGACCGCGCGAGCCGTCGAACCGCCGGGACGGATCGAGCACGCTGCCCGCCTTCGTGGCGATGACCAGATCGCGTCTCGGCACGAGCCGCTCCACGAGCTGCCCGAGCAGATACTCCGCCTCCCCGCCGCCGTACACGTCCGCCGTGTCGACCAGCGTGCCGCCCGCGTCCCAGAAGGCCTTCAACTGGTCGGCGGCGTCGTGCTCGCCGGTGTCCCGCCCCCACGTCAGGGTGCCGAGCCCGATCCGGGACACACGAAGGCCGGTACGGCCGAGATGCCTCTGCTCCATGGGCGCGAGATTACTGGCCACGGCCCCACCCGGAGCGACCCTGTGGACAACTCGCCCCTGACGGATCGGGCACAGCCGCGCTAAAGTCCCGCGACAAGGACGTTACTCATCGGTAAGAGGAGCGGTTATGCGGCTCGGCATCAATCTCGGCTACTGGGGCGCGGGGATGGACAGCGACAATCTCGCCGTCGCCCAGGAGGCGGACCGCCTCGGCTACGACGTCTGCTGGGCCGCCGAGGCCTACGGCTCCGACGCCCCGACCGTCCTCGCCTGGGTCGCCGCCCAGACCGAGAGCATCGACGTCGGCTCGGCGATCCTCCAGATCCCCGCCCGCCAGCCCGCGATGACGGCGATGACCGCCGCCACCCTCGACTCGCTCTCCGGCGGGCGCTTCCGCCTCGGCCTCGGCGTCTCGGGGCCGCAGGTCTCCGAGGGCTGGTACGGCGTCACGTTCGACAAGCCCCTCTCCCGCACCCGTGAGTACGTCGAGATCGTCCGCAGGGCGATGACCCGCGAGCGGCTGTCCTACGAGGGCGAGCACTGGACCCTTCCGCTGCCCGGCGGCCCCGGCAAGCCCATCAAGCTGACCGTCCACCCGCAGCGCGAGCACATCCCGCTGTACATCGCCGCCAT
Organism: Streptomyces sp. NPDC091376; assembly: GCF_044757085.1. Classification (NCBI taxonomy): domain Bacteria; kingdom Bacillati; phylum Actinomycetota; class Actinomycetes; order Kitasatosporales; family Streptomycetaceae; genus Streptomyces; species Streptomyces sp. NPDC091376. The sequence goes on along the minus strand of NZ_JBIVUF010000003.1, from coordinate 343,998 downwards.
CGGCCCCAAGAACCTGGAGCAGACCGGCGAGATCGCCGACGGCGCCCTGCTGATCTTCCCCTCCGCCGACCATCTGGAGGAGACCGCGATCCGCCACCTCCGCGCGGGCCGTGAGAAGGCCGGGAAGACCATGGACGGCTTCGACGTGTGCCCGACCGTGCCGCTCGCCGTGGGCGACGACGTCAAGGGCCTCGCCGACATGTTCCGCCCGTACACCGCGCTGTACGTCGGCGGCATGGGCAGCCGCAAGCAGAACTTCTACAACCAGCTCGCCCGGCGCATGGGCTACGAGCAGGAAGCCGTGGAGATCCAGGACAAGTACCTGTCCGGCGACAAGGAGGGCGCCGCCGCGGCCGTACCGCACGAGCTGATCGACTCCACGACGCTGCTCGGTTCCGTCGACCGGATCGCGGACCGGATGCAGGCGTACGCGGCGGCGGGGGTCACGACCCTCACACTCGCCCCGGCCGGCTTCACGCTCGACGAGCGCCTCGCGGCCCTGCGGGCCGGCACCGAGGCCCTGGAGCGCTCCGGGCTGGCGTGACCGGGGCCGCGGGCCCCGGGCATACCTGCGGCCGTGGTGGGGGCTCGGGGTCATCCCCGCCACGGCCGTCACGACACCTAACGCGCCACCCCTGCCCTCGGTAACGCCCGCGGGCGAGGGTGTCCCGACCGGACTCCCCGGGGGGCGCGAAAAGCCCTCGCGCTCCTCCTTTTGGCGGAGTTGTCCCGCCCACCTGTTGCCGGTCGGCCCCGTCCGCATTTGACTTTTTCTTTGCGGACGTTCGACGGAGGTGGCAGATGCTCTCGGCCCGGAGTCTTTTCCAGGAGATCCTCGACAACGACGATTCCTACCAGCTCTTCTGCTCGATCGCGGCCAGTGGCGAGGCCCAGGGCGGCTGGGAGAACGGCCGTATCGCCGCCCTCGTCCCCGACAGCATGCGCGACCTCGCCCCGAAGATCACCCGGCACGGCGCCGACGAGGACAAGCACGGCCGGATCTTCAACGGCCTGCTGAAGAAGCGCGGACTCGACCCGGTCGACGTACCGCCCGGGACCGACTACACGATGCTGCTGGAACAGCGGGGCATCGGACTCGCCCACGAGAAGCTCCGCCGTGACGAGCGGCTCACCGAGAAGGACATCGTCGTCTACCTCTCGCACAGTCGCGTCACCGAGCAGCGCGCCGCCGACCAGATGGACATGCTGGTGAGGTTCTTCGGGGACCACCCCGAGGTCGGCAAGGCCATCAAGCAAATCTGTGCCGACGAGGACAACCACCTGGCCTACTGCCACGAGGAGTTGCTCCGCCTCGCCTACGCCGGCCACGGCCGCGCCATCCACACCACCCTGCGCGAGTGCGCCCTCACCGAGATCGCGATCTACCGCGACGTCAGCCTCGCCGTCATGTCCCACATGGGCAGGATCCTCAAGTGGCCGAGGCCCAAGTCCGCCGCGCTCGCCGCCGGCATCCACGCCATGTACGCCCTGGAGCGCGCGGGCGGCTGGCGGCGCATGGTCTCCCTCAAGATGCCGGAGCGGCGCGACGCTCTGGGAGGCCCCGCGACCACGGCACCCGCCTTCTAGCCTCCGGTCACCCCGGCTCCAGCCTCCGGTCACCGGCGCCGCGGCCCCACCTCCGCTACAGCCAGCCGCGGCGCTTGAACAGCCGGAACAGCCCGAACACCACCGAGGCCATCAGCAGGATCACCGCCGGGTACCCCCACCCGAACCGCAACTCGGGCATGTGGTCGAAGTTCATGCCGTAGATCCCCGCCACCAGCGTCGGCACGGCGGCCATCGCCGCCCACGCCGAGATCTTGCGCATGTCGTCGTTCTGACGCACGCCCACCTGCGCCAGATGCGCGGACAGAACGTCCGAAAGCAGCCGGTCCAGCCCGTCCACCTGTTCGTTGGCGCGGGTCAGATGGTCGTTGACGTCCCGGAAGAACAGCTGCGAGTGCTCGTCCACGAACGGCACCGACGCACTCGCGAGCCGGGTCATCGGCGCCACCAGCGGCCCGGTCGCCCGACGGAACTCCAGGACCTGCCGCTTGAAGTTGTAGATCTTGGAAGCCGTGTTCCGGGGATCGCCGCCCATCGGCTCGAAGACGGCCTCCTCCGTCTCCTCCAGATCCTCCTGGAGCTCGCCCGCGACCTCGATGTAGTGGTCGACGACGGTGTCGCACACGGCGTACAGGACGGCCGTCGGGCCGTGCCGGAGCACGTGCGGTTCGGCCTCCAGCCGCTGCCGCACCGCGCGCAGCGGCTGACCCTCCCCGTGCCGGACCGTCACCACGAAGCAGTTGCCGACGAACAGCATCAGCTCGTCGGCGCTGACGGTGTCGGTCTCCGCCTCGTACGAGACGGGCTTGAGGACCATGAACAGCGAGTCGTCGTACACCTCCAGCTTGGGCCGCTGATGGGCCTTGAGCGCGTCCTCCACCGCCAGCGGGTGCAGACCGAACTCGCTGCTGACGCGGTCGAACTCCTGCTCGCTCGGCTCGTACAGACCGATCCACAGAAACGCGTTCTTGGCCGCGCGGGCCTCCGCGAGCGCGTCGGAGAGATCGTCGGGGCCCTCGGTCCGACGGCCCTCCCGGTAGATGGCGCAGTCCACGATCACGGCGCGCATTCTTCCCTGCTCCCGTCCCGCCCGCACCTCGGCCCGCGAACGGTCCCCGGCGTGCCCGGCCCGCACGGTCGTTCCGCCGGACACCCCCTAGGCTGGCCGGCATGGCCACGTTGATCCTCGTACGCCACGGTCGCTCCACCGCCAACACCGCGGGGCTGCTCGCGGGCTGGACACCCGGGGTCGCCCTCGACGACCGCGGCACCGCGCAGGCCGCCGCGCTGCCCGGAAGGCTGGCCGGGCTGGAACTCGCCGCCGCCGTCACCAGCCCGCTGCAGCGCTGCCTGGAGACCCTGCAGCCGCTCCTCGACGCACGGCCCGGACTGCCGCTGCACACCGACGAGCGGATCGGCGAGTGCCACTACGGCGAATGGTCCGGCCGCAAACTCGCCGAACTCGCCGACGAACCGCTGATGGAGGTCGTCCAGCGCCACCCCTCCGCGGCGGCCTTCCCCGGCGGCGAGTCGATGCGGGCCATGCAGGCACGCGCCGTCGACGCCGTACGCGACTGGAACGCCCGCGTCGAGCGGGAGCACGGCGAGGACGCCGCCTATCTGATGTGCTCGCACGGAGACATCATCAAGTCCCTCGTGGCCGACGCCCTCGGGATGCACCTCGACCTCTTCCAGCGCATCCACGTCGAACCGTGCTCGGTGACCGCGATCCGCTACACCCGGCTGCGGCCCTTCCTTCTCCGGCTCGGCGACACCGGCGACCTGGGGGCGCTCAGGCCCCGCGCGAGTGCCACCGAGCCGCCCGAGGGCGGCCCCGACGGGGCGGCGGTGGTCGGTGGCGGCGCGGGAGCACCGTGATCGCTCCGCGCAGTAGGGTGGACGGGCCGAACCCGGAAACCGGCGCTCAACTCTGAAGATCCTCTGATTTCCAAGGGAGACAGGACGTGTCCCGTCAGGTATTCCTGTACGACCCGCCGGAGCGCTTCGTGGCCGGTACGGTCGGGCTGCCTGGACGTCGTACGTTCTTCCTGCAGGCCGCCGCAGGGGGGCGGGTGACGAGCGTCGCCCTGGAGAAGACGCAGGTGGCCGCGCTCGCCGAGCGGATCGACGAACTGCTGGACGAGGTCGTGCGGCGCACCGGCGGCAACGCCCCCGTCCCTGCCGTCGCCCCCACCGACATCGCCGACACCGCTCCGCTCGACGCCCCGGTCGAGGAGGAGTTCCGGGTCGGCACGATGGCGCTGGCCTGGGACGGCGAGGAACAGCGCATGATCGTCGAGGCGCAGGCACTGGTCGAGCTGGACGCGGACTCCGAGGAGGACCTGGCCGAGGCCGAGGAACGGCTGTTGCAGGACGAGGAGAACGGTCCGCCGATGCTGCGCGTCCGGCTGACCGGCGCGCAGGCGAGGGCCTTCGCCAAGCGCGCGCTCGATGTCGTGAACGCGGGACGGCCGCCGTGCCCGCTGTGCAGCCTGCCGCTCGACCCGGAGGGACACGTATGCCCGCGCCAGAACGGATACCGCCGCGGAGCGTGACCGCGCTCGACCCGGTGCTCGACCTGCTCTCCAACGGCGAGCTCACGGTGCGCGGCCGTATCGGCGAGGCGTCGAACGCGGTGCTGTACTGCTCCGTCTCGCTCGACGGCCAGGAAGCGCACTGCGTCTACAAGCCCGTCGCCGGTGAGCGTCCGCTGTGGGACTTCCCCGACGGCACACTGGCTCAGCGGGAAGTCGCCGCGTACGAACTGTCCGAGGCGACCGGATGGGGACTCGTCCCGCCGACCGTGCTCCGCGACGGCCCCTACGGCGAGGGCATGTGCCAGCTGTGGATCGAGGCCGACCCCGCGCAGGGACTGCTCGCGCTCGTCGACGGCGAGGAACCGGAGGACGGCTGGAAGGCGGTCGGCTTCGCGGAGGTCGGGGAGGGCCGTACGGCGCTCCTGGTGCACGCCGACGATCCGCGGCTGCGCAGGCTCGCCGTGCTCGACGCGGTGATCAACAATGGTGACCGCAAGGGCGGTCACCTGCTCCCCGCGCCGGACGGGCGGCTGTACGCGATCGACCACGGTGTGACCTTCAACGCGGACGACAAGCTGCGGACGCTGCTGTGGGGATGGGCCGGGGAGTCCCTGACCGAGGAGGCCGTCACGGTCCTCGCGGCCCTCGACACGGCACTGGACGACGGTGCCCCGCTCGCCGTCCGGCTCGGGGAACTGATCACCGCCGAGGAAGTGGCCGCCGTACGGGCCCGGGTCCGTACCCTCCGCGAGACGGCCCGCCATCCCGTACCCTCCGGCGGCTGGCCCGCGATTCCCTGGCCGCCCGTATAGCCCGGCCGCTCGTACAGCCCGATTGCTCGTACAGTCCGGCCGCTCGTACAGCCCGTCCGTCCGTACGGCCCGTCCGTCCGTACGGCCCGCCCGCCGCCCGTACGGCCCTGCCGCCCGTACCCGTTCCGGCGGTGCCCATAGCTCCACGTCAGGCGCACGCGCAAGAGTGCGTGACAGGCCAAGAGAGGGCATCCGGTTCGTTTCCGGAAGGTGCGTCCGGTTACGCTCATGACATGCATGCCTGGCCCGCTTCTGAGGTCCCCGCCCTGCCCGGCACGGGCCGCGACCTCCGGATCCACGACACCGCGACCGGCGGCCTCGTCACCCTCGACCCCGGTCCCGTCGCCCGTATCTACGTCTGCGGAATCACCCCGTACGACGCGACCCACCTGGGTCACGCGGCGACCTACAACGCGTTCGACCTCGTTCAGCGCGTGTGGCTCGACACCAAGCGGCAGGTTCACTACGTCCAGAACGTCACCGACGTGGACGATCCGCTCCTCGAGCGGGCCGTCCGCGACGGACAGGACTGGACCGAACTCGCGGAACGCGAGACCGCCCTGTTCCGCGAGGACATGACCGCCCTGCGGATGCTGCCCCCGCAGCACTACATCGGCGCCGTCGAGGCCATACCGGGAATCGTTCCGCTCGTCGAGCGGCTGCGCGACGCCGGCGCCGCGTACGAACTCGACGGCGACGTCTACTTCTCCGTGGAGTCCGACCCGCACTTCGGCGAGGTGTCGAACTACGGCCCCGACCTGATGCGCGAGCTCTCCGCCGAGCGCGGCGGAGACCCCGACCGCCCCGGCAAGAAGAACCCGCTCGACCCGATGCTGTGGATGGCGGCCCGCGAGGGCGAACCGAGCTGGGACGGCGGCTCCCTGGGACGCGGCCGGCCAGGCTGGCACATCGAGTGCGTGGCCATCGCCCTCGACCACCTCGGCATGGGCTTCGACGTCCAGGGCGGCGGCTCCGATCTCGCCTTCCCGCACCACGAGATGGGCGCCTCGCACGCCCAGGCCCTCACCGGCGAGCACCCGTTCGCCAAGGCCTACGTGCACGCCGGCATGGTCGCCCTGAACGGCGAGAAGATGTCCAAGTCCAAGGGCAACCTCGTCTTCGTCTCCGCGCTGCGCCGCGACGGCGTCGACCCGGCCGCCATCCGGCTGGCGCTGCTCTCCCACCACTACCGTGCCGACTGGGAGTGGACCGACGAGGTCCTCCAGGAGGCCGTGGCACGCCTCGGACGCTGGCGCGCCGCCGTCTCCCGGCCTGACGGGCCGTCCGCGGACGCCCTCGTCGAGGAGATCCGCGAGGCACTCGCCGACGACCTCGACGCTCCCGCCGCGCTGGCCGCCGTCGACCGCTGGACCGAGCGCCAGCGGACCGAGGGCGGCACGGACGAGGGCGCGCCCGGTCTCGTGTCGCGGGCCGTGGACTCCCTGCTCGGCGTCGCCCTGTAGGCCCCGTTTCCGTCCCCGGGCTCCGCGCCCGGTACACCGAACCGCCCCTGGACTCACTCGGCGAGTCCAGGGGCGGTTCCGTTTTGTCCTTGGCTAGATGCTTGTTTCTGCGCTAAACACGCGCCATGCAATCACCAATACGCATGAGAGCGGTGGTCGCCGGGCTGCTGCTCGGTCTCCTCACGGTGTTCGCAGGACCGGGCGGCGCCCATGCCGAGCCGGTCCCCACCACTGTCGGGGACGTCACCGGCTTCACCGCCCAAGGACCCGTCTACCGGCTGACGGCAGGCCAGGCCGAGGCCCGCGTCAGCTTCGTCTCCCCGGAGACCTTCCGGATCGAACTCGCCCCGGACGGCGGTTTCACCGACCCGACCGGGAGCGACATCGTGCTTCCGCAGGGCAAGCCGCCCGCCACCCGCTGGAAGGACCGCGGCGACCGCTACGAACTCAGCACGTCGAAGGTGACGTTGCGCGCCTACAAGTCACCGCTGCGATTCGCCCTCCACCGCGCCGACGGCACCCTGCTCTGGGCCGAGACCAAGGGCCTGACCTGGACCGGGGACAGGACGACCCAGACCCTCGCACGAGGCGCCGAAGAACAGTTCTACGGCGCCGGCATGCAGAACGGCCGGGGCAACACCTCGCACCGCGGCAAGACCGTCGAGGTCGGCGTCGACTACAACTGGAACGACGGCGGCCAGCCCAACTCCGTGCCGTTCTACCTCTCCTCGGCCGGTTACGGCGTCTACCGCAACACCTACGCCCCCAACACCTACGTCTTCGGCGAGCCGGTGACCACCACCGCCCAGGAACAGCGTTTCGACGCCTACTATTTCGCGGGCCCCGGTGCCAAGGACGTGATCGGGCAGTACACGTACCTCACGGGCAAGCCCTTCATGCCACCCGTCTACGGCCTGGAGATCGGCGACGCCGACTGCTACCTCCACAACGCCAACCGCGGCGAACGCCACACCCTCGACGCGCTGAAGGTCGCCGACGGCTACGTCGAGCACGACATGCCCAACGGCTGGATGCTCGTCAACGACGGCTACGGCTGCGGCTACGAGAACCTCGCCGAGACCGCCCAGGGCCTCCAGCAGCGCAAGATGCAGCTCGGCCTTTGGACCGAGGACGGCCTCGACAAGCTCGCCGACCAGGTCAAGGCCGGCCAGCGGGTCGCCAAGCTCGACGTCGCCTGGGTCGGCGCGGGCTACAAGTTCGCCCTGGACGGCTGCAAGGACGCCTACGCAGGCATCGAGGCCAACAGCACGGCCCGCGGCTTCACCTGGGCCCCCGAGAGCTGGTCGGGCGCCCAGCGCTGCGGCGTCCAGTGGTCCGGCGACCAGGCCGGCAGCTGGGAGTACATCCGCTGGCAGATCCCGACGTACGCGGGCGCGTCGATGTCCGGACTCGCCTACACCACCGGGGACGTCGACGGAATCTTCGGCGGCAGCCCCCAGACCTACACCCGCGACCTGCAGTGGAAGATGTTCCTCCCGGTCACCATGACCATGGACGGCTGGGCCGCCAGCGACAAGCAGCCCTTCCGCTACGGCGAGCCGTACACCTCGATCAACCGCGACTACCTCAAGCTCCACGAGTCGCTGCTGCCGTACATCTACTCGCACGCACACGAGGCGACGAAGACCGGCGTCGGCCTCGCCCGCCCGCTCGTCCTGGAGTACCCGGACGATCCGAAGGCCGCGACGGACGCCGCCAAGTACGAGTTCCTGAGCGGTGAGGACTTCCTCGTCGCACCCGTCTACCAGAACGCCGCCGAGCGCGACGGCATCTACCTGCCGAAGGGCACGTGGATCGACTACTGGAGCGGACGCACGTACGAGGGCCCGGCCACGGTCGACGACTACAGCGCACCGCTGGACACCCTCCCGCTGTTCGTCCGGGCCGGCGCCACCGTCCCGATGTGGCCCGGCGGGATCCGCTCGTACGCCGACCGCGGCGCCGGCTCCCCGCTCGCCTGGGACATCTACCCGCAGGGGTCGTCGTCGTTCACGCTCTACGAGGACGACGGCGTGACGCGCGAGCACCGCTCGGGGAAGTACGCCACCCAGCGAGCCGACGTCGACGCGCCGAAGCGTGGCGCGGGGGACGTGACCGTACGGATCGGCGCGAGCCGTGGCACGTTCAACGGCAAGAGTCACGCGCGACCGTACAACTTCACCGTTCACACGGCGGATTCACCGAGCTCGGTCGAGCTGAACGGCCGTGATCTGCCGAGGCTGAGCGGCAGGGCGGCCTTCGAGGCGGCCGGACAGGGCTGGTGGTACGACCGCGACGACCGCGGAGGCGTCGTGAAGGTGAAGACCGCGGCGCTGCCCACCGACCGTGGCTTCGAGCTCGAACTGGAGGACACCGCGGCGGTCGGCGGAGCCGTCCCCGGCTCCGCGGCCGTCGTCGCCGCCCCGGCCGGCCAGGAACTGGCCGCCGGCGCGCCGGGCAAGGTCGCCGTCGATGTCACCGCGGGCGCCCGTGACGCCACGGGTGTCTCGGTCTCGCTGGACGCCCCGGCGGGCTGGCAGGTGACGCCGGCGGCGACGGTGGACCGCATCCCCGCGGGGACGACCAGGCGGGTCGAGGTCGCCGTCACCCCCGCCCGGGACGCCGAGCCCGGCGAGACGACGCTCACCGCAACCGCCCGCTACCGGGCGGCCGGTGAGCCACGCACCGCCGTGCAGCGGTTCGCGGCCGGGGTGATGCCCCCGCCGCCGTCCGGCGACGTCTGGGCGAGCGATCTGGTGTGGCTGACGTCCACCAACGGCTGGGGCCCACCCGAACGCGACCGCAGCAACGGGGAATCGGGCGCGAGCGACGGACGCACGCTCACCCTCGCCGGCCAGACCTACGAGAAGGGCATCGGGGCGCACGCCGACTCCGACATCGAGGTCTATCTCGGTGGCCGCTGCACCACGTTCACCGCGGACATCGGTATCGACGACGAGATCAACGGATACGGCGAAGTCGCGTTCTCCGTCGAGGCGGACGGCAAGGTGCTGTGGACCTCGCCGAAGGTCACCGGCGCCTCGGCTACCGTACCGGCCGAGGTCGACGTCACCGGGGCGCGGCACGTCCGTCTGAAGGTGACCGACACCAACGGCTCCAAGTCCGGCGACCACGCGGACTGGGCGGGCGCACGGTTCCGCTGCGGCTGACGCCCGCTCAGGGCCGGGCCGGACGGCGCAGGAGCGGGCCGGGCACCGCGCCCCGGCCCGGCTCCTGTGCCCGCGGGCTTCGGCCGCCCGGCACGGCGACGGGGCGGTGCCCGCCGGCACCGCCCCGCTCGACCAGGACACCCCGCAGCGGTCAGTCGTCCTCGGAGGCGTCAGGACCGTCCCCGGGCTCCGGCTCGGCGTCAGAGCTCTGGCCCGGCTCCGGACGCGGCGGCTTCGGCGGCCGCGTCCGCCCCCCGCGCCCTCCGGGCGCGGGGGGAGTGTCGCGCAGATAGGAGCCGCTGTCGCCGCTCTCCGTCGCGTGCCCGCCGGGAGCCTGTCCGGGACCCGCGCCGGGAGCGGTCCCACCGGGACCCGGGCCGGGCCCCGGTCCTCCGTCGCGCCGCCGCAGATAGCGCTCGAACTCGCGGGCGATGGCCTCGCCGGACGCCTCGGGGAGCTCCGCGGTGTCCCGCGCCTCCTCCAGCGTCTGCACGTACTCCGCGACCTCGCTGTCCTCGGAGGCCAGTTGGTCCACCCCGAGCTGCCAGGCCCGTGCGTCCTCCGCCAGTTCGCCCAGCGGGATGCGGAGGTCTATCAGGTCCTCCAGGCGGTTCAGCAGGGCCAGCGTCGCCTTGGGGTTCGGCGGTTGCGAGACGTAGTGCGGCACGGCGGCCCACAGCGACACGGCCGGCACCCCGGCGTGCGTACACGCCTCCTGGAGGATGCCGACGATGCCGGTCGGGCCCTCGTAGCGGGTCTCCTCCAGGTCCATCGTCCTGGCCAGATCCGGATCCGACGTGACACCGCTGACCGGCACCGGGCGGGTGTGCGGGGTGTCGCCGAGCAGGGCGCCCAGGATCACCACCATCTCGACGCCCAGCTCATGGGCGAAGCCCAGCAGCTCGTTGCAGAACGAGCGCCAGCGCATCGACGGCTCGATCCCGCGGACCAGCACCAGATCACGGGGCTTCTCGCCACCGACCCGGACCACGGACAGCCGTGTGGTGGGCCACGTGATCTTCCGTACCCCGCCGTCCAGCCACACCGTGGGCCGGTTGACCTGGAAGTCGTAGTAGTCCTCGGCGTCGAGCGCCGCGAACACCTCGCCCTTCCATTCCCGGTCCAGATGCGCGACCGCGGTGGAGGCGGCGTCGCCTGCGTCGTTCCAGCCCTCGAACGCGGCCACCATGACCGGGTCGATCAGCTCGGGAACCCCCTCGAGCTCGATCACCCAGGCCTCCTTCCGACGTTCTCTTTCGTACGCCCCAACCTTACGGCTTCCCAGGGGCCCGCCCGCAGTCCCTGTGCACGCCTGGGTGAACTTCCATACGGCAGGGGCATAGGTCAGAGGAATACCGGTTCCAGCCGCACATACATCCGAGCTGTAGCCGAGAAGTTTTGCCCCGGGCCTGGACCTGGCCACCCGGACGACGCTATACATCGGATGACCAAGAGGTCCGATGTTCGCCGGGTCCTTGTCGTACCGAATCGTCCGGGGGGCGTGCATGAGTCAGACCGTCACAGGGTTCGAGGTCCACGACATCCGCTTTCCCACCTCGGAAGAGCTCGACGGCTCCGACGCCATGAACACCGACCCCGACTACTCCGCCGCCTACGTCGTCATGCGCACCGACGCCGGCGAGGAGGGGCACGGCTTCTGCTTCACGATCGGCAGAGGCAACGATGTCACGGCAGCGGCCATCGAAGCGCTGCGTCCCTACGTCAGCGGCCGGCCCGCGCCCCGCTCCGCCGCCGACCTCGCGGCCCTGCACCTCGAACTCACCCATGATTCCCAGCTGCGCTGGCTCGGCCCCGAGAAGGGCGTGATGCACATGGCCGTCGGCGCGGTCGTGAACGCCGCCTGGGATCTTGCCGCGAAGCTGGCCGGGCTGCCGGTGTGGGAGTTCCTCGCCACCATGTCGCCCGAGGAACTCGTCTCCCTCGTCGACTTCCGCTACCTCACCGACGTACTGACCCGCGACGAGGCGCTCGCCATCCTGCGCGCCGCCGAGCCGGGCCGGGCCGAACGGACCGAACTGCTGCGCGCGGACGGCTATCCCGCCTACACCACCTCACCGGGCTGGCTCGGCTACGACGACGCCAAACTCGTCCGTCTCGCCAAGCAGGCCGTCGCCGACGGGTTCGGGCAGATCAAGCTGAAGGTGGGCGCCGACCTCGACGACGATGTACGACGGCTGAAAGTCGCCCGTGCGGCGGTCGGCCCCGACGTACGCATCGCCGTGGACGCCAACCAGCGCTGGGACGTCGCCGAGGCGTTGCGCTGGCTGGAGGCCATCGCCCCCTACGAGCCGTACTGGATCGAGGAGCCCACCAGCCCCGACGACATCCTCGGCCACGCCGCCGTACGGGCCGGACAGCCCGTCAAGGTCGCCACCGGCGAGCACGTCGCCAACCGCGTCGTCTTCAAGCAGCTGCTCCAGGCCGAGGCCGTCGACTTCGTCCAGATCGACGCGGCCCGCGTCGCAGGCGTCAACGAGAACCTCGCGATCCTGCTGCTCGCCGCCAAGTACGGCGTTCCCGTCTGCCCCCACGCGGGCGGGGTAGGACTGTGCGAACTCGTCCAGCACCTCGCCATGTTCGACTACGTCGCCGTCTCCGGCAGCATGGAGGACCGCGTCATCGAGTACGTCGACCACCTCCACGAGCACTTCACCGCCCCGGCCGTGATCGACAACGGGCACTACGTCGCCCCGCGCACGCCGGGCTTCTCCTCTCGTATGCGGCCCGAGTCGATCGCCGCGCACCGCTACCCGGAGGGGCCTGTGTGGCAGGCCCGCGCATCCGCCCAGGAGGTCGGCAACTCATGACAACAGCGCATGACTTCGAGGGGATGGCGGCCGTGGTCACCGGCGGCGCCTCGGGGATCGGAGCCGCCGTCGCCCGGCAACTCCTCGCCAGGGGCGCCCGGGTCGCCGTCCTCGACCTGGACACCGCGGGCGCGCCGCAGGGCACGCTCGCCGTGAAGGCGGACGTCGCCGATGACATGGCACTGCGTACGGCCATCGATGACATCGCACAGGAGTACGGCTCCCTCCACACCGTCGTGTCCAATGCCGGCATCGGCGCGATCGGCACCGTCGCCGACAACCCCGACGACGAGTGGCACCGGGTCCTCGACATCAACGTCCTCGGCATGGTCCGCACCGCCCGGCACGCCCTGCCCCATCTGCGCCGGGCCGCCGCCGAACGCCCCGGCCGCGTCTCCATCACCCAGACCTGCTCCATCGCCGCGACCGCCGGCCTGCCCCAGCGGGCGCTCTACAGCGCCTCGAAGGGCGCCGTGCTCTCCCTCACCCTCGCCATGGCCGCCGACCACGTCCGCGAGGGCATCCGCGTCAACTGCGTCAACCCCGGCACCGCCAACACCCCCTGGATCGGCCGGCTGCTCGACCGGGCCGACGACCCCGCGGCCGAACGGGCCGCGCTCGAAGCCCGCCAGCCCACCGGACGACTGGTCACCGCCGAAGAGGTCGCGTCCGCCGTCGTCTATCTCGCCGGCCCCGCCGCGTCCGCCGTCACGGGTACGGCACTCGCGGTCGACGGCGGAATGCAGGGTCTGCGCCTGCGTTCCGCCACCTGAGCCTGAGCACCTGAGCCCGAGCACCTGAGCCTGAGCACCTGAGCCTGAGCCGCCACCCACCGAAGGACAGGACCATGAGAGTGCGTTCGACAAGTGCCGCAGCCTGCGCCGTACTTCTGGCCGTGACCGCCCTCGCCGGCTGCAACCGGGACCAGGGCGGCGGGTCGGCCGCCGGCAAGGTGGGCATCGACCTGCCGCGCAGCGACACCGACTTCTGGAACTCGTACCAGCAGTACATCGAGAAGGGCGTCAAGGACGGCGAGGTCGAAGCGCTCCCGCTGGCCAACTCCCAGAACGACATCGGAAAGCTGGTCTCCAACGTCCAGGTCTTCACCGACCAGGGCGCCAAGGCCGTCGTCATGGCGCCGCAGGACACCGGAGCGATAGCCGAGACGCTGCAGACCCTGGACGAGAAGAAGATCCCGGTCGTCTCCGTCGACACCCGCCCGGACAAGGGCAGCGTCTACATGGTCGTGCGCGCGGACAACCGCGCGTACGGCGAGAAGGCCTGCCAGTACCTCGGCGAGCAGTTGAAGGGCAAGGGCAAGGTCGCCGAGTTCCAGGGCGATCTGTCCTCGATCAACGGCCGCGACCGCTCCGAGGCCTTCAAGGCGTGCATGGACAAGAACTTCCCCGGCATCCAGGTCTTCGAGCTGGCCACCGAGTGGAAGGGCGACGTCGCCTCCGCCAAGCTCCAGTCGACGCTCGCCGCCCACCCCGACCTGGCCGGCATCTACATGCAGGCCGGCGGTGCCTTCCTGCAGCCCACCCTCGCCCTGCTGGAGCAGAAGAAGCTGCTCAAGGCACCCGGCACCCCCGGCCACATCACGATCATCTCCAACGACGGCATCCCGGAGGAACTGGACGCCATCCGCGCCGGGAAGATCGACGCCACCGTCTCCCAGCCCGCCGACCTGTACGCCGAGTACGCGCTCTTCTACGCCAGGGCCGCCCTGGAGGGCAAGACCTTCAAGGAGGGACCGACCGACCACGACTCGACCATCATCAAGATCCCGAACGGTTACGAGGACCAGCTCCCGGCACCGCTCGTGACCAAGGCGAACGTGGACGACCCGAAGCTGTGGGCCAACCAGCTGGAGAAGAAGAGCTAGCCATGGCCCACCAGGCACCGCCCGCCGTCGAGGCGGAAGGCATCGTCAAGCGCTTCGGCCCGAACCTCGCACTCGACGGAGTACGCCTCACCGTCGCACCCGGCGAGGCACACGCACTCGTCGGGCGCAACGGGGCCGGCAAGTCCACCCTCGTCGGCGTGCTCACCGGACTGCACAGGCCCGACGCGGGCACGGTCACCTTCGGCGACGAGCCCGCACCCGCCTACGGCTCCACGGCGGCCTGGCAGTCCAAGGTCGCCTGCGTCTACCAGAAGTCGATGGTCGTCCCCGATCTGACCGTCGCCGAGAACCTCTTCCTCAACCGCTTCGAGACCGGCCGCCCCGGCGGCCGCCTCATCAGCTGGCCCAGGCTCCGGCGGCGGGCCGCGGAACTGCTCGCCGAGTACGGGGTGAGCGTCGACCCCACCGCCCGGGCCAAGGATCTCCCCGTCGAACAGCGGCAGTTCGTCGAGATCGCGAAGGCGCTGTCCTTCGGCGCCCGGCTGATCATCCTCGACGAGCCGACCGCCCAGCTCGACGCCCGCGGCATCCAGCGGCTGTTCGGGAAACTGCGGGAACTGCAGAGCCAGGGAGTGGCGTTCCTCTTCATCTCCCACCATCTGCAGGAGGTGTACGAACTGTGCACCACCGTCACCGTCTACCGTGACGCGCGCCATGTGATCAGCGCCCCCGTCGCCGCGCTCGCCAAGGACGACCTGGTCGCCGCGATGACCGGAGAGGCCACCAGCGGCACCGCCGCCTGGCACGCCCCCGCGAGCACGCTCCGGGAGGACGCCGAACCCGTCCTGCGCACCGAGGGGCTCGCGCTGGACGGCGAGTTCGACCCGCTCGACCTCGAGGTGCGGCCCGGCGAGGTGGTCGGACTCGCCGGCGCCACGGCCAGTGGCAACACCGCGCTCGGCGAGACGCTGGCCGGACTGCGCAAGGCCACCGCCGGCCGGATCACCGTACGAGGCAGGGTCGTCCGTCCGGGCAGCGTGCCGCACGCCCTGGACGCCGGGATCGGCTACATCCCCGAGGACCGGCATCTCCAGGGCCTCGTCCTCGACCGCAGCGTCGCCGAGAACGCCACGCTGACGGTCGCCGACCAGCTCGGACCGTGGGGAACGGTACTACCGTCGCGTACACGGGAGTTCGCCCGGTCGATGATCGCCTCGCTCGACATCAAGACCCAGGGGCCGCAGCAGAAGGTCTCCGGCCTCTCCGGGGGCAACCAGCAGAAGGTCGTCGTCGCCCGCGCGCTGGCCCGGGGACCGAGCGCGCTGGTCGCCGTCCGGCCGACCGCGGGCGTCGACGTCAAGTCCAAGGACGCCCTGCTCGGCGTGGTCCGAAGGGTGGCCGACGAGGGCAGTGCGGCCGTGATCATCTCCGACGAACTGGACGACCTGCGGGTGTGCGACAGGGTCCTCGCCCTGTTCCACGGGCGGGTGGTCGCCACGTTCGGCAGCGGATGGAGCGACCGGGAACTGGTCGCCGCCATGGAAGGAGTGGGGGAGCGGGAATGACCGAGACCATACGGCCGCCGGCGGCCGAGAGGACCGCCGCCGGGGTGCCGCTGAACCGGCTGCGACTGATCAGGTGGAGCGACTTCTCGCTCGTGCCGGTGATCCTGGTGCTGATGGTGATCGGCTTCATCGTCTCGCCGGTCTTCCTCACCTCCACCAACCTCATCAGCGTGGTCCAGCAGTCCTCGGAGCTGAGCCTGCTCGTGCTCGGCCAGGCACTCATCCTCATCTGCGGCCGGATGGACCTTTCGCTGGAGTCGACGATCGGCATCGCGCCGGTCGTCGCCATGTGGCTGATCCTTCCGGCGGAGGGCGGCCGCTTCGCCGGACTGGAACTCCTCCCGGTCGGGATGGCCATCCCGGTCTGCCTGCTGGTCGGTGTCGCGATCGGCGCGGTCAACGGCTTCCTGATGCTCAAGCTGCGCGTCAACGGGTTCATCGCCACCCTCGGCATGCTGACGATGCTGCGCGGTCTCCACATCGGCATCACCGAGGGCAAGTCGATCACCGACGTGCCGGAGTCCTTCCGCTACCTCGGCAAGACGGACTGGATCGGCGTACCGGCCGCCGTGTGGATCTGCCTCGCGCTCTTCGCCCTCGGCGGCGGGGCGCTGGCGTATCTGCGCCACGGCCGCGCACTGTACGCGATCGGCGGCAACCCGGAGGCGGCACGCGCCGCCGGCATCCGGGTCGACCGGATCACCTGGGCGGTGCTGGCGATCGGCGGTCTGCTGGCCGCGTTCGCGGGCATCCTCTACACCGGCCACTACGGCTCGGTCGCGGCGACGCAGGGCAACGGCTGGATCTTCCAGGTGTTCGCGGCCGCGGTCATCGGCGGCATCAGC
The DNA here is from genome assembly GCF_044757085.1 of Streptomyces sp. NPDC091376. Taxonomy (NCBI): domain Bacteria; kingdom Bacillati; phylum Actinomycetota; class Actinomycetes; order Kitasatosporales; family Streptomycetaceae; genus Streptomyces; species Streptomyces sp. NPDC091376. The sequence continues at coordinate 327,366 of NZ_JBIVUF010000003.1, read as the reverse complement.
CTGAAGGGCGGCCGCGGCACGCTGTTCGGCGCCCTGACCGGTGTGCTCACACTCCAGCTGGTCGTGAACGTGATGACGCTGGGCGGCGTACCGGCGCTCTGGAACCAGTTCCTGAACGGCGCGATCATCATCGTGGCCCTGGTCATCTCCCGCTTCGCGAGCGGGGAGAAGCAGGACTAGGCCGTGACCGTCCGATGGGTGCGGGGCCCGGGAGGACGTTCCCCGGCCCCGCACCCGCCAGTGTCCGGCGTCACACCTACAGCGTCGACCGAAGCCACTGCTCCACGCTCGCGATGTGGACCGTCGCCCACGAGCGTGCCGCCTCCGCGTCGCGGTCGCGGAGCGCCGCCAGGATGGCGCGGTGCTCATGGAGGGTGCGGCTGACCGCGTCCTCCTGGGTCAGTCCCCGCCAGACGCGGGCCCGGGTGGTGGGCCCGGAGAGGCCGTCGAGGAGTGAGCAGAGGACGGAGTTGCCGGCGGTCTGCACGATGCCCCGGTGGAACTCCAGGTCCGCGGCGACGAGTTCCTCCACCGAGGGCTGCTCTCCGAGCGCGTCGAGCTGTGCGCTCAGCACGTCCAGCTCGTCCTCGCTGATCCGGGACGTCGCCATCGCCGTCGCGGCCGGTTCCAGGATGCGGCGCACGGCGAGGAACTCCAGCACGGTGTCGTCCCGGTGGAAGTCCACGACGAAGCTCAGCGCCTCCAGCAGCAGCTGGGGGTCCAGGCTCGTGACGTACGTACCGTCGCCCTGCCGGACGTCGAGGATGCGGATCAACGACAGCGCGCGGACCGCCTCGCGCAGCGAGTTCCTGGACAGGCCCAGCTCGGAGGCGAGTTCGCTCTCCTTGGGGAGGCGGTCGCCCGGCCGCAGCGCGCCGGAGACGATCATCCCCTTGATCTTCTCGATGGCCTCGTCGGTGACAGCCATGGCGACCTCGTCTCAGGAAGACATCCGATGTATCGGATGATTATGGCCCCTGTGACGGACTTTTGGGTATGCGGTTCAGGCCCCGACCGTTCACCGACCGGGGCCGACCGCGGACGGCAGGGGCCACTCGGCCGTCGTCAGCCGGCCGCCGCCTGCTGCTCCGCCTGCGCCCGGTACAGCCGCCGCAACCGTACGACACCCAGATCGTGCTGGTAGAGGTTCTCCCGCTGGTCGGCGTCGGCCGGCATGGCCTCCAGCATCACCCGGTCCTGCTCCAGGACCTCCCAGTGCCGCTCCTCGATCACCGTCCGGTACAGGAAGCGCCAGGTGTCGCGCTGCCAGTCCTGGACGCGGCGGTAGCGCCAGAAGAAGACCCCGGTGCGTTCGCGGTCCACCGGGCACACCATGCCGACGATTCCGAACGGGCCGCCGGGGCCCGCCGACGGCGGGTACGGGATGGACAGGTCCACCCAGTCGGCGCCGGTGCGGCACAGTTCGACCCAGTCGAAGTTGACGCCCCGCTGGTCGGTCTTCTCGAAGAAGTAGCCGCGGCCGGTCTCGCGGATACGGAACTTCGCCGTCGTGTCCCCGTCGTACATGGTGTGCGACTCGTGGTGCAGGAACGCCCCGTGCATCGGGTCGAGGAGGTTCTCCACGGCGTACCGCCACGGCACGTTCCACTCGGCGTAGCAGAGGAACGCGTCGGCGTCCGGGTCGGTGAGCGGATCAGGCAGCGCCAGGTCCACCGGATCCGGGTGCCGTTCGTCACCGAAGTAGGCGAGGACGGCCCCGCCGACCTCGCGCACCGGCAGCGAGGCGACCAGCTTCCTGCCCTCCAGGTTGCAGCCGGGCAGCCCGGGCACCGAGGACACGGTGCCGTCGGTGGCGACCTCGACGCCGTGGTACCAGCAGGCCACCCGGTCACCCAGGTGCCTGCCCAGCGACAGCGGGGCGCCGCGGTGGGGGCAGCGGTCGGCGAGCATCGCCAGGCCGCCGTCGGAGCGCCGGAACAGCAGCCACTGCTCGCCGAGCACGGTGACCCTGCGCATCGCCCCGGGGGCGACGAAGCGGGACGGGACGACGGGATGCCACTGGTTGCGCAGCCCGGTCGCGTAGATGTCGTCGGCGGAAAGGGCCGTGCGCGCGGTCGTGGAAGGGGACGTCGAAGGGGTCATGGTCAGGCTCCCAGGCGCTTCATCTCGGTACGGAAGGACTCCTCGGTCCACGGGGCGCCGTCGGGGGCGTGGACCTGGCGGGCGTTGAGCCCGCGGACGACATCGGCCAGTTCGTGGCCGTCCTTGGTGAAGACCTCTTCGAGCGTGGCGGCCAGCTTCAGCTCGTACGGGGTGGGCTCGTGCGTACGGGACTGGTGAACGTCCAGGTACGGCCAGGGGGCGGTGGTCATCGAAGCCTCCAAGGGGTGGTCACAGATCGAGGACGAGACGGCCGGAGGCACAGCGCGACACGCAGATCATCATGGTCGCGTTCGCCGTGTGCTCGGCCTCGCTGAGCAGGAAGTCACGGTGGTCGGGGACGCCGTCCAGGACCCGGGTCTCGCAGGAGCCGCAGATGCCGTCGCGACAGGAGCTGCTGACGGTCAGACCGGCATCCTCTGCGGCCTGCAGGATGGAGGAGCCGGCGCCGACGGACAGGGTCACCCCGGAGCCGCGGCACTCGACCTCGAACGCGCCGTCGTCGTCCGCGCGTTCCACGACGGGCGCCGCGAAACGCTCAAGGCGCAGCCGATCGGCCGGGCAGCGCTCCTCGACGGCGGCCAGCAGCGGCTCGGGACCGCAGGTGTACACCAGCGTCCCTTCCGGCAGCCCGGCGAGCACGCTGTCCAGGTCGATGTGCCCGTGCTCGTCCTGCGGTACGAGGGCCACCTCACCGTCCAGCGCGGACAGTTCACCGGTGAACGCCATCGACGAACGGGTGCGCCCGCCGTAGACCATGCGCCATGGGGTGCCCCTGCGCGCGGCCTCCCGTGCCATCGCCAGGAGAGGCGTGATCCCGATGCCGCCCGCGACGAACACGTACCCGGCGGCGTCCTCCAGCGCGAAGTGGTTGCGCGGCTCGGACACGGTGACGTCCTGGCCGGGACGCAGCCCGGTGTGCACGTACCGCGAACCGCCGCGCGACGACGGGGCGTCGAGGACACCGATCCGGTAGACCCAGGTGGACCGAGGGTCGCCGCACAGGCTGTACTGGCGGATCTGCCCGCCCACATGGACGTCGATGTGCGCTCCCGGCGTCCACGCGGGCAGCGGCTTGCCCTCGGGGTGCACCAGCTCGACGGAGAGGACGCCGTCCGCCTCCCATGTCATGCGGTGCACGGTCAGCAGGAGCTCGCTCTGCCGCAGCGCGTTGTCGCTCATGGCCTGCTGCCTCCTCTCCGGCTCATGCGCCGGGGATCTTCACGGGCGGGGTGAACGGGTTCTTCATCGGGCCCAGTGCCGTCAGATCGACCTCGACGAGCGTCGGTCCGTCGGACGCGACGGCCGCCGTCAGCACCGGCAGGGCGTGCTCCTCCGCGGCGATCCGCAGGTACGGCAGCCCGCAGGCCCGCGCCAGCTGCTCGAAGTCGGGGGTGACGAGGTCGACGCCGGAGCGGCGGTCGCCGTAGCGGTCCTGCATGTTGCGCAGGACGCCGTAGCCGCCGTCGTTGAAGACGATCAGGGTGAGCCGGGGCCGTTCCTGGGCCAGGGTGAGCAGCTCGCCCAGATGCACCGCGAGACCGCCGTCGCCGGCCAGGACCACCGTCGGCGAGCCGGGCCGGGCGAGCGCGGCCCCGATGCCCATGCCGAGGCCCTGCCCGATGCCGCCGCCGCGCGGGAAGACGTTGTCGCGCGGGTCGTACATCTCCAGCAGCCGGTTGCCCCAGCTGCTCGACGGGATGGTGACGTCGCGGGCGACGACCGCCTCACGGGGGAGCGCGGCACGGATCGCGTCGCAGATCGCCGCCTGCGGACCGATCGAGTCGTGCAGCGCGGCGCGCACCTCGGCCCGCACCTCCGCGACCCGGTCCGTCCAGCCCGCCTCGGCGGCCCGCGCGTACGGCAGCAGACCGGCCAGGACCGTCGCCGCGTCGCCGTGCAGCGCGTGCTCCACCTGATAGACCCGGCCGAGGGAGGCGGCGTCCACGTCGATCTGGATGTGCGCCCCGGGGAGCGCCAGCCCGTAGTCGGCCGTCTCGTTGGACCGGAAGTGGCTGCCGACGCTGAGCAGCACATCGGCGTCGGCGAGCAGCGCGCGACCGGCGGGGGTCGTGGCGAAGTTGCCGATGACCTGCGGATGGTCCTCGGGCACCGAAGCACGCCCCGAGTTGGACGTGATCAGGCCCGCGCCGCTCGCGGCCAGCAGCCCGGTGAGTTCCGCGCGGGCTCGGACGGCGCCGCCGCCGGCCCACACGAGCGGCCTGCGCGCCGAGGCCAGCAGCGCGCCGGCGGCCGCCAGTTCACCGTCGGTGGGGGCGGGCACGGCAGGCGCGGCGCTCTCGGCCGGGGTGTCGCTCTGCTCGGCGTACTGCAGGTCGATCGGCCATTCCACGCTCGCCGGGCCGCCCGGTGCGGTCAGCGCGGCACGGGCGGCCTCGCGCAGTACCCGGCCCGCCGTATCGGCGCCGGTCACGGTCGCGGCGTACGCCGAAACGGCCGTCAGCATGCCCAGCTGGTCCTTGGTCTCGTGGATGAAGCCGCGTCCGCTGCCCAGGAACCCGCTCTCCACCTGACCCGTGACGTGCAGCACGGACGTACCCGCGCTGAGGGCCTCGATCAGTGACCCGGCGGCGTTGCCCGCGCCGGTGCCGGTGGAGGTCAGGGCGCAGCCGATGGTGCCGCGGGCCCGGCCGTAGGCGTCGGCGGCGTTCACGGCGGATGCCTCGTGACGTACGGGGACGAACCGCAGCTCGCGGTCGACGGCCTCGACCAGCGGCAGATTGTGCACGCTGACGATGCCGAAGACGGTGTCGATGCCGAGTTCCCGCAGGACGGCGACGAGGAGTTCGCCTCCGTTGTCGTAACGCATGGTGAGGTCTCCTCAGAGGATGGAGCGGCCGACTCCGCCGCAGACGTCGATGCTGGTGCCGGTGATGTACGAGGCGCGGGGCGACAGCAGCGCGACGATCGCGTACGCCACCTCCTCGGCGCGGCCGAGCCGGCCCAGCGCGATGCCGCGGTCGGCGGCGAGTCCCGCCTGCCACTCCGCGTAGGCGAGGCCGGTGGCGGACGCGGCGTGGCGGCGGGTCCACTGCCCGGTGTCGATGAGGCCCAGGCAGACCGAGTTGACCCGGATACCGTCGCCCGCCAGCTCGAGCGCGAGGGACTTGGAGAGGTTGAGGATGCCGGCGCGGGCGGCGCTCGTCGTGATCAGCCGGGTCTCGGGCTGCTTGGCGAGGACCGCGTTGACATTGACGACGCTCGCCGCGTCCGAGACCGACAGATGCGGTCGGGCGGCGTGCACGGGGTGGAGGACCCCGGCGAACTTCAGCTCCAGTTCGTCGCGCCAGTCCTCGGCGGTGGACTCGTCGAGCCCTTTCATCCGGGACTGCCCGGCGTTGTTGACGAGGCCGTCGATGCCGCCGAACGCATCGGCCGTGCGGCGGGTGAAGTCGCGTACCGCGGCGGCGTCCCGGACGTCGCAGACGCCCGTCAGCAGCCGGTCGCCGCCGTCGAGCCCGGCGGCCACCCTGGCGAGCCGGTCGGCGTCGCGCCCGCAGGTGGCGACGTTCGCGCCCTCGGCGAGCAGGGCGCGGACGGTGGCGAGGCCGACGCCCGAGCTGCCGCCGGTGACGAGTACGGTGCGGTCGGCGAGGGCCAGATCCATGATGGGGTGCTCCGTCGGTTCAGTTCATGGTGAAGCCGCCGTTGACGGCGACCACCTGTCCGGTGAGATAGCGGGATTCCTCGCTCAGCAGGAAGGAGACGAGGCCCGTGAGGTCGTCGGGCCGCTGCGCGCGGGAGATCGCACGGCCCGCGCGGTAGAGGCCGTGGCGTTCGGCCGGGACGTTCTCGGTGGCCTCGCACTCGGTGAGGCCGGGCGCCACCGCGTTGACGGTGATGCCCCTGTCGCCCAGCTCGCGCGCCATGGCCCGGGTCAGCGCGATCACGGCGCCCTTGGAGGCGATGTAGTGCGCGAGCCGAGGGGAGCCGTACAGGGCCGCGTCCGAGGCGATGTTGACGATCCGGCCGGGCGGGTGGAAGAGCGGATGGAGGGCCTTCGCGACCAGCCAGGGGCCGCGGGCGTTGACCGCCATCAGCCGGTCCCACACCGCCACGTCGATGTCCTGGAACTCGACTCCGCCGACGCCGTTGGCCAGCGCCGCGTTGTTCACCAGGCCGTACAGCGGGCCCAGTTCCCGTACGGCCGCGGCGAGTCCCTCCACCGACGCGGGATCGGCGACGTCGCAGCGGACGAAGTGGGCGTCGAGGCCCTCCTCGCGCAGCCGCCCGGCGGCGGCTTCGCCCCGTGCCGGGTCCAGCTCGGCGAGGACGACGCGGAAGCCGTCCGCGCCGGCCCGGCGGGCCATGGCCAGTCCCAGGCCACGGCCCGCCCCGGTGACGACGACCGTACGGACGCCGGCGCGCCGGTCAGTCACGGGTGACACCGTGCATCGGCGAGTGCTCGGGGTACGTGGGCACCTGCGGCTTCCGGGTGCCGATGACGACGCAGAACAGCGCGTCCTTGTCGCCCTCGTTCTTCAGCGAGCGGGCCACACCCGCCGGGACGACGATCATGTCCCGGTAGCCGAGCGTGCGGTACTCCGCCTCGTCCTCGCCGCGGTGGATGCCGACCCGGACCTCGCCCTCCAGGACGAAGAAGGCCTCCTCGACGTCGTGGTGGGTGTGCTCGGGGCCCTCGGCACCGGGCGGCAGCAGCATGTTGGAGAAGGTGAACCCGCCGGACGGGATGATCCGGTTGTCGCCGTCGTGGTTGCCGGTCGCACCGGAGCCGACGTAGCGGATCTGGGCCCGGCGGTACTGGTCGCCGGCCTTCGCCTGGAAGGCGAGCGTGTTCCAGTCGGGCTCGCGGGAGTCCTTCGTCGCGATGAGCGAGTCGGTGTACGCGGCGAGGTCGCCGCCGTTGTCGTAGGCGGTGGTGGTGAGTGGCATGCCGTGCTCCTTCGTGGACGTGCGTGTACGGGAGGTGTGCGTACGGGAGGTGTTCATTCGGGGATGCGGGCGGTGATGCGGAGGTGGGAGAGGACCCAGGCGTTGAAGTGCTCCGGCTGCTCCTGGTTGGCCAGGTGACCGGCGTCCTTGACGATCACGTAGGCGGTTCTGCGGACGGCGCCGGCGATGGCCTGGGACGCCTCGACGCCGGTGACCTCGTCCTGGTCGCCGCAGAGGACGAGCGTGGGCGCGGTGACCGAGGACAGCTCGTCGCGCAGATCGGTGGCGGCCATCGACTCCGCGGCGTAGCCGTAGCCAGGGAGCCGGACCGCGCCCGCCATGGTGTCGGTGACCCGCCGCACCAGTTCGGCGGGGGCCCCGGCGGACACCAGCCGGGGCGCGCGCAGCTCCGCGAAGGCGCGCGGCCCCAGCGAGGCCAGCTCGTCGGCCCGGGCCCGCATGGCGGCGGCCTTCGCCGGATCCGTCCCGGATCCGGGGCTGGAGTCGGCGACGATCAGCGACTCGACGAGTTCCGGGTGGCGGACCGCCAGACGGAGGGCGATCACACCGCCCCAGGAGACGCCCAGGACATGGGCGCTCCCGCCGCGTTCGCGGATCACCCCGGCCGCCGCGTCGGCGAAGCCGTCGAGCGTCAGCGGGGCTTCGGGGTCCGCGGACCCGGCGTATCCGGGGGCGTCCCAGGCGACAACCCGTGCGTACCGGCCGAGTTCGGCGAGCTGCGGCGCGAACGCGGCCGACGAGGAGCCGATTCCGTGCAGGCACAGCAGCAGCGGTCCCCGTTCGCCCGCCTCCTCCAGATGCGGTGCGGGCGTCACAGGATCTGCCCGCCGCGCCCGGCGAGCGCGGCGAGGCTGCGCAGCACCGCGTAGGGCACGACCCGGCTGGTCGCCGGATTGTCCGGGTCCGGGAGGTGCGCCACCTCGAACCGGTAGGCACCGAGCGGGCCTGACGCCTCGACGACGTGCCGTGTGCGGTGGGCGCCGGGGTCGGCCACGACACGGACCCGTACGGCGTCCAGGTCGCCGACGGCCAGGGCCACCGACGCGGCCACGTTCGTCGACCGGGGGAACTTCACGGGTATCTCGCGTGCCGTGCCCGCCATGACCTCGACCGGTCCGGTCGCCGTCCGCAGCCGGGACAGCAGTTCCTCGTCCATCCAGGGCTGTTCGAGCGTGGACGGCAGCTTGGTGGTGGTGAGCCGCACCTCGTCCAGCGGCCCCACGGCACGTACGGCCTGCAGGAGGTCGAGGCCGCCGACCGCGCCGCCGGTGAAGTACACCCGCCCGGGGCCGGTGTTCAGCAGCCGCTTGGCCAGTTCCTCGTCGGTCAGTGCCCCGGTCGACGCGACCAGCAGGTCCGTCCCGGAGGCGAGGACGCGCTCGCCCCACTCCCGTACGACTCCCTGGCCGGCCGCCTCCACGATCAGGTCGCAGCGCTCCAGGGCCTCCTCGAAGGCGACCTGCGGGGCGGGCGCGGCGTCGCCGAGCGGACGGTTGTCGACGATGCACACCAGCTCGGCGCCGGGCACCTCCCGCCGGGCGAGGGCCGTGCCGACGACGCGGCCGATGGCGCCCCAGCCGACGAGTCCGGCCTTGCGTACGGCGCTCATGCCTGAACCTCCACGGGAGCTGGGGAAGAGAGAGGACCGGGATCGGGAGAGCCGGCCATGTGACAGCGGATCTCCTGGGACGGCGGGCCCGCCGTCCCCCACAGGTCGGACAGTTCGGGCACGCGTCGCCACACCCGGGCGATCCACCGGTCCTCGACGACCTGCGCGACCTCGGAGGTGTACTCGCACACGAGCCCGGACGGGTCGGTGAAGTAGGAGAAGGTGTTGTTGCCCGGGCCGTGCCGGCCGGGCCCCCACTGCGGGGTGATGCCGTGGTGGCGCAGCCGGCCAAGGCCTCGCATGAAGTGGTCGACGGAGGTCATCTCGTACGCCACGTGGTTGAGCGAGGCCCACTCCGCCTGGTTGAAGGCGATGCAGTGGTGGTCGGCGTTGCAGCGCAGGAACGCCATGCGGTGCTCGGACCAGTCGGAGACGCGCAGCCCGAGGACGTCGCAGTAGAAGGCGACGGACGCGTCGATGTCGGTGGTGTTGAGCACCGCGTGGGTGACGCCGACGGGCACCGCGGCCTCACGGCCGCGCGGCGGCACGGCCTCGACCTGGGCGCTGATCTCGATCAGCCGGTGCTCGGGGTCGGTGAACCGCAGGCCGTACCCGCCGCCCGCCTGCTCCAGCGGCGCCGGCCCGAAGACCGGGACGATGCCGCGGGCGGTCAGCCTGCGCGCCGCCTCGTCGACCTCGGCGGGTGTGGCCACGGCGAACGCGATCCGGCCGAGACCCACGCGGTCGGCCCCGGTCAGGTGCAGTACGTGGTGCTCGTCGCCGGTGCCGCGCAGCCAGTGGGCGCCGTGGCCGGACTCGACGGTCTCCAGGCCCCAGACCTCCTGGTAGAAGTCGGCGGCCCGGGTGAGGGCGGGCGTGTGCAGCTCGACGTAGCGCAGGGAACGCAGCCGGGCGACGGGACCGGGTGGCGGTTGGTGCATGAGTGTCTCCAGACAGGGGTGCGCGGGAGTGTCTCCGGACAGGAGTGCGCGGGTCAGTCGGCCCAGGGGAGCGGGGCCGCGGAGGTGCCCCAGTACAGGGACTTCTGGCGCTGGTAGGCGCGGATGGCGTCGCGGCCCTTCTCCGTGCCCAGTCCGCTGTCCTTGCGGCCGCTGAACGGGGTGGAGGCGCTGAACTGCTTGTACGTGTTGATCCAGACGGTGCCGGCGTCGATACGGCGGGCCAGGCGCCATGCGGCGCGGTGGTCGCGCGTCCAGATCCCGCAGGCCAGCCCGTAGACCGTGCCGTTGGCCCGGCGTACGAGGTCGTCCTCGTCGTCGTAGGGCAGGGCGGCGAGCACCGGGCCGAAGATCTCCTCCTGGCAGGTCCGCGCGGAGTTCGGGAGGCCGTCCAGGACGGTGGGCAGGTAGTACGCGCCGGCCCGGTACTCCTCGCCGTCCGGCGCGGCTCCGCCGCACAGCACCCGCGCGCCCTCGGAGCGCGCCAGGTCGACATGGGCGGCGACGGCGTCCCGGTGGTCGCGGTGCACGAGCGGCCCGACCTGGGTCCCGGGGTCGGTACCCGGGCCGACGCGCAGCTTGCGGACCCGCTCGATCAGTTCGCCGGTGAAGTCGTCGTAGATCTCGCGGGCCACGAACAGCCGGGAACCGGCGATGCAGGACTGGCCGCTGGAGGAGAAGATCCCGAACATCACCCCGGCCAGCGCCTGTTCGACGTCGGCGTCGGCCCGGACGATCGTCGGTGACTTGCCGCCCAGCTCCAGCGAGGCGGGAATCAGCTTGCGTGCGGCGGCGGTGGCGATGGACCGGCCCGTCGCCGTGCCGCCGGTGAACCCGACACGGCCGACGAGCGGATGCCGGACGACGGCGTCACCGACGGTCCGGCCGCTGCCGGGAAGCACGGACAACAGCGCGGTGGGCAGGGCGAGTTCCTCCAGCGCCCGGGTGACGATGCGTCCGAGGGCGAGGGAGACGAGGGGTGTCCAGAGGGCGGGCTTGAGCAGGACGGCGTTGCCGGCCGCGAGGGCGGGGGCGATCTTCTGCGCGTCGCTGGCGATCGGGGAGTTCCAGGGGTTGATCGCGCCGACGACGCCGATCGGCTCGTACACGCTCATCGTGACGTACTCGCCGCGGGAGGGGGTGATCGTCTCCTCCGCAGTCTCCAGCGCGGCCCCGGTGTAGCGGAAGGTCCCGGCCGCGCTCAGCGCGAGTGCGCGGGTCTCGCCGAGGGTCTTGCCGGTGTCGGCGGTCTGGATCGCCGAGAGTTCGCCGGCGGCGTCCTCGACCAGCTCCGCGATGCGGTACAGCAGCCGCGCACGCTGGTGGGGGAGCAGATCCCGCCACGCCGGGTCGACGGCGGCGCGGGCTCCGGCCTCGGCGGCCTCGCCGACCTCGTCGGCCGTCACGGCGTGGACGGTGGCGAGCACCCGGCCGGTCGCCGGATCGACGCTCTCGAACGGTGCGCCCGCGCCGCGTCGCCACTGGCCGGCGATCAGGGCGTCGGTGGGGAAGTGCGGCACGGCTGAACCTCCAGGCAGGGGACGGGCGATGGGAACTGCGACGGCTTTGTCGAAGTGCTAGAAATCTAAGCGTTTAAATTTATTCGCGCAAGGGGGCCGCGGGATCGGATCTGGCTCGATCGTCACGCTGAGGCGACGATCTCAATATCTAGCCACTTAACTATTGACCGCTTAGGTGGCTGAATCTACTGTCTCCGGAACTTCTCTGTTCGCGGAAGGAACCCCTTCATGACGACTGTGGCCGGCACGCCTGCCATCGGCTCGATAGCCGCCCGGCTCGAGCGGCTCCCGCACTCACGCTGGCACGTCAAGGTGCGCGTGCTGATCGGCGCCGTGACGTTCTTCGAGGCGTTCGACCAGCTGCTGGCCGCCTCCGCGCTCCCCGTACTGATGAAGGAGTGGCGGCTGACGACGGGGCAGGCCACCTTCGCCGTCACGGCCGCCTCCGTCGGCATGCTCCTGGGCGCCCTGGGCGCCGGCTGGCTGGGCGACCGGATCGGCCGGGTGCGGACCGTCGCCCTCGGGGTCGCCGTGACCGCCCTCGCCAGCCTGGCCGTCGCCCTGTCCGGCGGCATCGAGACCTTCGCGCTGTTCCGCTTCGTCCAGGGACTGGGTATCGGCGGGGTCGTCCCCGTCGCCGCCACGTACATCAACGAGATCGCACGCTCCGACCGCCGCGGCCGCTTCGTGCTGCTCTACGAGATGATCTTCCCGGCGGGTCTGGCCACGGCCACGCTGGTCGCCGTCTGGGTGGTGCCCAACCTGGGCTGGCGCGCGATGTTCGTCATCGGTGCGCTCCCGGTCGTGCTCGCGGCGATGCTGCCCCGGCACGTCGCCGAGTCCCCCCGCTGGCTGCTGGCCCGGGGACGGACGGCGGAGGCCGAGCAGGTCATCGCGCGGATCGAGGCACAGGTGGCCGCCGCCACGCACGAACCGCTGCCGGCCCCGGTGCCCGCCCCCGCCCAGGAGCGCTCGCAGGGGCGCCTGCGGGACCTGTTCACCGGCCGCTATCTGCGTCGTACCGCCGTGCTCTCGGCGCTGTGGTTCGTCGCGTACTACGTGAACCACGGCATCTCCACCTGGCTGCCGTCGCTCTACACCAAACACTTCGGCCTGGACCTGACGACCGCTCTCGTCTACACCCTGCTCAGCAATGTCACCGGGCTGCTCGGCACGCTGATCGTCGCCCTGCTGATCGACCGCGTGGGCCGGCGCCCCGCCCTGGTGGCCGCCCTCGGCGGCACCATGGTCTCGCTCACCGTGCTCGCCCTGGCCGGGGCGACCTCGGGCGTGCAGGTCGCCGTGTTCGCGTCCTGTACGACGTTCTTCCTCTACGCGATCAACGCCGGGCTCTACCTGTACTCGCCCGAGCTGTACCCGACGTACAACCGCGCCAAGGGCGCCGCCTTCGGCGGGGTCTGGAACCGGATCGGTGTGATCCTCGGTCCGGTCGCGCTCGGCGCGATCATCGGCTCGGGCGGCAGCCTGGCGGTGGTCTTCGCCCAGTTCGCCGCCGTGGCCGCGGTGGGCGCCGTCGTGGCGCTGTGCGCCGTCGAGACGAAGGGCAGGACGCTGGAGGAGCTCAACTCCTGAGGAGCCCGCACCGTCCGCCCCCGCTCGTCCTCGCGGACCTCCCCGCGCCCGGCTCGCTTTCCGCCCCGAATCACTTCAGGGATAGGATTTTCAGGGGCGTGAGACATTCGCGCCCCTGCAGTGACCGCGCTGAGGGACGGGGACGGGCATGGCTGAGCGGAGGGCGACGGTGCGGCCGGACGCCGTGGCGATGGCCATCGAGGCCTGGGGACGGGAGCGGCCCGAACTGGACACCAGCCCGCTGGAGGTCCTCGGCAGGCTGCACCGCTCGTTCCTGCGCTACAGCACCAGGCTCACCGCCTCCATCGAACGCCACGGCCTCTCGGTCGCCGGTTTCGACGTGCTGACCGCGCTGCGCCGGTCCGGGGAGCCCTACCGGCTGACCGCGGGGCAGCTCGCGGACTCGGGGCTGGTGTCGTCGGCGGGGGTGACCCTGCGGATCGACCGGCTGGAGAAGGACGGGCTGATCGTCCGCGAGCGCGACGCCGACGACCGGCGCGTCGTCTACTCGCGGCTCACCCCCGAAGGGCTCGCCAAGGTCGACACGGTGTTCGCCGAGCACCTGGACAACGAGCGGCGGATGCTCGGCGAACTCTCGCCGTCCGAGTGCCGCCAACTGGCCCGGCTGCTGCGCAAGCTGGAGACGTCGATCCTCGCCTCGGACGAGGAAGCCCCGCGATAGAGCCGCCGCGGCCGTAGCAGGACCCCGCCCCGCAGGCCGTGCAAGTGCCCCTGGGCCAGGCGCACATGAGGGGCGGCCGCCGTCGCGACCGCCCCTCACGTGCTCCACACCCGGTGAGGCCTCCCCCCGGAAGGCCTCACCGGGGAAGGGCTCACCAGGCCTTGCCGTCAGGCCTTCTTGCGTAGCAGATCCTCGACCTTGCCGCAGATCTCGTCCGTCGCGAGGCCCCGTATCGTCAGCGTCGTACGGCGGCGCAGCACGTCGTCCGCCGTCTCGGCCCACTCGTGGTCGCGTGCGTACACGACCTGGGCCCAGATCTCCGGAGCGTCCGGGTGGATCCGCTGGGCCAGCGCGGCATCGTCGTTCGCCAGCCGCGCGATGTCGAAGGCCAGCGAGCCGTAGTGCGTGGCCAGGTGCCGGGCGGTGTCCGCGGCCATGCGGGGCCCGGGCGCCGGTGCGTCCACCAGCAACCGGTGGGCGACGGCACGGGGGTTGGCGATGCCCGGCAGCGGGACCCTCTTCGGCAGCTGCGAGATCGGCTCCATGTCGTCGGCGAGCGGCCGGCCCGGCAGCTCGGCCAGCTTGTTGATCACCGTTCGGCCGATGTGGCGGAACGTCGTCCACTTCCCGCCGGCCACCGACAGCATGCCGCCGCGGCCCTCGGTGACCACGGTCTCCCGCTTGGCCTGCGAGGTGTCTCCGGGACCGCCCGGCAGCACCCGCAGCCCGGCGAAGGAGTAGGTGATGAGATCGCGCGACAGCTGCTGGTCGCGGATGGAGAAGGCGGCCTCGTCGAGGATCTGGGCGATGTCCTTCTCGTTGACCGCGACATCCGCCGGGTCACCCTCGAACACCTCGTCGGTCGTGCCGAGCAGCAGCATGTCCTCCCACGGGAGGGCGAAGGTGATGCGGTACTTGTCGATCGGGGTGGCCAGGGCGGCCTTCCACGGGGAGGTGCGCTTGAGCACCAGGTGCGCGCCCTTGGACAGCCGGATGGAGGGCGCCGCGTTCGGGTCCTCCATCTTCCGCAGGTGGTCCACCCACGGTCCGGTCGCGTTCAGCACCAGCCGGGCGTCGACACCGAACTCGGTGCCGTCGGTACGGTCCTTCAGGTCCGCGCCCGTGACCCGGCCCCTGGTGAGACGAAGTCCGGTGACCTCGGCGTGGTTGAGGACGACCGCCCCCGCCTCGAGGGACGCGCGGACCGCCATCAGCGCCATCCGGGCGTCGTTCATCTGGTCGTCGCCGTACACGGCCACGGCCTTCAGGTTCTCCGTACGCAGCTCGGGGACGTCGCGCTGCGCCTTCGACGGGGAGATGACGTGGCCGACGCCGTCGCCGAACGCGGAGAGCGCCGAGTAGGCGAAGACGCCCGCGCCGAGCTTGGCCGCGCCGTGCGGTCCGCCCTTGTAGACCGGCAGATAGAAGGTCAGCGGGTTGGACAGGTGGGGAGCCACCTCACGGGAGAGCGCACGGCGCTCGAAGTGGTTCTCCGCCACCAGCTTCACCGCGCCGGTCTGCAGGTAGCGCAGACCGCCGTGGAGGAGCTTCGAGGAGGCGGAGGAGGTGGCGCCGGCGAAGTCGCCGGCGTCCACCAGGGCCACCCGCAGCCCGGCCTGCGCGGCGTGCCAGGCGGTGGAGATGCCCAGGATGCCGCCGCCGATCACCAGGAGGTCATACGTCGCCTTGGCAAGCTGCTCCCGCGTTTCGGCGCGGCTCGGCAGGGAACCCGAGGCCGGGTGCGTCCCCAGGGCGGGGACGCTCTGCAGGGTGGTCATTCGAATAGCTCCTCGTCAGCTGTCGTCGTGCTCGATCCAGCCCATGGTCCGCTCGACGGCCTTGAGCCAGCTCTTGTACTCGGTGTCGCGCTGGGCAGCGTCCATGTGGGGTGTCCACTCCGCGGCCCGGCGCCAGTTGGCGCGCAGCGCGTCGGTGTCGGGCCAGAAGCCGACGGCCAGGCCGGCGGCGTAGGCGGCCCCGAGGCAGGTCGTCTCGGCGACCATGGGACGCACCACGGGTACGTCCAGGAAGTCCGAGAGGGTCTGCATCAGCAGGTTGTTGGAGGTCATTCCGCCGTCGACCTTCAGAGCGGTCACCTCGACGCCGGAGTCCTTCGTCATGGCGTCGGTGATCTCGCGGGTCTGCCAGGCGGTGGCCTCCAGTACGGCGCGCGCGATGTGCGCCTTGGTGACGTACCGGGTGAGACCGGCGATCACACCACGGGCGTCGGAGCGCCAGTACGGTGCGAACAGCCCGGAGAAGGCGGGCACGATGTAGGCGCCGCCGTTGTCCTCGACGGACGCGGCGAGCGTCTCGATCTCGGGCGCGGAGTTGATGAGCCCCATCTGGTCGCGCATCCACTGGACGAGCGCGCCGGTGACGGCGATGGAGCCCTCCAGCGAGTACACCGGAGCCTGGTCGCCGATCTTGTAGCCGACGGTGGTGATCAGCCCCGAGTACGAGTTGATGATCTTGTCGCCGGTGTTCATCAGCAGGAAGGTGCCGGTGCCGTACGTGGACTTCGCCTCACCCTCGGCGAAACACGTCTGGCCGAACAGCGCGGCCTGCTGGTCACCGAGCGCGGAGGCGACCGGCACACCCGCCAGCAGGCCCTCCTTGACCTCTCCGTACACCTCGGCGGAGGAGCGGATCTCGGGGAGGACCTCCATCGGCACCTCCATGGACTGGGCGATCTTCTCGTCCCACTTCATGGTGTGCAGGTTCATCAGCATGGTGCGCGACGCGTTGGTGACGTCGGTGACGTGGCGTCCGCCGTCGACACCGCCGGTCAGGTTCCAGATGACCCAGGAGTCCATGGTCCCGAAGAGGATGTCGCCGCGCTCGGCGCGCTCGCGCAGGCCCTCGATGTTGTCGAGCATCCAGCGGACCTTCGGGCCGGAGAAGTAGCTCGCCAGCGGCAGGCCGGTCTCACGGCGGAAGCGGTCCTGGCCGACGTTGCGCCCCAGCTCCCGGCAGAGCGCGTCGGTGCGGGTGTCCTGCCAGACGATGGCGTTGTGGACGGGCTCACCGGTGTTCTTGTCCCAGAGCAGAGTGGTCTCGCGCTGGTTGGTGATGCCGATGGCCTTGACGTCGGCGGCGGTGATGCCGCCCTTCTCGAGGGCGCCGGCGACGACCTCCTGGACATTGGTCCAGATCTCGGCGGCGTTGTGCTCGACCCAGCCCGGCTTCGGGAAGATCTGCTCGTGCTCCTTCTGGTCGACCGAGACGATCCGGCCGTCCTTGTCGAAGACGATGCAGCGGGAGGAAGTGGTGCCCTGGTCGATGGCCGCGATGAACGGGCCGGCGGTGTGTGCGTCGGTCACGGTGTGCTCCTGGAGATCTGAGGGAAGGACGTACGGCTCAGGCGAACGCGATCTGGTAGATACCCGCGGCGATGGCCGAGCCGATCAGCGGTCCCACGACGGGGATCCACGCGTACCCCCAGTCGGAGCCACCCTTGTTGCGCATCGGGAGCAGCGCGTGCACGATGCGCGGGCCCAGGTCGCGGGCCGGGTTGATGGCGTAGCCGGTCGGGCCGCCGAGCGAGAAGCCGATGGCGACCACCACGAAGGCGACGATCAGTCCGCCGAGCGTGCCGAGGCCCTTGCCGCTGTCGTTGAGGCCCATCGTGAGGACCGCGAGGACGAGCACGATGGTGCCGATGATCTCGGTGACGAGGTTCTGCCAGACGACCCGGACCTCCGGACCGGTGGAGAAGATGCCGAGCACCGGGCCGGCCTTCGGGGCGGACCTCTCGTCGACCAGACCCTCCTCGAGCGGCGGCGGAACGACTTCCGGGTCGGCGAGATGTGCCTTGAACTGGCCGTAGTAGGTGAGCCAGGCCAGGAAGGCACCGAGCATGGCACCGATGATCTGGCCCGCGAAGTAGACGGGGACGTTGCTCCAGTCCCCGCTGGTGATCGCGATGCCGAGCGTGACCGCCGGGTTGAGATGCGCGCCGGACAGGGGGCCGGAGATGTAGACCGCGGTCATGACCGCGAAGCCCCATCCGAACGCGATGGCGACCCAGCCGGCGCCCTGCGCCTTGGAGCGCTTCAGTACGACGGCGGCGACGACGCCGGCGCCGAGCAGGATGAGAACGGCGGTACCAATGATCTCGCCGATGAAGATGTCGGAGCTGGACACCCGCGACTCCTTTGTCCTTCGTCCAGGGGAAGGCGAACCAACGGGTCCCTCCGTGGTCCGCGCCCTCGGGGGTGAGAGCGATACCGGCCCTTGGCGTTGCCACACTCTAGCGCTTATTGCCGGTAGGTGTTCGACAATGCCGACCGATGAACGGCAGTTTTGCCCTCGGGTTAACACGGCGTCAAGGGTTGTGTGGCGGAAAACCGTTTCGTTATCGATGGTGCGCCCGAACGCGCGGAACCGCCCGCCGTGCGGCACGGCGGCCACCGCCCGGTACGGCCGTCACGGGCCGGACCGGGTCTGCCGGGAGGCGGCGTCAGAAGCGCCCGGCGCCCAGGTCCCGGGAGACCGCGCGGGCGCAGTCCCGTACCGCCGCGATCAGCTCGGACCGCAGCTCCTCGCCGTCGCAGACCCGCTCCACGGCGCCCGTGATGGCGATCGCGCCGAGCGGCATGCGGCGCCGGTCGTGGATGGGCGCGGCCACCGCCGCGACGCCCTCCCAGGTCTCCTCCACGTCGGCGGCCCATCCCCGCGCACGGGTCAGGTCCAGCACGCGTTCGAAGTCCTTGAGCCCGGTCACCGTGCGCGGGGTGAACGCCTCGCGGTCGGCCTCCAGGGCCTCGCTGTGGGCCACCGGGTCGTACGCCGACAGCACCTTGCCCAGCGCCGTGGAGTGCAGCGGCTGCATCGCGCCCACCTCCAGCACCTGCCGGCTGTCGTCTGGCCGGAAGACGTGGTGGACGATCAGGACGCCCTGCTGGTGCAGCACGCCCAGGTGGACGCTCTCGCCGCTGGAGCGGGCCAGGTCGTCCGTCCAGACCAGCGCACGGGCCCGCAGCTCGTGGACGTCCAGATAGCTGTTCCCCAGCCGCAGCAGCTCCGCGCCCAGCTGGTAGCGCCCCGACGCGGGGTCCTGCTCGACGAAGCCCTCGGCCTGGAGGGTCCGCAGGATGCCGTGGGCCGTCCCCTTGGCCAGCTCCAGGGAGGAGGCGATGTCGGACAGGCCGAGACGGCGCTCGCCACCCGCGAGCAGGCGCAGCATCGCAGCCGCCCGTTCCAGTGACTGGATGTTCTTCGCCATCGTTCCGGCCCTTCTCCCCAACATGGTTCGACAATGCTGAACAGTATCGGCCCATGCCGAATTCGTGTTACTGCCGGAACAGTGTGTCAAGACCATCCGCACTTGGTCATCACCAGGGACACACGGCGTCCACCCCCTGGACCGGCACACCGCGCTGGGACGTGCCCGGCTACGCTGGCGGCGTGCGCCTTCCACGGGAAGCCGCAAAGCCGACAGCCGTCGCACTCCAGGGAGCACATCCATGGCCTCGTTGCCGACCCCTTCCGCCGACAGCCCGACGTCCACCGGCGGCGGTACGTCCGCCGAGAGCCGGAGCCGGATCCGCGCCGACGCCCTGCGTCAGGCGCTCGCCACCCGTGTGGTGGTGGCCGACGGTGCCATGGGCACCATGCTCCAGGCACAGGACCCCACCCTCGACGACTTCGAGAACCTCGAGGGCTGCAACGAGATCCTCAACGTCACCCGGCCGGACATCGTCCGGTCCGTCCATTCCGCGTACTTCGAGGTCGGTGTCGACTGCGTCGAGACCAACACCTTCGGAGCGAACCTCGCCGCGCTCGGTGAGTACGACATCCCCGAGCGGGTCCACGAACTGTCCGAGGCCGGCGCCCGTATCGCCCGCGAGGTCGCCGACGAGTTCACCGCGGCCACCGGACAGCAGCGCTGGGTGCTCGGCTCCATGGGTCCCGGCACCAAGCTGCCCACCCTCGGGCACGCCCCGTACACCGCGCTCCGCGACGCCTACCAGCAGAACGCCGAGGGGATGATCGCGGGCGGCGCCGACGCGCTGCTCGTCGAGACCACCCAGGACCTCCTGCAGACCAAGGCCGCCGTCCTCGGCGCCCGCCGCGCCCTGGACGCCACCGGGATCTCCCTGCCGCTGATCGTCTCCGTGACCGTGGAGACCACGGGCACCATGCTGCTCGGCTCCGAGATCGGCGCGGCCCTCACGGCGCTCGAGCCGCTGGGCATCGACATGATCGGCCTGAACTGCGCCACCGGCCCGGCCGAGATGAGCGAGCACCTGAGGTACCTCGCCCGCCACTCGCGGATCCCGCTGTCCTGCATGCCCAACGCCGGTCTGCCCGTCCTCGGCAAGGACGGCGCCCACTACCCGCTGACCGCGCCCGAGCTCGCCGACGCGCAGGAGACGTTCGTGCGTGAGTACGGGCTCTCCCTGATCGGCGGCTGCTGCGGTACGACCCCCGAGCATCTGCGCCAGGTCGTCGAGCGCGTCCGTGACCTCGTCCCGACCCCGCGCGAGCCCCGCCCGGAGCCCGGCGCCGCCTCGCTCTACCAGACGGTCCCGTTCCGTCAGGACACCTCGTACCTGGCCATCGGCGAGCGGACGAACGCCAACGGGTCCAAGAAGTTCCGCGAGGCCATGCTGGACGCCCGCTGGGACGACTGTGTGGAGATGGCCCGCGACCAGATCCGCGAGGGCGCCCACATGCTCGACCTCTGCGTCGACTACGTGGGCCGGGACGGCGTCGCCGACATGGAGGAGCTGGCCGGGCGCTTCGCCACCGCCTCCACCCTCCCCATCGTGCTCGACTCCACCGAGGTCGAGGTCATCCGCGCCGGCCTGGAGAAGCTCGGCGGACGCGCCGTCATCAACTCGGTCAACTACGAGGACGGCGACGGGCCCGAGTCGCGTTTCGCGAAGGTCACCCGGCTGGCCCAGGAGCACGGCGCGGCCCTCATCGCGCTCACCATCGACGAGGAGGGCCAGGCCCGGACCGTCGAGAACAAGGTGGAGATCGCCCAGCGGCTCATCGCGGACCTCACCGGCAACTGGGGCATCCACGAGTCCGACATCCTCATCGACACCCTGACCTTCACCATCTGCACCGGCCAGGAGGAGTCCCGCAAGGACGGCATCGCCACCATCGAGGCCATCCGCGAGCTCAAGCGCCGGCACCCGGACGTCCAGACCACGCTGGGCCTGTCCAACATCTCCTTCGGTCTCAACCCCGCCGCGCGCATCCTGCTGAACTCCGTCTTCCTCGACGAGTGCGTCAAGGCCGGTCTCGACTCGGCGATCGTGCACGCCTCGAAGATCCTGCCGATCGCGCGCTTCGACGAGGAGCAGGTCACCACGGCGCTCGACCTGATCTACGACCGCCGCCGCGAGGGCTACGACCCGCTGCAGAAGCTGATGGCGCTGTTCGAGGGCGCCACCGCCAAGTCCCTGAAGGCGGGCAAGGCCGAGGAACTGGCCGCCCTGCCGCTGGACGAGCGCCTCAAGCGCCGCATCATCGACGGCGAGAAGAACGGACTGGAGAAGGACCTCGACGAGGCCCTCCAGGAGCGCCCGGCCCTCGACATCGTCAACGAGACCCTGCTGGACGGCATGAAGGTCGTCGGTGAACTGTTCGGCTCCGGTCAGATGCAGCTGCCGTTCGTCCTCCAGTCCGCCGAGGTCATGAAGTCCGCGGTGGCCTTCCTCGAGCCCCACATGGAGAA
Organism: Streptomyces sp. NPDC091376; assembly: GCF_044757085.1. NCBI lineage: Bacteria > Bacillati > Actinomycetota > Actinomycetes > Kitasatosporales > Streptomycetaceae > Streptomyces > Streptomyces sp. NPDC091376. Next base: position 306,254 of record NZ_JBIVUF010000003.1, on the reverse strand, counting down.
GTCCGACGCGGAGGGCAAGGGCACCATCGTGCTCGCCACGGTCCGCGGCGACGTCCACGACATCGGCAAGAACCTCGTCGACATCATCCTGTCCAACAACGGCTACAACGTGGTCAACCTGGGCATCAAGCAGCCCGTCTCCGCGATCCTCGAGGCCGCCGAGGAGCACCGGGCCGATGTCATCGGCATGTCCGGCCTCCTCGTGAAGTCCACCGTGATCATGAAGGAGAACCTGGAGGAGCTGAACCAGCGCAGGCTGGCGGCCGACTACCCGGTGATCCTCGGTGGCGCCGCGCTCACCCGCGCCTACGTCGAGCAGGACCTCCACGAGATCTACGAGGGCGAGGTCCGCTACGCCCGCGACGCGTTCGAGGGCCTGCGTCTGATGGACGCCCTGATCGCCGTCAAGCGCGGCGTCCCCGGTGCCGCGCTGCCCGAGCTCAAGCAGCGCCGGGTCAGGGCCACCGCGACCGCGGTCGTCGAGGAGCGCCCCGAGGAGCAGGGCGCCGTCCGTTCCGACGTGGCCACCGACAACCCGGTGCCCGAGCCGCCGTTCTGGGGCACGCGCGTCGTCAAGGGCATCCAGCTCAAGGAGTACGCCTCCTGGCTCGACGAGGGCGCGCTGTTCAAGGGCCAGTGGGGCCTCAAGCAGGCCCGTACCGGCGACGGACCCACGTACGAGGAGCTGGTGGAGACCGAGGGGCGTCCCCGGCTGCGCGGCTGGCTCGACCAGCTGCACACGCAGAACATGCTGGAGGCGGCCGTCGTCTACGGCTACTTCCCCTGCGTGTCCAAGGGCGACGACCTGATCCTCCTGGGCGAGGACGGCTCCGAGCGCACCCGCTTCACCTTCCCCCGCCAGCGCCGCGGCCGCAGGCTGTGCCTCGCCGACTTCTTCCGCCCCGAGGAGTCCGGCGAGCGCGATGTGGTCGGCCTCCAGGTCGTCACCGTGGGCTCGAAGATCGGCGACGCCACGGCGAAGCTCTTCGCCTCGGACTCCTACCGCGACTACCTCGAACTGCACGGTCTGTCCGTCCAGTTGGCCGAGGCGCTCGCGGAGTACTGGCACGCCCGGGTGCGCGCCGAGCTGGGCTTCGGCGGCGAGGACCCGGTGGACGTCGAGGACATGTTCGCGCTGAAGTACCGCGGCGCCCGCTTCTCCCTCGGCTACGGGGCGTGCCCCGACCTGGAGGACCGGGCCAAGATCGCGCAGCTGCTGGAGCCCGAGCGGATCGGCGTCAAGCTCTCGGAGGAGTTCCAGCTGCACCCCGAGCAGTCCACGGACGCGATCGTGATCCACCACCCGGAGGCGAAGTACTTCAACGCGCGGTGACCACGCGAAACGCGCGGTGAGCGTTCGCGCGCTTTCGCCGCGCGAGTCGTACACTGGTCGGTCCCATACAGGCCGGTCGCCCTCTTTGGCGGCCGGCCTGCGCGTCCCTCATGGAGGTGTGCCGGATGACCAGCACGGTTCCCGCGTCCCTTGCCCGTACCGCGGACGGCTCTGCCCTGCAGGCCGTCTTCCTGGACATGGACGGCACCCTCGTGGACACCGAGGGCTTCTGGTGGGACGCAGAGGTGGCGGTCTTCGCGGACCTCGGCCATGACCTGGACGAGGCATGGCGTGACGTGGTGGTCGGCGGCCCGATGACCCGCAGCGCGGGCTATCTGATCGAGGCCACCGGCGCCGACATCACCCTGGCCGAGCTGACCGTGCTGCTCAACGATCGCTTCGAGGCCCGGATCGCCGGCGGAGTGCCGCTGATGCCCGGCGCGGAGCGGCTGCTCACCGAGCTGGCCGCGCACAACGTGCCCACCGCACTGGTGTCCGCGTCCCACCGGCGCATCATCGACCGCGTCCTCGCCTCCCTGGGCCGTGACCGCTTCGCGCTGAGCGTCGCCGGAGACGAGGTCTCCCGTACGAAGCCTCATCCCGACCCGTATCTCTTCGCGGCCCGTGGGCTGGGCGCCGAGCCCGCCCGCTGTGCCGTCATCGAGGACACCGCGACGGGTGTGGCGTCGGCCGAGGCGGCGGGCTGCCGGGTCGTGGCGGTCCCCTCCGTCGCGCCGATCGCGCCCGCGGACGGCCGGATCGTCGTCGGCTCGCTGGAGGAAGTGAATCTGTCCTTTCTGCGCACTTTGATCACGCGATTGAACTGAGCCATTCACCGAGCGTGCAGAGGAATAACGGCAGAAACCGAGGGCAGCGGGCCGTGTATTTTCCGTAACCATCGATCGGCGTGACGTTCGTCACTGTCAATGCTGCATAAATAGCCCGTGCATGACAGTTCGAGTCCGGTATGCGGCGATTTGGGTATGCCTTTGTGTCCGGATTGGTGGAGTGGTGCACGAATCATTCCGGCGCGTGAATATCGACGTCGTGCCATGCCTCATCACCAGGCGATACACCTCAACTGCGGCCCGGTCCAGCATTACTGGCACGGCCCACTAATCTCATCGCGAGAGCTTCGCCGCACCACCGACGTGCCACGGGGACCACCCGAGTCCACCGTGTCCGCCGGCCCGATCGCCCAGTGTCCCGGTCCGATCGCACCGCCCCGAACGGGCGGCCGCGGCGGAGCGTCCCGTAACACCGCTGTATCCCGGTGAGGGATCGAGGAAGAAAGTCCAGGATGAACCGCAAGACACTGGTGCTGCCGGCCGTGATGGGCCTGCTCGCCCCCGTACTCGCCGCCTGTGGTACCACGCCGGGCGGCGGCGCCGACGGAGGCAACGCCATTGTCGTGGGCACGACGGACCAGTTCGTCGCCGACAGCGAGACACCCGCCCCCTTCGACCCCGCCTTCGCCTACGACACCGGTGCCTGGAACGTCCTCCGCCAGACCGTGCAGACACTCATGCACGTACCGCGCGGTGGCGGCTCGCCGGTCCCCGAGGCCGCTTCCCGCTGCGGATTCACCGACACCCGGAGCGAGAGCTACCGCTGCACCCTCCGCGACGGACTGACGTTCGCCGGCGGCAAGCCCGTCACCGCCGAGGACGTCAGGTTCTCCATCGAGCGCGTGCTGGACATCAAGTCCGACAACGGTACGGCCGCCCTGCTCTCCAACATCGACACCATCGAGGTCAGGGGCGCCAAGGAGATCGTCTTCCAGCTGGCCACGCCGGACGCCACCTTCCCGTACAAGCTCTCCACCCCCGTCGCCGGCATCCTCAGCCGCGACGCCTACGAGGGCGGGCAGCTCCGCGGCGGCTTCCAGGTCGACGGCTCGGGCCCGTACACGATGAGCGCCGAGACCGACGGCGACCGGCTCGTCAAGGCGGTCTTCACCAAGAACCCCGACTACAAGGGCGATCTGAAGCTCCGTAACGACAAGGTGGAGCTGCGCTCCTACCCCGACGCCGAGGCGATGGGCAAGGCGCTGGAGTCCGGCGAGATCGACATGATGGCGCGCGCCATGTCCCCGGAGCAGATCAAGGACCTTCAGGACCATCCCAAGGACGACATCGAGCTCAGCGAGATGCCCGGCCTGGAGATCCGCTACCTCGGCTTCAACACCGAGGACCCGTCCGTGAAGGACAAGGCCGTCCGCCAGGCCATGGCCGCCGTCGTCGACCGCGGCCAGATCGCGGGCAACGTCTACGGCGCCACCGCCGAGCCGCTCTACTCGCTCATCCCGACGAGCATCACCGGCCACACCAACTCGTTCTTCAACAAGTACGGCGAGCCCGACCGCAAGAAGGCCGCGGCCATCCTCGACGAGGCCCGGACCGCCACGCCGGTGAAGCTCACCCTGCACTACACCACCGACCACTACGGCTCGGGAACGGCCAAGGAGTTCGCGGCGCTGCGCGACCAGCTCAACGCCACCCGGCTCTTCGACGTGACCGTCAAGGGCACCGAGTGGTCGAAGTACCGCCCGGCGCAGAAGCGCGGCGACTACGCCGTCTACGGCCTGGGCTGGTTCCCCGACTTCCCGGATCCGGACAACTACATCGCCCCGTTCCTGGACGAGGACAACTTCCTCAACACCCCGTACGTGAGCACTGCCGCGCGCAATCAGCTCATCCCGCAGTCCCGCCGCACGGCCGACCGTGGTGCCGCTTCCGCCTCCTTCACCAAGCTCCAGGACATCGTCGCCACCGATGTCCCGGTGCTGCCGCTGTGGCAGGGCAAGCAGTACGTCGCCGCCCGGTCGGACATCAACGGAGTCGAGTGGACGCTGAACGCCTCCTCCGACCTGCAGTTGTGGGAACTCGAGCGCGGTAGCACCGCCTGACCCTTCATCACCCGGTCGCGAAGGGCGCGGCCGGCTACGAGAGCAAGAGGCAAGGTTCTGTGAAGGCACGATTCAAGCGAACGACAGCGCCGCTCGCGGCGGGGCTGTCCGCCGTCCTGCTGGTGTCGGGCTGCGGCTCGGAGCAGGGCGACGGCTCCGACGGCGAAGGCGTCCGGGTTGCCGTCGGCATCTCCGACGACGTCCTTGCCACGGACCCGGCGGACGGTTACGACCCCGGTTCCTGGCTGCTGTTCAACAACGTCTTCCAGTCCCTGATGAGCTTCCCCAAGGGCGGCTCCACCCCGCAGCCGGAAGCCGCGGAGAAGTGCGGCTTCGAAGGCGGCAGCACGGTCTACCAGTGCACGCTGCGCGAGGGCCTCAAGTTCAGCAACGGCAACGACCTCACCTCGGAGGACGTCAAGTTCTCCTTCGAGCGAGCCCTGAAGATCGCCAGCGACTCCGGCCCGGGGCCGCTGCTCTCCACGATCGACAGCATCGAGACCCCCGACGACCGGACCGTCGTCTTCAAGCTGAAGGTCCCGGACGCCACCTTCCCCAGCAAGATCGCCTCGGGCGCCGGTTCCATCGTGGACCACCGCGAGTACGAGGCCGGCTCCCTGCGCACCGACGGCAAGGCGGTCGGCTCCGGCCCCTACCAGCTCGACTCCTTCGACGACAAGGAAGCGGTCTTCTCGGTCAACCCCCACTACAAGGGCACCGCGGAGGTCCGGAACACCGGCGTCACCCTGACCTTCTTCCGGGGCGACCAGAGGGGGCTCGGCACCGCCCTCAAGAGCGGCGATGTCGACGTCGCCTACCGAGGACTCACCGCCCAGGACATCGACGGGCTCCAGGCCTCCCTCGACGCCGGCAAGAAGGGCATCGAGGTCGTCGAGGGCAGCAGCGCCGAGGTCCAGCACCTGGTCTTCAACATGAAGGACCCGGTCACGAGCCAGCTCGCCGTGCGCCAGGCCTTCGCCTACCTCGTCGACCGGGACGCCCTGGTCAGGGACGTGTACAAGGGCACCGCCGAGCCCCTGCACTCGATCATCCCGGCCGGGATCGCCGGTCACAACACCGCCTACTTCGACCGCTACGGCGGCTCGCCGCAGCCCGACAAGGCCCGCAAGGCGCTGCGCGACGCCGGCATCGACGACAAGGTGAAGATCACCCTGTGGTCCACGCCGAGCCGCTACGGACCCGCCACCGACCTGGAGATGACGGCCATCGCCCAGCAGCTCAACAAGAGCGGGCTGTTCCAGGCCGACGTCAAGTCCGTCGAGTTCGAGCAGTACGAGAAGGACATCCAGGCCGGGAAGTACGGCGTCTACGTGAAGGGCTGGGTCCCCGACTACCCGGACGCCGACAACTTCACGCAGCCGTTCTTCGGCGAGGGCAATGTCCTCGGCAACGGCTATGACAACAAGAAGATCGGCAAGCTGATCCCGCAGACCGCGGCCGTGGCGGACCGCTCGGCGACCGGCGACATCTTCGGCGAGCTCCAGAACCTCGTGGCCGATGAACTGCCGATCCTCCCGCTCTGGCAGGGCAAGCAGTACGCCGTCTACAACGGCAACATCACCGGCCTGGAGTGGACGCTCGACGCGTCGACCGTCTTCCGCTTCTGGGAGATCAAGAAGGGCTGACGCCTCTCCGGCGCGACAGAGGAGCCCCGGGCCTTCGGGCCCGGGGCTCCTCCGCGCGTGCGCCCGCGCCTGTGTGCGTGCGGGAACGTTCCTACTGGGCGCCGGGGCGGACCAGGCCGCTCTCGTACGCGTACACCGCCGCCTGGACGCGGTCGCGCAGCCGGAGCTTCGTCAGCACATGGCCCACATGGGTCTTGACCGTCGTCTCGCTGACGAACAGGTCCGCGGCGATCTCCGCGTTCGACAGGCCGCGGGCCACCAGCTTGAGCACCTCGACCTCGCGCTCGGTCAGCGTGTTCAGCGTGTCCGGCAGCGGCTCCTCGCCGGACGGCAGATGGCCGGCGTACTTGTCGAGCAGCCGGCGCGTGATGCTCGGCGCCAGCATCGCCTCGCCCGCCGCGACCACCCGGATCGCCTGCACCAGTTCGTTCGCCGGGGCGTCCTTCAGCAGGAAGCCGCTGGCCCCCGCCCGCAGCGCCTCCACCACGTACTCGTCGAGATCGAACGTGGTCAGCACCAGCACCTTCGCCGGGCCGTCCCGCTCCGGGCCGGTGATCTGGCGGGTCGCCTCGACCCCGTCCATCCGCGGCATCCGGATGTCCATCAGCACTACGTCCGGCTGCAGCGCCCGCACCTGCTCCAGGGCCTGCAGACCGTCCCCGGCCTCACCCACCACGGCGATCTCCGGCTCGGCCTCCAGGATCATCCGGAAGCCCGTGCGCAGCAGCGGTTGGTCGTCGACGAGTAGGACGCGGATAGCCACGGAATCTCCTCAAGAGTGCTGGACCGGCCCCATTCTGCCCTGCCGGGCCGAAACGGACTCTGTCGGGCGGCCGCGGCCCGTTGCGGACGGACCCCGGAGCGCGGACCGCGCCGCTCAGCGAGGCGGCACCACCGGCAGCGGGTACACCGGGGGTGTGCCCCCGAACTCGGGGCACACCGACTGGTGGTCGCACCAGCCGCAGAGCTTCGTCGGACGCGGCCGCCACTCGCCCGTCTCCGTCGCCCGCACGATCGCCTCCCACAGCGCCAGCAGCTTGCGCTCGACCCGCTCCAGATCCGCCGCGACCGGGTCGTAGGTGAGCACCTCCCCGCTGCCCAGATACACCAGTTGCAGCCGCCGCGGCACGACGCCTTTCAGCCGCCAGATCACGAGGGCGTAGAACTTCATCTGGAACAGCGCGCCCTCGCTGTACTCGGGGCGGGGAGCCTTGCCCGTCTTGTAGTCGACGATTCGCACATCACCGGTCGGCGCCACGTCGACCCGGTCGATCACTCCGCGCAGCCGCAGCCCCGACTCCAGCTCCGTCTCCACGAACAACTCGCGCTCCGCGGGCTCCAGCCGCGTCGGATCCTCCAGCGAGAACCACCGCTCGACCAGCTGCTCCGCCTCCGTCAGCCAGCGCGCCAGCCGCTCGGCGCCGTCGTCCTGCGCGAACAGCTCGCTCAGCTCCGGCTTCGACTCCAGCAGCCGGTCCCACTGCCCGGGAATCAGCGCCTTAGCCCGCGGCGGCGTGCGCTCCACCGCCGGCGCGTCGAAGAGCCGCTCCAGCACGGCGTGCACGAGCGTGCCCCGCGTGGCCGCCTCGCTCGGCTTCTCCGGGAGTCTGTCGATCACGCGGAACCGGTAGAGCAGCGGGCACTGCATGAAGTCGCTCGCACGTGAAGGGGACAGCGACACGGGCGGCCGGCCCTCCCGGGCGGACGGGGAACTCTCCGGGCTCTCCGGCGGCGCCGGATGCCCGTCCGTCGTGGCGGGCACATCCTCCAGGACGGGCTGCGGCACGCCTTCCGGAGCGGACGGCTGACTCGTACTCATGACTCAGACCCTACGGCCCGCCACTGACAGCGAGCGGAATACCATCGACGTCAGACCCTCTCGCACTGCATGATCGAACGAGCGACGGCTCGCAACGAAGGGAACCCGTGAACAAGGACGAGGAGAGCGGCGAGCGCACGCGGCCGCGGTCCGGCACGGAGGGAGCCGACCCCGGCAACGGCAAGAAGGGCCGTTCCGAGGAGCCGGGCGGCGGCATTCTCATGGGCCGCCCCTTCGGTGTGCCCGTGTACGTCGCGCCCAGCTGGTTCCTGGTGGCGGCCCTGATCACCTGGGTCTTCGGCGGACAGCTCGACAGAGTCCTGCCCGAACTCGGCGGGGCCCGCTACCTGGTCTCGCTGTTCTTCGCCGTCGCCTTCTACGCCTCCGTGCTCGTCCACGAACTGGCCCACACGGTCGTGGCGCTCCGCTACAAGCTGCCCGTGCGCCGGATCCAGCTCCAGTTCTTCGGCGGCGTATCGGAGATCGAGAAGGAATCCGAGACCCCCGGCCGCGAGTTCGTCCTCGCCTTCGTGGGACCGCTCCTGTCGCTCGTGCTCGCCGGTGTCTTCTACGCGGGCATGTACGCCGTCGAGCCCGGCACCGTCCCCGGCGTCCTGCTGGCCGGGCTGATGATCTCCAACCTCATCGTCGCCGCCTTCAACCTCCTGCCGGGACTCCCGCTGGACGGCGGCCGGATGCTGCGCGCGGTCGTCTGGAAGATCACCGGAAGGCCGATGAGCGGCACGATCGCCGCCGCCTGGGTCGGCCGGGCCCTCGCCGTCGCCGTGCTGATCGGCCTTCCGCTGCTCACCCACACCGGCGCGCTCGGCAACGCCACCGAGGACATCGGCGGCATGGAGACCGTCACCGACGCGCTGCTCGCCGCGATCCTCGCCGCGATCATCTGGACCGGCGCGGGCAACAGCCTGCGCATGGCCCGCCTCCGCGAGCACCTGCCCGAGCTGCAGGCCCGCGCGCTCACCCGGCGTGCCGTCCCCGTCGAGTCCGACACCCCGCTCTCCGAGGCGCTGCGCCGTGCCAACGAGGCCGGCGCCCGCGCCCTCGTCGTCGTCGACGGACGCGGTGACCCGACGGGCCTCGTCCGGGAGGCCGCGATCGTCGGCGTTCCCGAGCACCGCCGCCCGTGGGTCGCCGTCGGCGGGCTCTCCCAGGACCTCACCGACGGCATGAGGATCCCCGCCGAACTCGCCGGCGAGGTGCTCCTCGACCGTCTCCGCGCCAGCCCCGCCACCGAGTACCTGGTGGTGGAGGAGACCGGTGAGATCTACGGAGTGCTCTCCACGGCGGACGTCGAGCGGGCCTTCGTGGCCGCCATGGCCCGCCCGGGCACCTGAGCGCTCCCGAACCCGTGTGGCACGGGCGGGTTCGCGGAGCCCATACACTGGTCACATGTCCGAACCGACCGGTGCCGCCCGCCGTCGCGGGCCCTTCAAGGTCGGGGACCAGGTCCAGCTCACCGACCCCAAGGGACGCCACTACACGTTCACGCTCGAGGCAGGGAAGAACTTCCACACCCACAAGGGTTCCTTCCCGCACGACGAGCTGATCGGCGCTCCCGAGGGCAGTGTTGTCCGTACCACGGGGAACGTGGCCTATCTCGCGCTGCGCCCCCTGCTCCCCGACTACGTCCTGTCCATGCCCCGCGGCGCCGCCGTGGTCTACCCCAAGGACGCGGGGCAGATCCTGGCCTTCGCCGACATCTTCCCCGGCGCACGCGTCGTCGAGGCCGGGGTGGGATCGGGCTCGCTCAGCAGCTTCCTGCTGCGTGCGATCGGCGACGAGGGCATGCTGCACTCCTACGAGCGCCGTGAGGACTTCGCGGAGATCGCCCAGGGCAACGTGGAGCGCTACTTCGGCGGACCGCACCCCGCCTGGACGCTCACCGTCGGCGACCTTCAGGACAATCTCTCGGACGCCGACGTCGACCGCGTCATTCTGGACATGCTGGCCCCCTGGGAGTGCCTGGACGCCGTCTCCAAGGCGCTGGTCCCCGGCGGCATCCTGTGCTGCTACGTGGCGACCACGACGCAGCTCGCGCGGACCGTCGAGTCCATCCGCGAGATCGGCTGCTACGCCGAACCGCAGCCCTGGGAGTCGATGATCCGGAACTGGCACGTCGAGGGTCTGGCCGTGCGCCCGGACCATCGGATGATCGGCCACACCGGCTTCCTCGTGACCGCCCGCCGTCTCGCTGACGGTGTGGAGCCCCCGATGCGCCGCCGCCGGCCCGCCAAGGGTGCGTACGGCGACGACTACGAAGGCCCCAACAAGGGCTGAGCGCCCATCGGGCCGACGCCCCTGCACAACGCGATGGCGCCGCCGTCGAGTTCCCCGGCAGTTCACGGGAACTCGACGGCGGCGCTCTTACGTTGACTCCTCACCGAGGAGGTTCCGTACCCCCTGTTCCCGCCACCTGTGACGTGTGGCACTATGCGGGGCACCCCCACCGGTACCGTTGTTCAACAGGAGACGCCTCGGTGCAGACCTCCGCCGTCCCGGATCTCGCGCACACCCACGCCCGCCCGGTGCACTGGCTGGCCACCGCGACGGCCATGGCCGCGGTCGTCGCCGGGGCGGGAGTGCTCCAGCCCGATCACGCGAACGCGGGCCAGTCCGGTCCGAAGACGGTCACCGCCGCGGCTCCGGCACCGGCGCCGGACGCCACCGACGTCGAGCTGCCGCTGGAATGCGGCTCGGCGGCCACCCAGCTGGTCAAGAGCGTCTCGGGGGACCTCGACGGCGACGGCGGTGCGGAGACGGTCGTGGTGGCGCGCTGCGCCGCGGGCTCCGGCACTCCGCCGAGCGGCATCTACGTGCTGGCCCGGTCGGCGCCCGGCACCCCGCGCGTCGTCGCGACCCTCCTCGAGCCCACGAGACGGCTGAGCGTGGCCGATTTCGCCGTCCGTGACGGTGCGGTCACGGCGACCCTCCTCGGCTACTCCTCGCAGGACGTGCCGCGCTGCTGTCCGGACCGGCAGGAGAAGGTCAAGTGGCAGTGGCGCGGCGGGAAGTTCGTCGAGTCCGCCGAGGACGCCGCCGCCACCGGGAGTGCCTGAATCCTCACCCTGCGTGCGCCGGTGAGGGGTCTAGTCCGCCTCGGGCCCGTACACCTCGACCTTGTCCGAAACGCGGCGTACATGAATGCAGTCGCCCGGGCACTCCTTGGCCGAGTCGATGACGTCCGTCAGCAGCGGCAGCGGTACGGGCGTTGTGGCGCCCGGCTGCTGCAACAGCTCGTCCTCACCGCTCTTCACGTACGCCAGACCGTCGATGTCCAGCTCGAAGACCTCGGGCGCGTACTGGGCGCAGATGCCGTCGCCGGTGCAGAGATCCTGGTCGATCCAGACCTCGAGAGCCTCGTTCATGTCGCCTGCCGTTCCTGCGCGGTGTGCATCAAGCCGTGTTGTATCAATATGGGCCAGCCCTGACGGGTGTTGACCGCTCCGACGATACAACCGCCCGCTTTCCGATGTTGATGGGTGGGTATTCCCCTGGCGTGAGGGGCAGCGCAAGGGTGAAGATCGGACACACCCCTTCCGTCTTTGTGATCTAGGGGTTTCAATCACCACCCACCCAGGTAGGGTCAGGAAGCGTCCAGCTCCCCTTGGAGGAGGTGAGGACCGTGGCAGCCCACGACGACGACAACAACCGCGGCTTCCGGCCGGGACGAGGGTCTGAAGACCCCGCCGGCCAGGTTGCCTATCTCGAGCAGGAAATCGCCGTCCTGCGCCGCAAGCTCGCCGACTCTCCGCGTCATACGAGGATTCTCGAAGAGCGGATCGTCGAGCTGCAGACGAACCTGGCCGGCGTGTCCGCACAGAACGAGCGTCTGGCGAACACGCTCCGTGAGGCCCGCGACCAGATCGTGGCCCTCAAGGAGGAGGTCGACCGGCTCGCACAGCCGCCGGCCGGCTTCGGTGTCTTCCTGCAGGCGAACGAGGACGGCACGGCCGACATCTTCACCGGGGGCCGCAAGCTCCGGGTGAACGTCAGCCCCAGCGTCGAGCTCGAGGAGCTCCGGCGCGGCCAGGAAGTCATGCTCAACGAGGCGCTCAACGTGGTCGAGGCCATGGAGTTCGAGCGTGCCGGGGACATCGTCACCCTCAAGGAGATCCTCGAGGACGGCGAGCGTGCCCTGGTGATCGGGCACACCGACGAGGAACGGGTGGTGCGGCTCGCGGACACGCTGCTGGACACCACCGTCCGTCCCGGCGACGCCCTGCTGCTCGAGCCCCGCTCCGGCTACGTCTACGAAGTGATCCCCAAGAGCGAGGTCGAGGAGCTGGTCCTCGAAGAGGTCCCGGACGTCGACTACGACAAGATCGGCGGCCTCGGCGGCCAGATCGAGATGATCCGCGACGCGGTCGAGCTCCCGTACCTCCACCCCGATCTCTTCAAGGAGCACGAACTGCGGCCGCCGAAGGGCATCCTGCTCTACGGCCCGCCCGGCTGCGGCAAGACGCTGATCGCCAAGGCCGTCGCCAACTCCCTTGCCAAGAAGGTCGCCGAGGTGACCGGCCAGCCCGCGGGGAAGAGCTACTTCCTCAACATCAAGGGCCCCGAGCTCCTGAACAAGTACGTCGGCGAGACCGAGCGGCACATCCGCCTGGTCTTCCAGCGTGCCCGGGAGAAGGCGAGCGAGGGCACCCCCGTCATCGTCTTCTTCGACGAGATGGAGTCCCTCTTCCGCACCCGTGGCTCCGGTGTCAGCTCGGACGTCGAGAACACGATCGTTCCGCAGCTGCTCGCCGAGATCGACGGTGTCGAGGGCCTCGAGAACGTGATCGTGATCGGTGCCTCGAACCGCGAGGACATGATCGACCCCGCGATCCTGCGCCCCGGCCGGCTCGACGTCAAGATCAAGATCGAGCGTCCGGACGCGGAGGCCGCGAAGGACATCTTCGGCAAGTACCTCACGCCGACGCTGCCGCTGCACGCCGACGACCTCGCGGAGCACACCGGCTCCAAGGAGGCGGCGGTCGGGGGCATGATCCAGTCGGTCGTCGAGCAGATGTACGCCGAATCCGAGGAGAACCGCTTCCTCGAGGTGACGTACGCCAACGGCGACAAGGAAGTCCTGTACTTCAAGGACTTCAATTCCGGCGCCATGATCCAGAACATTGTGGACCGGGCGAAGAAGATGGCCATCAAGGCCTTCCTCGACCACGACCAGAAGGGTCTCCGCGTCGCGCACCTGCTCCAGGCCTGCGTGGACGAATTCAAGGAGAACGAGGACCTGCCGAACACCACGAACCCGGACGACTGGGCCCGGATCTCCGGAAAGAAGGGCGAGCGGATCGTCTTCATCCGCACCCTCGTCACCGGAAAGCAGGGCGCGGACACCGGACGCTCCATCGACACGGTGGCGAACACCGGTCAGTACCTGTAGATCGCAGCCCGGCTGCGGATGTCCTGGGGCTCCCCCGTCGAAGGCGGGGGAGGGCATCCGCAGCCGCCTGCTTTCCCAGGGCGTCCGGACGGGTAATCGCACCACACAGAGCAATGACCGAATTGATCTCCCCACCAGCGCAGAGGCGTTCTAGGCTCGTCCGTACCGCCGGGTCGCGCAGTGCGGGGACGGGCACCGCACACGCACCGGAGCACGAGCGGTACTTGAGCGCCGCCCCCAGACGGGAGCGCCGCCGGGCAAGGAGGGCCGCATGACCGTACGGCGAGTAATGGGTATCGAGACGGAGTACGGCATCTCCGTCCCCGGCCACCCGAACGCCAATGCCATGCTCACCTCGTCCCAGATCGTCAACGCCTACGCGGCGGCGATGCACCGGGCGCGACGCGCCCGCTGGGACTTCGAGGAGGAGAATCCGCTGCGGGACGCCCGCGGCTTCGACCTCGCCCGCGAGGCCGCCGACTCCAGCCAGCTCACCGACGAGGACATCGGCCTGGCCAATGTGATCCTCACCAACGGTGCCCGGCTCTACGTGGACCACGCCCACCCCGAGTACAGCGCACCCGAGGTCACCAATCCGCGCGACGCCGTGCTCTGGGACAAGGCCGGCGAGCGGATCATGGCGGAGGCCGCCGAGCGGGCCGCTCAGCTCCCCGGCGCCCAGCCCATCCACCTGTACAAGAACAACACCGACAACAAGGGCGCGTCCTACGGCACGCACGAGAACTACCTGATGAAGCGGGAGACGCCCTTCTCGGACATCGTGCGGCACCTCACGCCGTTCTTCGTGTCCCGCCAGGTGGTCACCGGTGCCGGCCGGGTCGGGATCGGCCAGGACGGCCACGAGCACGGCTTCCAGATCAGCCAGCGGGCGGACTACTTCGAGGTCGAGGTCGGGCTGGAGACCACGCTGAAGCGGCCCATCATCAACACCAGGGACGAGCCGCACGCCGACGCGGAGAAGTACCGCAGGCTCCACGTGATCATCGGCGACGCGAATCTGTCGGAGATCTCGACGTACCTCAAGCTCGGCACGACCTCGCTGGTCCTGTCCATGATCGAGGACGGCTTCATCAACGTCGATCTCGCGGTCGACCAGCCCGTCCGCACGCTCCACCAGGTGTCCCACGACCCGGGCCTGCAGCGTCTGGTCACGCTGCGCAGCGGCCGGACACTCACGGCGGTCCAGTTGCAGATGGAGTACTTCGAGCTGGCCCGGAAGTACGTCGAGGAGCGCTTCGGCGTGGACGCGGACGAGCAGACCAGCGACATCCTGGTGCGCTGGGAGGACACCCTCAACCGGCTCGAGAACGATCCGATGAGCCTGTCCGGCGAGCTCGACTGGATCGCGAAGAAGGAGATCCTGGAGGGCTACCGGCGGCGCGACAGCCTGGACTGGGACGCGGCCCGGCTGCACCTCGTGGACCTGCAGTACGCCGACGTACGCCCCGAGAAGGGCCTGTACAACCGTCTGGCGGCCCGCGGGAAGATGAAGCGCCTCCTGGACGAGGCGGACGTCGAGCGCGCCGAGAGCAAGCCTCCTGAGGACACCAGGGCGTATTTCCGCGGTCGCTGTCTGGAGCAGTACGCGGACGACGTGGCCGCGGCCTCCTGGGACTCGGTGATCTTCGATCTCCCCGGCCGTGACTCTCTGCAGCGGGTGCCCACGCTGGAACCGTTGCGAGGTACACGTAACCATGTGAAGGAGCTCCTGGACCGGTGCCGGACCGCGGAGGAGCTGGTCCGCGTCCTCTCCGGCGGCTGAAATGGCCCGCGTCCGGGAATCATGAAGGTGGCCCCCGGACGTTGAGCAAAGCGAGGGGCCGATGTCAGACCCTGCTTGTAGGGTCTGATCTTGAGTGTGCCGAACCAGACGGGCAAACCGAGCGGGGTGAGGGATATGGCGACCAAGGACACCGGCGGCGGACAGCAGCGGGCCACGCGTTCCACCGAGGAGGTCGAGGAGCAGGCGCAGGAAGCGCAGGCTTCGGAGGACCTCAAGGAGCGCCAGGAGAAGCTGTCCGACGACGTCGACTCCGTACTCGACGAGATCGACGACGTCCTCGAGGAGAACGCAGAGGACTTCGTGCGGTCCTTCGTCCAGAAGGGCGGCGAGTAGCCTCCCCCAACTTCGCCGGGGGTAACTCCAGTTGTCCGTCCCGGTACCGGTCCGCACAAGGTCGGCGGAACCGGGACGGATGACCGGCGGTGGCACGGGTAAGGTCCGTGCAATGCATGCAAGATCGGCCCGCGGCTCGTCAGCAGGCGGGCCGCCGCCTATCCGGAAGGAAACGCGTGGAAGCCAACCCTCGTAGCACCGGGCGTCTGCCGGCAGCCTTCCTGACGCCCGGCTCGTCGTCGTTCATGGACTTCCTGGGCGAGCACTCCCCGGAGCTGCTCCCGGGGAAGCGCGTCCTGCCCCCCGTGCAGGGCGTCATCGAAGCACCCCACGGCACGACGATCGTCGCCTCGTCCTTCCCCGGCGGCGTGGTGCTCGCCGGTGACCGGCGGGCGACCATGGGCAACATGATCGCCCAGCGCGACATCGAGAAGGTCTTCCCGGCCGACGAGTACTCCGCCGTGGGCATCGCCGGCACCGCCGGCCTCGCGGTGGAGATGGTGAAGCTCTTCCAGCTGGAGCTGGAGCACTTCGAGAAGGTCGAAGGCGCCCAGCTCTCCCTCGAGGGCAAGGCCAACCGTCTCTCCACGATGATCCGGAGCAACCTCGGCATGGCCATGCAGGGCCTCGCCGTCGTCCCGCTCTTCGCCGGCTGGGACGTCGACCGCGAGAAGGGCCGGATCTTCTCGTACGACGTCACGGGCGGCCGCTCCGAGGAGCACGGCTTCGCGGCCACCGGCTCCGGCTCGATCTTCGCCCGCGGGGCGATGAAGAAGCTCTACCGCGAGGACCTCACCGAGGAGCAGACCATCACCCTGGTCGTCCAGGCGCTGTACGACGCGGCGGACGACGACTCCGCGACGGGCGGCCCGGACGTGGCCCGCCGCATCTATCCGATCGTCACGGTCATCACCGACGAGGGCTTCCGCAAGCTGACCGAGGCCGAGACCGCCGAGATCGCCCGCTCGGTGCTGGAGCGCCGGATGGAGCAGCCCGACGGCCCGCGTGCCGCGCTGCTCTGATGTTCCCCAGGACACCGCCGGGCGGTGACCCCTCGCCACTGACAGAAAGGGACGGATAGCCGGTGTCGACGCCGTTCTATGTCTCACCCCAGCAGGCCATGGCCGACCGGGCGGAGTACGCCCGCAAGGGCATCGCCCGTGGCCGCAGCCTGGTAGTGCTGCAGTACGCCGACGGCATCGTCTTCGTCGGTGAGAACCCGTCCCGTGCGCTGCACAAGTTCAGCGAGATCTACGACCGGATCGGCTTCGCCGCGGCCGGCAAGTACAACGAGTACGAGAACCTGCGGATCGGCGGCGTCCGCTACGCCGACCTGCGTGGTTACACCTACGACCGGGACGATGTGACGGCCCGCGGCCTCGCGAACGTCTATGCGCAGACCCTGGGCACGATCTTCTCCAGCGCCGGTGAGAAGCCGTACGAGGTGGAGCTGGTCGTCGCCGAGGTCGGCACGTCCCCCGAGGGCGACCAGATCTACCGGCTGCCGCACGACGGCTCGATCGTGGACGAGCACGGCTCGGTCGCGGTCGGTGGCAACGCCGAGCAGATCAGCACCTTCCTCGACCAGCGGCACCGCGACGGGATGTCGCTCGCCGAGGCGCTGAAGCTCGCGGTACAGGCGCTGTCCCGCGACACCAACGGCAGCGAGCGGGAGATCCCCGCGGAGCGGCTGGAGGTCGCGATCCTGGACCGTACGCGACCGCAGCAGCGGAAGTTCAAGCGGATCGTGGGACGCCAGCTCTCCCGCCTCCTCCAGGCCGACGACGCGGCCTCGACCCCGACGGAGGTCCCTTCCGACGCGGAGGATCCCGAGGACGAGTCCTAGCCTCCTCCCGGCCCCTGCCCGAACCATCCGTGCCCCGGACGCACTCGCGTCCGGGGCACGGCCGCGTCCGGACGCGATTCCCGGCCCGCGGGCCCCTGGGGGCCGGGCTCGCGGTGTTCAGCGGCCAGGTGGGGCCGTGGAGGCGCGGGGGATCAGCGTCACCGGGAGTGCCGCGGGTGCCGGGGACTCGCCGCGCAGTACGCAGAGCAGCGCGGACATGCCCTCCTCGCCCACCCGCTCGGCCGGCAGCCGCACCGTCGTGAGCTCGGGCTCCAGCGCCGTCGCCAGCGCCAGATCGTCGAAGCCCGTCACCGAGACATCCTCCGGAACCCGCAGCCCGAGACGGCGGACGGCCTTGCACGCCCCCGCCGCGAGGATGTCGTCGTCGCAGATCAGCGCGGTGGGCCGGGGCGCCGCCCCGGTGAGTGCCCGTTCGGTGGCCGCCCGGGCACCGCTGACGTCGAGCGGCGCCGGCACCGTGCGCAGCTCCGCGCCCGGGGCCGGGCCCAGCGCCGCCGCCAGTGCCCGGGCCCGTACCTCGAAGGTCCACGAGGGCACTGCCGAGGCGAGATGCACGAAGCGCCGGTGGCCGAGGCCGAGCAGATGGTCCGTCACCTGCCGCATACCGTCGGCGATGTCGAGGTTGACCTGCGCCGCCGAGGCGGGATCCGCCGGGTCGCTGTCGAGCATCACCAGCGGCAGGTCGGCCCCGCGGATCGCGTCCAGAGCCCCGGCCGCCATGGAGGAGGCGATCACCCCGTCCAGCGCTGCCCGTGCGGACGCGAAGGGGTCCCGCGCGGGACCGACGCCTTCGGGGGAGGGGTACACGACGACCCCGAAGCCGTGCTCGGCGGCGACCGCGGCCGCGCCCGCGTACACGCGGGCGAAGAACTCGTTGGTCAGCGCCGGCACCACGAGGAGCGCGGTCCGGGTCCGGCCGAGCCGGAGATTGCGGGCGGCGAGATTCGGCCGGTAGCCGAGTTCGCGGGCAGCCTCGCGCACCAGCCCGGCGGTGCGCTCGGAGACCCGGCCCCGCCACTTGCCGCCCAGCACCAGCGAGACCGTGGCCTGTGACACCCCGGCCGCCCGCGCCACGTCCCTGCTGGTCGGCCGCGCGCCGCCGACGGGCTCCCGGGTCTGCACACTCGCCTCCGCGCTCTGTTTCCCGTGCGCCGCGGAATGGACTCCCGGCCTGCGGACATGGTACGTATGACCCATCAAGTTATACGTAAAACGTCCTCGCGGCGCCGAGAGGAAGAGGCAGAAGCGATGGGAGCCGGACTCTCCGGGTACGCGGACATCCTCAAGGCCCCCCATGCGGCGCGCCTGCTCACGGGCACGCTCGTGGGCCGCCTGCCGAACGGCATCGCCCATATCGCGATCGTCTTCTTCGTCCGCGCCGAGGGCGGCAGCTACACGCTGGCCGGCGCCCTCGCGGCCGTCTACGGACTCGCCACCGCCGCCGGACAGCCGCTCCTCGGCCGTCTGGTCGACCTGCGCGGGCAGCCCCGCGTCCAGCTCCCCGCCGCCGTCGTCTCCGCGCTCGGCATGACGGTCTTCGCCCTCACCGGCATCGCCTCGCTCCCCGCGGCGTACGCGGCCGTCGCCGTCGCCGGATTCTTCACCCCGCCCCTCGAAGGGGGACTGCGCGCCCTGTGGCCCGGTGTTCTCGGACACCGCGAGGACCGGGTCCACCGCGCCTACGCCATGGACGCGATCGCCCAGGAAGTCATGTTCACCGTCGGTCCGTTGCTGGTGACGCTCCTCGTATGGCTGCTGTCACCCGCCGCGGCACTCCTCGTCATCAACGTCCTCGGTGTCCTCGGCGCGCTCTCCGTGGTGGTCTCCGAACCCTCCCGGACCTGGCAATCCGCGCCCCGCGAGGCCCACTGGCTGGGCGCCCTGCGCTCACCCGGTCTGCTCGCCCTGCTCGGCTCGTTCTTCTTCGTCGGTCTCGCCCTCGGCTCCATCACCGTCGCCGCCTTCGGGTACGCCGACGACCACGGCCGCGCATCCGTGTACGGATGGTTCATGGCCGCCCTCGGCCTCGGCGCGCTCGTCGGCGGCGTCGTCTACGGCGCCCGCACCTGGGCGGGCGCCCCCGAGCGGCGACTGCGCGTCATCACCGGCCTGCTGGCGCTCGGCTATCTGCCGCTCGTGCTCACCCCCGGTGTCCCCGCGATGACCGTGCTCGGTGTCGTCTCCGGTGTGTTCCTGGCACCCGCGATCGCCTGCGCGTTCATCGTCGTCGACCGGCACGCCCCCAGGGGCACCGTCACCGAGGCGTTCTCCTGGCTCGTGACCACCTTCGGGGTGGGCGCGGCGGTCGGCACGGCCGCCGCCGGCCCGGCGGTGGAACTGGGCGGGACCAGCGCGGGCTTCGCCGTCGCCGGCTTCGGCGGCATCGCCGCACTGTTCGTCCTGCTGGCCACCGGCAGGGTCCTCGCAGCTCCCGGCCGCACCGAACACATCGCGTCGATGGATGAAAATGATCGAAGCGGTGCTGTCGAACCCGGTTTCAGCTCAGGCCATCGGGCGTAATGTTCAGTCATGGACCGCCGCATTTTCGGGCTGGAGAACGAGTACGGCGTCACGTGCACGTTCAGGGGACAGCGCCGACTGTCACCTGACGAAGTGGCGCGCTACCTCTTCCGCCGAGTTGTGTCATGGGGCCGCAGCAGCAACGTCTTCCTGCGCAACGGTGCCCGCCTCTACCTCGACGTGGGCTCACATCCGGAATATGCAACTCCCGAATGTGACAACGTGACCGAACTGGTCACCCACGACAAGGCCGGCGAGCGCATCCTCGAAGGCCTGCTCGTCGACGCCGAACGCCGCCTGCACGAGGAGGGAATCGCGGGCGACGTCTATCTCTTCAAGAACAACACCGATTCGGCGGGAAACTCCTACGGCTGCCACGAGAACTACCTCGTCGCCCGCCACGGAGAGTTCTCCCGGCTCGCGGACATCCTCATCCCGTTTCTCGTCACCCGTCAGCTCCTCTGCGGTGCGGGAAAGGTGCTCCAGACCCCACGGGGCGCCGTCTACTGCGTCAGCCAGCGTGCCGAGCACATCTGGGAGGGCGTCAGTTCCGCCACCACCCGTTCCCGGCCCATCATCAACACCCGGGACGAACCCCACGCGGATGCCGAGCGCTACCGCCGCCTCCATGTCATCGTCGGCGATTCGAACATGTCGGAGACGACGATGCTGCTCAAGGTCGGCGCCACCGACCTCGTGCTGCGCATGATCGAGGCGGGCACGGTGATGCGTGACCTGACGCTGGAGAACCCGATCCGGGCGATCCGCGAAGTCAGCCACGACATCACCGGTCAGCGCAAGGTCCGTCTGGCCAGCGGCCGTGAGGCCTCCGCCCTGGAGGTCCAGCGCGAGTACTACGAGAAGGCCGTCGACTTCGTGGACCGCCGGGGCATCCGCACCGGCACGGTCGCCCAGGTCCTGGAGCTGTGGGGCCGCACCCTCGAGGCCATCGAGGAGGAGGACCTCGACCGGATCGGCACCGAGATCGACTGGGTGATGAAGTACAAGCTCATCGAGCGGTACCGGGCCAAGCACAACATGACGATGTCGCACCCGCGGGTCGCCCAGATAGACCTCGCCTACCACGACATCCACCGCCGCCGCGGGCTCTACTACCTCCTGGAGAAGAGGGGCCAGGCCACCCGGATCTGCAACGACCTCAAAATCTTCGAGGGCAAGTCCGTGCCCCCGCAGACCACCAGGGCACGACTGCGCGGGGACTTCATCCGCCGCGCGCAGGAGCAGCGCCGGGACTTCACCGTCGACTGGGTCCACCTCAAGCTCAACGACCAGGCACAGCGCACCGTGTTGTGCAAGGACCCCTTCCGGTCGGTCGACGACCGGGTGGAGAAGCTGATCGCCGGAATGTAGGTCCCCCCGACCGGGGAACAGCAGCGCCGGAGAGTCACCCGGGCCCCGTACGTTTCTCGTGCGGGGCCCTTGGCACGGCCTAGAGTGTCGAGCGACCGAAGTGCCGTCTGAGATCTGAGGAACACGTGCGCCGACTTGCCGGCCTACTCGTCGTGCCCCTGCTGCTGCTCTCCACAGCGGCATGCGGTGACGACAAGGGCTCCGACTCCGCCTCGACGTCGAACGGACTGCCCGCCATCACAGCGGGTCAGAAGTTCGGCGAGAAGCCCACTCTCGCCAAGGGCGAGGGCAAACCGCCCAAGGACCTGAAGGTCGAGGTCATCAGCGAGGGCAAGGGGCAGACCCTGAAGAAGGGCGACCAGGCCCAGGTCAACTACCTCGGCCAGCTGTGGGACGGCGACAAGCCGTTCGACAACAGCTTCGACCGTGGTGAGCCGTTCCCGGTGACGATCGGCGGCGGCGGAGTCATCGAGGGCTGGCAGAAGGCCCTCGACGGCCAGAAGGTCGGCAGCCGGCTGGAGGTGTCCATCCCGCCCGCGCTCGGTTACGGCGCCTCGGGCCAGGGAGACATCCCGCCCAACGCCACGCTGGTGTTCGTCATGGACATCGTGAAGGGGACGACCCTCCCCACCACCGCCAAGGGCACCGACGTCGCCCAGGACAACCTCGACCTGCCCAAGGTCGGTACGAACACCGACGGCAAGGCCCCGTCGATCACCGTCCCCCAGAAGCCCGCGCCCACCAAGCTCGTCTCGAACTACGTGATCGAGGGCAGCGGCCCGGCGGTGAAGGCGGGCGACACCGTCGCCGTGCAGTACAAGGGCGTCCTGTGGAAGGACGGCAAGGAGTTCGACAGCAGCTACTCCAAGGGCGCTCCGGTCACCTTCCCGCTCGCCAACGTCATCCCGGGCTGGTCGAAGGGCCTGGAGGGCAAGAAGGTCGGCAGCCGCGTCCTCCTCGTCGTGCCGCCGGACATGGCTTACGGCGACCAGGCCCAGGGCCCGATCCCGGCCAAGTCCACGCTGGTCTTCTCCGTCGACATCCTGGCGGTTCTGTAAGACTGTCCGCGTTGACTCGCACAAAGAACGCAAGGAGCAACACGTGAGCATCGAGAAGCCCGAGATCGACTTCCCGGGCGGCGAGCCGCCGGCCGACCTGGAGATCAAGGACATCTGGGAGGGCGACGGCCCTCAGGCCAAGGCGGGCGACACGGTCTCCGTCCACTACGTGGGCGTGGCCTTCTCCACCGGCGAGGAGTTCGACGCGTCCTGGAACCGCGGCACCCCGCTGCAGTTCCAGCTCGGCATCGGCCAGGTCATCAAGGGCTGGGACCAGGGAGTGCAGGGCATGAAGGTCGGCGGCCGCCGCCAGCTGATCATTCCCGCGCACCTCGCGTACGGCGACCGCGGCGCCGGTGGCGGCCTCATCGCCCCGGGCGAGGCGCTGATCTTCGTCTGCGACCTGGTCGCGATCTGATCGCAACCGGTTCCCGACCGGTCACCGTGGGGCCCATGCCTTCCAGGCGTGGGCCCCACGCTTTTGCCACGACGCTCCGTAGCGGTAGGTTCGACGATCAGAGGACGTGCGAGGAAGGGCGGGTTGGGCGTCGATGGCCATTGCCAAGGCCGAGCGGCTGATGAATCTGGCGCTGTGTCTGCTCGGGACGCGTCGGCCGCTCAGCAAGCGGGAACTGCGCGGGTCCATAGAGGCCTATCTCGAAGCCGGTTCCGACGACGCCTTCAACCGCATGTTCGAACGCGACAAGGACGACCTCCGCGAGCTCGGACTGGTCATCGCCACCGTGGACAACCTCGACGGCGAGACCGGCTATCTCGCCCGCAGGGACTCCAACCGGCTCCCGCCCATCACCCTCGACGCCGAGGAGGCCGCGGCGCTCGGCCTGGCCGCCAGGGTCTGGCAGCAGGCCCGGCTCGCCGGAGCGGCCAGCGGAGCCCTCCAGAAGCTGCGCGCGGCCGGCATGCCCGAGGCCGAGGACGCGTACGAGGCGCAGCACAGCGCCCTCGAAACGCGCATCCCCGTCCACGAGGCCGCCTTCGAGCCGCTGATGCTGGCCTGCCGCGACCGCCGGCCCGTCACCTTCGACTACCGCAAGTCCAACGCCGTACGGCCCGAGACCCGCCAGGTCGAGCCCTGGACGCTGGAGTGCTGGCGCGGCCACTGGTACCTCGCGGGCTGGGACCGCGACCGGGGCGCCGAGCGCGTCTTCCGGCTCTCCCGGATCACCGGCAAGGTCCGCTCGCGCGCCGCCTCCTTCACGGCCACCGTGCCCGACGTGGTCACCGTGCGGGAGACCGTCGAGAGCTGGGCCGGGGAGACCGCCACCCGCACCGCGCGGATCAGGCTGCGCGCCGGGGCCGGCTACCCGCTGCGCGCGCGTGCCACCTCCGTACGGGAACTTTTCGACGGCTGGGACGAGTTGGAGATTCCGTACGGACACGGACTCGACGCCTGGCTCGTGGAGTTCGGGCCGGACGTCGTCGTACTGGAGCCCGCCGATCTGCGGGCCGATGTCGTGGACCGGCTGCGTGCCGTGGCCAAGGGCTGAGGGGGACTCGTACAAGCATGGCCGCGAACGCCATCGACCAGACCCGGCGGATGCTCTCGCTGGTGACCTATCTGCGCGAGCGCCCCGGAGCACGCGTCGGGGACGTCGCACGGGCCTTCGGGATCACCGAGGACGAACTGATCTCCGACCTCGACGTGCTGCCCATGTGCGGGACCAGCTTCCGGGGCGGCGATCTGCTCGACATCGACACGGACGGCGACCGGATCTGGTGGCACAACCCGGACGATGTCGCGGAGCCGCTCCGGCTGGCCGCCGACGAGGCGACCGCGCTGCTGGTCGCGGCGCGCGCCGTCGCCACGCTTCCAGGGCTGCGCGAGGGCGACCGCGAGGCACTGCTGCGGGCCACCGCCAAGCTGGAGGCCGCGGCCGGCGAGGCGGCGGGCGCCAGCTCCCGGCTGTCGGTGACCTTCGAGTCCGAGGGCGGCGTCTTCGCCGACGTCGACCGCGCGATCTCCGAGCGTCGCAGGCTGTGGCTGCGCTACTACTCCCCGGCGCGCGACGAACTCACCGAGCGTGAGGTCGACCCGATCCGGCTGTTCGCCGTCGGCCACACGTACATGGAGGCCTGGTGCTACCTCTCCGAGGCGCGCCGGACCTTCCGGCTCGACCGGGTGGCCGAGATCCGGCTGCTCGACGAGCCGTCCGCGCCGCCCGAGATGGAGCTGCGCGACCTGTCCGAAGGCCTGGTGCAGCCGTCGGCCGAGGACCCGGAGGTCGTGGTCGAGGTCGGGCCCGGCGGCCGCTGGGTGGCCGAGTACTACCCGCACGACAGCGCGGAGGAGCAGCCCGACGGCGGTCTGCGGATCACCCTGCGCACCCCCGACCCCGCGTCGCTGCGGCGGCTCGCGCTGCGCCTGGGACGCGACGGCCGGATCGTCGCCCCGCAGGACCTGGCGGACAGCGCCCGGCGGGCGGCGCGTGAGGCGCTCGCCGCGTACGACGGCCAGGACTGACGACCGCGACCGAATGGAAACGATGAGGGACATGTCCGTGCTGCCCGGCGTTCCGGTGCCCAAGGTCCCGGTTCTGTTCAAGGCCGCCTGCCCCGACTGCCGGGCCCGCCTCGAGCTCGCGGCGGGCGCTCTGCGGCTCGCGATCGGCGCGAGCCGGCGGACCACGTTCTACTCGTTCACCTGTCCCGAGTGCGGGACGGCGGTGCGCAAGCCCGCGGGGGAGCGGATCATCGAGCTCCTCACGGGCGGCGGAGTGCGGACGCTGCGCCTCCACTCCACGGTCTGATCTCCCCCTCCGATCTCTCCCCGACCCCTAGGCTCTGCACCATGTTCTGGCCCATGCTCGCCATCGCCCTGGGATTCCTCGGCATCGCCGTCCTCGGCGTCCTCGGCATCCGCGTCTTCCTGGAGGCCCAGCGCCTCGGCCGCCAGGTGGCGGCGACGACGGAACGGATCAATCACGCGGCCGAGGACCTGGAGAAGGCGGCGATGAACCTGGCGCGGACGGGCGAGACGCTGAGGTAGCAGCGCGGTCTCCACCGGCGGCGCAAGGGGCGGTACGCTGCACGAATCGTTCCGGCAGCCGGGCCGCGGGCTGCAATGCCGAATCTGCACGGGCATTGCCCTGCGTTCACCGCTGCGGGTTACGATCGCTTGCAGCGCGGTGGTCGGACGTATGCCCGACGACCGGGCTGATGCACTTACTGTCGCCTCGGTGAAGAAGGTAAACAGCTATGGGTAGGCTCGGCCCCACCGAGATCATTCTCATCCTCGTCGTCATCATCCTGCTCTTCGGCGCCAAGAAGCTCCCCGACATGGCTCGTTCCCTGGGCAAGTCGGCGCGGATCCTCAAGAGCGAGGCCAAGGCGATGAAGTCGGACGACCAGAAGAGCGCCCCGGCCGACCCGCCGGTGCCCGGCTCCGCCCAGGACCAGACCACGTCCGCGCCCCGCACGATCCAGGCCGCGCCCGGTGATGTGACCAGCTCGCGTCCCGTGACCGAGCCGACGGACACCACCAAGCGCTGACCCAGGTCCGCCGCGGCCGCCGCTGGTCGGCGGCCTGCCGCACGAGATGAGGACGTGGGTTGCTCAAGTCTGCCCGCAAAGAGGAGAAGGACCCCGAGGGGCGGATGCCGCTCGGGGAACATCTGCGTGAGCTGAGGAACCGGCTCGCGAAGGGTCTGCTCGCCATCGTGGCGGTCACGATCGTGGCCCTCGTGTACAGCCAGGACCTGATGCAGTTCCTGACGAAGTCCGTGCCCACGTGCGGGCCGGGCGTCACCAGCGACGGCGGCAACTGCGCGATCGTCTCCTTCAACACGCTGATGGCGCCGTTCAGCACGACGATCCAGCTGAGCCTCACCACGGGTCTGGTCGTCGCGAGCCCGGTCTGGCTGTACCAGCTCTGGGCCTTCGTGGCGCCGGGCCTGCACAGGAACGAGAAGAAGTACACCTACGCCTTCGTCGGCGCGGCGGTACCCCTCTTCACCGCGGGTGCGTACCTCGCCTACCTCATCCTTCCCATCAGCGTGAAGGTGCTCATCAGCCTCACGCCGGAAGGGTCGGCGAACATCCTCTCGCTCGGCGACGTCCTCGACTTCACCCTGCGGATGGTGCTCGTCTTCGGGCTCGCCTTCGAGCTGCCCCTGGTGCTGGTGATGCTCAATCTCACCGGCCTGCTGACCGGCCGGCGCATGCTCGGGTGGTGGCGTGCCGTCATCATGGGCGTCTTCGTCTTCGGCGCCGTGATCACACCGACGACGGACCCCGTCGGCATGATCGCGCTCGCCGGGCCGATCACCGTCCTCTACTTCATGGCCGTGGGCTTCTCGCTCGTCAACGACATGCGGCGACGGCGCAGCAACCCGGACCGGGGCCTGGCCGACGACGAGGCGTCCGAGGTCGACCTGAGGCCCGAGCCGGTCTCGGCGGCCCTCGCGCTGCCCGAGCAGTCGAGCCCCGGGCGTGACCGTGTGAACGGATACGACGACGTCACGTGATCTCCCGGGCGGAGAACGCGCGGAGGGTGCCCGGCGGGAGCCGGGCACCCTCGCTGCTTTAAAGATCGAGCCCACTGTCGGAGGCGACGGGTAGGCTCGACAGCAAGATGACAGAGGACCTCTCACCAGCTGAGCGATACGCCGCTGCGCGGATCCGTGCCGCCGAGCAGGCCACCGCGCTCGCTCCCTTCCGCGACCTGTACGAGTTCGGTCTGGATCCCTTCCAGATCGAGGCCTGCGAGGCCCTGGAGGCCGGAAAGGGCGTGCTCGTCGCGGCCCCCACGGGCTCCGGCAAGACCATCGTGGGCGAGTTCGCCGTGCATCTCGCACTGGCCCAGGGACGCAAGTGTTTCTACACGACGCCCATCAAGGCGCTGTCCAACCAGAAGTACTCGGATCTGGTGAAGCGGTACGGCCCGGAGAAGGTCGGCCTCCTCACCGGGGACAACAGCGTCAACTCCGAAGCCCCCGTGGTCGTCATGACCACCGAGGTCCTGCGCAACATGCTGTACGCGGGCTCCCAGTCGCTGCGCGGCCTCGGCTATGTGGTCATGGACGAGGTGCACTACCTCTCGGACCGCTTCCGGGGCGCCGTCTGGGAGGAAGTGATCATCCACCTCCCCGACTCCGTGACGCTGGTGTCCCTCTCGGCCACCGTGTCCAATGCCGAGGAGTTCGGTGACTGGCTGGACACCGTCCGTGGCGACACCGAGGTGATCGTCTCCGAGTCCCGGCCCGTGCCCCTGTGGCAGCACGTCCTCGCCGGACGCCGGATGTACGACCTGTTCGAGGAGGAGACCGACCACGGTGGCCGGGGCGCCGCCCGCCGCGAGGTCAACCCCGACCTCGTCCGCATGGCCCGGATGGAGAACTCGCGGACCTACAACCCGCGCGAACGCCGCCGCGGCAAGATGGTCCGCGAGGCCGACCGGGAGCGTGAGCGCAGACAGCGCGGGCGCATCTGGACCCCCGGCAGGCCCGAGGTCATCGAGCGGCTGGACGCGGAAGGGCTGCTGCCCGCCATCACGTTCATCTTCAGCCGCGCCGGCTGCCAGGCCGCCGTCCAGCAGTGCATGTACGCGGGCCTCCGGCTCAACGACGAGGAGTCGCGCCAGAGGGTGCGGGAGATCGTCGAGCAGCGCACCGCCTCCATCCCCGGTGAGGATCTCCATGTCCTCGGCTACTACGAGTGGTTGGAGGGCCTGGAGCGGGGCATAGCCGCGCACCACGCCGGAATGCTCCCGACGTTCAAGGAAGTTGTCGAGGAACTCTTCGTCCGTGGCCTCGTCAAGGCCGTCTTCGCCACCGAGACCCTGGCGCTCGGCATCAACATGCCCGCAAGATCGGTCGTGCTGGAGAAGCTCGTCAAGTGGAACGGCGAGCAGCACGCCGACATCACCCCTGGCGAGTACACCCAGTTGACCGGCCGCGCCGGCCGGCGCGGCATCGACGTCGAGGGCCATGCCGTCGTGCTGTGGCAGCGCGGGATGGACCCGGGCGCACTCGCCGGACTCGCCGGCACGCGCACGTATCCGCTCCGCTCCAGCTTCAAGCCGTCGTACAACATGGCGGTGAACCTCGTGCACCAGTTCGGCCGGCACCGCTCGCGCGAGCTGCTCGAGACGTCGTTCGCGCAGTTCCAGGCGGACAGGTCGGTCGTGGGCATCTCACGCCAGGTGCAGCGCAACGAGGAAGGGCTCTCCGGCTACCGGGAGGGCATGACCTGCCACCTCGGCGACTTCGAGGAGTACGCACGGCTGCGGCGGGACCTGAAGGACCGTGAGACCGAACTGGCCAAGCAGGGCGCGGCGCAGCGCCGGGTGGCCGCCGCGGACTCGCTGGAGAAGCTCAAGCCGGGCGATGTCATCCACGTCCCCACCGGCAAGTTCGCCGGGCTGGCCCTGGTCCTCGACCCCGGCCTGCCGGCCGGCCGGTCCAACAGCCACCGCGGATACGAGTACCACGACGGTCCCCGCCCGCTCGTGCTGACCGCCGAGCGGCAGGTCAAGCGGCTCGCCTCGATGGACTTCCCGGTCCCTGTCGAGCCGCTGGAGCGGATGCGGATCCCCAAGTCCTTCAATCCGCGCTCGCCGCAGTCCCGCCGGGACCTCGCGTCCGCCCTGCGGACCAAGGCCGGGCACATCGTGCCCGACCGGCACCGCAGGCCGCGTGCCGAGGCCGCGGACGACCGGGAGATCGCCCGGCTGCGCAAGGAGATCCGCGCCCATCCCTGCCACGGCTGCGACGAGCGTGAGGACCACGCCCGCTGGGCCGAGCGCTACCACCGGCTCCAGCGCGACACCCGCCAGCTGGAGCGCCGCATCGAGGGCCGGACGAACACGATCGCCCGGACCTTCGACCGCATCGTCGCGCTGCTGACGGAGATGGACTACCTCCGCGAGGACGAGGTCACCCAGCACGGCAGGAGGCTGGCCAGGCTCTACGGCGAGCTGGACCTGCTGGCGAGCGAATGCCTGCGCGAACGGGTGTGGGAGGGGCTCAGCCCCGCCGAACTGGCCGCGTGTGTCTCGGCGTTGGTGTACGAGGCGCGCCAGGCCGATGACGCGGTGGCGCCCAAGGTGCCGCCGGGCAAGGCGAAGGCCGCGCTCGGCGAGATGGTGCGCATCTGGGGCCGGCTGGACGCGCTGGAGGAGGAGTTCCGCATCAACCAGGCCGAGGGAGTGGGACAGCGCGAGCCCGACCTCGGCTTCGCCTGGGCCGCGTACGAATGGGCCTCGGGCAAGGGTCTGGACGAGGTCCTGCGCGAGGCGGAGATGCCGGCCGGCGACTTCGTGCGCTGGTGCAAGCAGGTCATCGACGTACTGGGCCAGATCGCGGCCGCGGCACCCGTGGAGCAGTCGACCGTGACCCGCAACGCACGCAAGGCGGTCGAGGCACTGCTGCGCGGCGTGGTGGCGTACAGCTCGGTCGGCTGATCCCGGGATTCTCCGGAACGTGCGGTGGGGGGCCCCCCCCCCCCGGGGGGGGCCCCCCCCGGGGCCCGGGAGAGACGCCCCGCGGCGCCCCCCCCCCCCCCCCCCCGGCCCCCCCCCCCCCCCGGGCCCCCCCCCCCCCCCCCGGGGGTCGCGGCCGGGCGGCGGGGGGTGGGGGCGCCCCGCGGGGGGGGCTGCGCCGGGGTTTCCCCGGACCGGGGGGGGCGCCCCCCCGGGGGGGGGGCGGCGCACCGCGTAGGCGCAGTTCAGCGAGGCCCGGGCGGCCCACGCCTCCGCGACGGCGGACGCAGCACCGCGGATCGCCGGACCGCCGGTACGGGGTGAGCCGCCGGCTCGCCTAGCCGACCAGGGCCGTCGCCAGAGCCGCCAGGTCCTGGGTGCGCAGGACACGCGAGCCGTGCCCGGGCAGGGGGACGTGGAGGGCGCAGGTCCAGCGCTCCGGGATCGCGGCGGCGCCGTACACCGCGCCCGCCAGCGCTCCCGTGACCGCCGCGACCGTGTCCGTGTCGCCGCCCAGATCGATCGCGGCGCCGAGCGACTCCTCGAACGACGTCGTCGTCCGTAGCGTCCACAGCGCCGAGCCGAGGCACGGCCACACCGCGCCGTTGAACTCGGTCGCGTCGTCCGGGTGCCAACCGGGCGCCAGCGCGGTGGCCCAGCGCTCCCGATGGTCCTCGTGCACCTCGGCCAGAGCGTCCGGCACCGCATCGACCGGATCGCCCCCGTCAAGGGCGACCCGGATCAGTTCGTGGAGGACCGCCGTGCCCTCCCATGCGGCAGGGTCGCCGTGCGTCAGGGCGGCGATCCGCCGGGCCGCGGCCATCGTGACGTCGCGCCCGTCGCCCGCGAAGTACACCGCGGACGTCGCCGCACGCATCAGCGAACCGTTGCCCGCCGCACGGCCGTTGACCTGGAAGTGCAACGTGGCCGCCAGATCCCACGGCTCGCCGCCGCCGAGGACCTGCTCGGTCTGGAGACCGATGTCCTTCGGCCCTGCCGCGGCCCAGCGGCGGAAGCGCCCGAACATGTCCGCGGGTTCGAGTCCGCCCCGCTCCAGCAGGGATTCGCCGACGAGGACGGCCATCTGTGTGTCGTCGGTGGCCTCCCCGGGGTCCCAGCCGCCACCCCCGCACATCTCGCCCACGCCGTCCGGGAACTTGGCCGTGTACACGCCCGCGAGCCCGAACTCGAAGGGCGCGCCCAGCGCGTCGCCCACCGCGGAGCCGACCACCGCCCCGATCGCCCTGTCTGTCATGCGCATGGGCCCATCGTAGGTCCGCCTCGACTCACGGTACGTGCCGCCCACCGCTGGCTCCGGGAGGCGGCGCTGTGATCAATGCACCTACACCGCCGGGAAGTTCAGCAGCCCCAGGGGTGTGGTGGTCGGTTTCGTCGAGCCGCCCGCCGGCTCGACGGTGATGCCCATGCCCGTCGCCCCGTCCACCGGGCCGTCCATGAGCAGTGCCTCCGGCGCGCCGGACGACTCCAGCAGTCCGGCCGGGCGCATGGTGCCGTCGTCGGCGAACCACAGTTGGTAGACCTTGCCGCTGCCCGGTTCCGGCAGTCCGGAGGCCAGGAAGACGGCCTGGTCGCGGTCGCGGGAGACGGCCACCGTGCCGGTCGCTCCGTCGCCGAGCGATGTGCTCGTGGTGCGTACGTCGGTAGCGGTGAGCACGTCGGCGAGCGCCTCGGTCCGCTGCTGAGCCAGGGTGGTCGCCTTCCGTGCCTCGGCGGCGGCATCCTCGGCGGCGCGCTGCTGCCAGAACGCGACGCCCCCGAGCCCGGCGACCGCCGCGAGACAGGCGGCGAGGACGAAGCGGGGGAACCTGCGGCGCCCCGCCGGGCGGGCCCTGCGGACGGGGGTGCGGACATGCCCGTATCCCGCGGTCGTGTCCGGACCGGCGACCGTCGGAGGCTCCTGGCGCACCGTCGCGATCCGCGCCAGCACCTGGGACTTCATCGCGGGCATCGGGGGATCGGCGACGGCGAGGCCCAGTCGTGCCGCGGTGGCGCCGAGTTCCCGTACCTCCTGCTCGCAGGCCGGGCACGCGTCGAGGTGCCGCTCGAAGCGTGCGCGTTCCCGGTCGCCGAGCGCGTTCAGGGCGTACGCGCCGGTGAGCGTGTGCAGCTCGGCATCCCGCCCTGCGCCCTTCGCCGCCGCGCTCATGCGTTCACTCCCAGACAGTCGCGCAGACGGATCAGTCCGTCGCGCATACGGGTCTTCACGGTGCCCAGCGGCACCGACAGCAGTTCCGCCACCTCGCGGTAGGCGAGCCCGCGGTAGTAGGCGAGGGTCACCGACTGGCGCTGGAGCTCGGTCAGCGTGCGCAGACAGCGCCGTACCTGCTCCCGTTCGAGCCGGGCCTCGACCTGCTCGACGACATCGTCGAACGCCGGCGTCCCACCGAGCCGCGCGGCCTTCTGCTCCCGCTCCACCGCGGCCTGGGCGGAGCGTACCCGGTCCACGGCGCGACGGTGGGCGAGGGTGAGGGTCCAGGTCAGCGCGGAGCCACGGGAGGGCTGGTAGCGCGCGGCGGTGCGCCACAGCTCGACGAGCACCTCCTGGGTGACCTCCTCGGACTGCGCCGGATCGCGCAACACGCCGCGTACTACGCCGAGTACGGGACCCGAGACCGCGTCGTACACCCGGGAGAACGCCGCCTGGTCGCCGCGCGCCACCCGGACGAGCAACTCGTCGAGTCCCGGCCCCGCAGGTGGTGCCCCTGTGATGCGTATCGCTTCCTTCACCGCTCTCCCCTCGCCCGCGCTCACCTTCCATATACGGAACGGAAGCGCGTCCTGACTGCTGTCCGGCGGAAGTTTTTACCTGCGTGTTTCTCGCGTGGGCGGCTCGGGACGCGCGGCGACGGCATACGGGGCGGGACGGGGGTCGTCGGGGGAGGGCTCGCCGGAGGGAAACAGGGCCGCAGGCACGCAGGAGAGCCCGAGGACGGGCACCCTCCACACGGCCGGGCACGGGCGGCCCCACGTACAGCCGAGGACGCGCAGCCCTCACGTGCAGAGCCCTCAGGTGCGGCGGATCGCGGGCCGTTCGCCGGGCCGCGGACGAGAGCGGGCCGGTCGTCCCCTACGGGACAACCGGCGGGAGGTCACCCCCTTCCGGGGCGGTCACCCCTCCTGCTCCCGCTCCACCTCCGCGTTCCACTCGCGCTTGATCGCGCGCCAGGCCTCATCCGACTTGCCCAGCCGCCAGTAGCCCGAAATGGACAGCCGCGTCAGCGGAATGCCCCGCTCCAGGCGGAGGTACCGGCGCAGTTCCTTCACCGCTCCCGCCTCGCCGTGGACGAACGCGTGCACGTCGCCCGCGGGGAACTCCAGCTCGCGCACCGCCGCGATCAGCGGTTCGCCGAAGGGGCGGGCACCACGGTGGAGCCAGGTGACCGTGACTCCGTCCGGGGTGGTGATCTTCTGCTCCTCCTCGGGCCCGGAGATCTCGACGAAGGCGTGGACCACCGCGCCCACCGGCATCTGCTCCAGTGCCGCCGCGATCGCCGGGAGGGCGCTCTCGTCGCCCGCCAGCAGATGCCAGTCCGCCGCCGGGTCCGGCGCGTAACCGCCGCCGGGACCGAGCAGTCGTACGGTCTCGCCGGGCTGGACGCGGGCCGCCCACGGACCCGCGAGTCCCTCGTCGCCGTGGACGACGAAGTCGATCACCAGCTCGCGGTGCACCGGGTCCCACGAACGCACCGTGTAGGTGCGGTTGCTGGGCCACTGGTCGCGAGGGAGCTCCTCACGGATCCGGGTCATGTCGAACGGCTCGGGGTACGTCACTCCCGGCACCGGAAAGACGACCTTCACGTAGTGGTCGGTGAACCCCTCCGTGCCGAAGGACGCCAGCCCTTCGCCGCCCAGCACGAGGCGCACCATGTGCGGCGTGATCCGTTCCGTACGCAGCACCCGTGCCTCGTGGATCTGCGGTGCCTTTCGGGCGGGTGTCTCTGCCACGGCGGTCTCCCCTGCTGACTGTAGATGCTTAGGCTTGCCTAAGTTAACACCTCAGTCGCTGGAACTCGCGGCCGCCAGCTCCGTCCGCAACCGGGACACGGCACGGCCGAGGCCCCAGCGCAGAGCCAGCTCCTCCAGCCGGGCCGGGTCCCGCGGCTCCTTCGGCAGCGCCGGGTCGAAGTCCGGCACCGCCACGTCGCCGGCGACCCGCACCACCTTCGGCGCGACCGCCACATAGGCGCGCGACTCGTCCAGCCGCTTGCGCTGCGACGGAGTGAGCTTGGAGCCCGGGTCGTCCACGGCCGCCATGATCCCGGCCAGGTCCCCGTACGTGGCCAGCAGCTTCGCCGCCGTCTTCTCGCCGATGCCCGGGACCCCCGGGAGCCCGTCGCTCGGGTCTCCGCGCAGCAGGGCCAGATCCGCGTACCCCGGCCCGTCCACGCCGTACTTCTCGCGCAGCACCGCCTCGTCCGTGGTCTGCATCAGGCCGACGCCCTTCAGCGGATAGAGCACCCGGATCCCCCGGGCGTCGTCCACCAGCTGGTAGAGGTCGCGGTCGCCGGTGACGATGTCGACCGGGCCCGGTGCGCGGCCGGTGAGGGTGCCGATGATGTCGTCCGCCTCGTACCCCGCGACACCGACGCGGGCGATGCCGAACGCGTCCAGCACGTCCTCGATGACCGGGACCTGCGGTGACAGCGTGTCCGGGATCTCCTCCTCGTCCGGGCCCGTCTCGGTCTCCTCCGCCACCCGGTGCGCCTTGTACGAAGGGATCAGCTCCACCCGCCAGTGCGGCCGCCAGTCCGCGTCCATGCAGGCCACCAGGTCGTCCGGGCGATGGTCCTGGACCAGCCGGGTGATGAATTCGAGCAGCCCGCGCACCGCGTTGACCGGAGTGCCGTCGGGCGCGCGCACGGAGTCCGGGACCCCGTAGTACGCACGGAAGTAGAGGGAAGCGGTGTCGAGGAGCATCAGGCGTCGCGTCACAGTCCGAATGATGCCGCACCGCACCGACACCGGGCCCGACCCGACCGACACTCCTCGGCCTCACCGGCACCGGGCCCAGCCCACTGACACTCCTCGGCCCCACCGACACCGGGCCGACCTCACCGACACAGGGCCCGGCCGCGCGGAACGGTGCCTTCGTGGCCGCCCGGTGGCCCCCGCGTGAACTGGATCACTCTCGCGTTTGGCCCCGGAGCGCCGGGGCAGGCGCGTCGCCGGAGCGGAACCCGTTGCGCCTTCAACCGGATGCGACCCCGGGGAAGCGGGCCGAACCCGCCCGCTCCACGGCCCGCCGGCGGGGGATGCGGGCCGTTTTTCGGTTCAACGCGTGAGGTGTATGTGTCCAGGCTGCAAGCCGAGCACTTGTACAAGGTGTTCGGCCGACGACCCGATGAGGCGGTAGGCAGGCTCGAAAGCGGCGCCGACCGCGACGAGCTCCGCGCCGACGGAACGACTGCAGCGGTGATCGACGCCTCGTTCGCCGTCGAACCGGGTCAGATCTTCGTCGTCATGGGTCTTTCGGGATCCGGGAAGTCCACGCTGCTGCGCATGCTCAACGGGCTGCTGGAGCCGACCGCCGGACGCGTCCTCTTCGACGGCCAGGACCTGACCGCCCTCAGCGCGCGCGAGCTTCGCACCGTACGCTCCACCAAGATCAGCATGGTGTTCCAGCACTTCGCGCTCTTCCCCCACCGCAGCGTCCTGGAGAACGCCGGCTACGGCCTGGAGGTCCAGGGTGTCGCGCGCGCCGAGCGTGAGCGCCGCGCCGCCGAGGCCCTGGAGCTGGCCGGCCTGGGCGGCTGGGAGAAGTCCTGGCCGGACGAGCTCTCGGGCGGTATGCAGCAGCGTGTCGGCCTCGCCCGTGCGCTCGCCACCGACGCCGACCTGCTGCTGATGGACGAGTCCTTCAGCGCCCTCGACCCGCTGATCCGCCGCGACATGCAGGACCAGCTGCTCGAACTGCAGAAGCGGCTGAAGAAGACGATCGTCTTCATCACGCACGACCTCAACGAGGCCATGCGCCTCGGGGACCGCATCGCGGTGATGCGTGACGGCCGGATCGTGCAGCTCGGCACCGCCGAGGACATCCTGGTCCGTCCCGCCAACGACTACGTGACCTCGTTCATCCAGGACGTGGACCGCTCCCGGGTGCTGACGGCCTCCGCCGTGATGACCGATCCGCAGCGCCCCGAGGCGGCCGACTGCGGCTGTGAGACCGTCACCACCGACACCCTGGTCGCGGACCTGTGCGCCGTCAGCGCGCGCGTCCCGCACCCCGTGGCGGTGCGGAACGCCGAGGGCGAGGTCGTCGGTGTCGTACCGCAGTCCCGGCTGATCGGCTTCGTCGGTGACGAGGCGGGCGAACCCGTGCCCTGCGACAACCCGGTCCGCCGGCTGCCGAAGCAGGTGAGCGCCAGTGCCTAGGCTGCACCTGGGCGACTGGGTCGACAGCGGTGTCGACTGGCTCCAGTCCCATCTGTCCTGGCTGTTCGACGCCATCAGCTCCCTCGTCACCGGGATGTACGACGGTATCGACGCGGTGCTGTCCGCGCCGGAACCGCTGCTCTTCGCGGGCATCCTCGCGGTCGTCGCCTGGTGGCTGCGCGGACTCCTCGCCGGCGGACTCGCGTTCGCCGGCTTCGCCCTGGTCGACTCCATCGAGCTGTGGGACGACGCCATGTCGACCCTCTCGCTGGTGCTCGTCGCCACGATCGTCACGCTGGTGATCGCGATCCCGCTCGGCATCTGGGCGTCCCGTTCCAGGACCGTCAGCGCCGTGACCCGCCCGGTCCTGGACTTCATGCAGACCATGCCGGCCATGGTCTATCTGATCCCCGGCATCATCTTCTTCGGCGTCGGCGTGGTGCCCGGCATCATCGCCACCATCGTCTTCGCCCTGCCGCCCGGCGTGCGGATGACCGAACTCGGTATCCGCCAGGTCGACAAGGAGCTGGTGGAGGCCGCCGAGGCGTTCGGTACGACGCCGCGCAACACGCTGGTCCGGGTGCAGCTGCCGCTCGCCCTGCCCACGATCATGGCCGGTATCAACCAGGTGATCATGCTGGGTCTGTCCATGGTGGTCATCGCCGGCATGGTCGGCGGCGGCGGTCTCGGCGGCGCCGTCTACCGCGCCATCGGCAATGTCGACATCGGTCTCGGCTTCGAGGCCGGTATCTCCATCGTCATCCTCGCCATGTACCTGGACCGGATGACCGGTGCGCTGGGCCGCCAGGTCTCGCCGCTCGGCCGTCGGGCCCTCGCCAGGGCGAAGGCCGTGACCGGTGGCCTGAAGATCTGGAACCACCGCCCCCAGCCCGTCGTCGCCGTCGTCGGCGTTGTCGTCCTCGCGCTCGTCGCGGGCGGTATGGGCCTCTTCGGCGGCCCCAAGTCCGCCGAC
Source organism: Streptomyces sp. NPDC091376 (assembly GCF_044757085.1). Lineage (NCBI taxonomy): Bacteria > Bacillati > Actinomycetota > Actinomycetes > Kitasatosporales > Streptomycetaceae > Streptomyces > Streptomyces sp. NPDC091376. Next base: position 269,378 of record NZ_JBIVUF010000003.1, on the reverse strand, counting down.
GCCTCGGACGCCACGAACGTGGGCCAGGGCAAGAAGGTCTCCCTCGGCTACATCCCGTGGGACGAGGGCATCGCCTCGACCTTCCTCTGGAAGGAGATGCTGGAGCAGCGCGGCTTCGAGGTCGACGCCAAGCAGCTGGAGGCCGGATCGCTCTACACCGGTCTCGCCGGCGGTCAGATCGACTTCCAGACCGACTCCTGGCTGCCCGTCACCCACGCCCAGTACTGGGACAAGTACCAGGACAAGCTCGAGGACATGGGTTCCTGGTACGGTCCCACCTCCCTGGAGCTGTCCGTGCCCTCGTACGTGAAGGGCGTCGACTCCCTCGACGACCTCAAGGGCAAGGCGGACCGGTTCAAGGGCCGGATCGTCGGCATCGAGCCGAGCGCGGGAATGATGGGCATCCTCAAGGACAAGGTCCTCAAGGAGTACGGCCTGGAGGGCGAGTTCGAGGTCGTCGACGGCTCCACGCCCGGCATGCTCGCCGAGCTGAAGCGGGCGTACGACAAGAAGGAGCCCATCGTCACCACCCTGTGGTCGCCGCACTGGGCGTACAGCGCGTACGACCTGAAGAAGCTCAAGGACCCGAAGGGCACCTGGGGCAAGGGCGACGGCATCCACACCCTGGCCCGCAAGGGGTTCTCCGAGGAGAACCCGCAGGTCGGCAAGTGGCTGAAGACCTTCAAGATGACGGAGGAGCAGCTCACCGGTCTGGAGGCGAAGATCCAGGAGACCGGCAAGGGCAAGGAGCAGGACGCCGTCCGCGCGTGGCTCGAGGAGAACCCGGGCCTCGCCGACAAGTGGACCCCGGTCGCCAAGGCCGGCAAGCCGGCCAAAGGAGGCGAGGACGAGCGCGAGCGCGCCCTGAACGTCGCCTGGTTCCCGTGGGAGGAGGACATCGCCGCCACCTATCTGTGGAAGGCGGTCCTCGAGGAGCGCGGGTACACGATGAACCTCAAGCAGTTCGAGGTCGGCCCGATGTACACGGCGCTGTCCCGCGGGCAGATCGACGTCCAGTTCGACGGCTGGCTGCCGAGCACCCAGAAGAAGTACTGGGACAAGTACGGTGACAAGCTCACCGACATCGGCTCCTGGTACGGGCCGACGTCCCTGGAGATCGCGGTCCCCTCCTACGTCGAGGGCGTGGATTCGCTGGAGGACCTCAAGGGCCGCGGCGGCGAGTTCAAGGGCCGCGTCGTCGGCATCGAACCCGGCACCGAGACCATGAACATCCTGAAGAACGACGTCCTGCCCGGCTACGGGCTGGACAAGGAGTTCGAGGTCGTCGACAGCTCCACGCCCGGCATGCTCGCCGAGCTGAAGCGGGCGTACGCGAAGAAGGAGCCGATCGCGGTCATGCTGTGGACCCCGCACTGGGCCTACAGCGAGTACGGGCTGACCAAGCTGAAGGACCCGAAGAAGCTCTTCGGCGAGGGCGACCGCATCCACACCGTCGCGAGCAAGGCGTTCCCGGAGCAGTACCCGCAGCTCACGAAGTGGCTCAAGGACTTCCGGCTGAGCGAGCAGCAGCTCGCCGGTCTGGAGAACGAGATCCAGAAGCGCGGCACCGGCCACGAGGAAGAGGCCGTCAAGGCCTGGATGGCGAAGAACCCCGGCATCGTGGACCGGCTGGCACCGCAGTAGACCATATGAATCCCCCCACCGGTGAGGGCCCTGTCACACTCCGTGGCAGGGCCCTTGTCGTTACTCCAGTGACAACAGTGGGTTGCCGTGCCGGGAACGTGCGTAAGGTACAGAGTGGAGGGAGGGACATCAGGTCATGGGAGACAAGGAAACACTCCGCGTCGGCTCCGCCGTCCGCCGACGGCGCAGGGCCCTGGATCTGACGCTCGCCGCCGTCGCAGAGCGCAGCGGCCTTTCCGTGCCCTTCCTCAGCCAGATCGAGAACGAGCGGGCGCGCCCCAGCATGCGCTCGCTCCAGCGTGTCGCCGAGGCCCTGGAGACCACCGGTGCCGAGCTGCTGGCCGCCGCGGACTCCGCCCGGGTCGTCGACGTCGTCCGCGCGGAGGAGGACACCCTCGCCGCCGGACCGGGCGTGCGCCACCTGGTGCGCGGCCACCACCAGCTCCACGGCGTGGAGCTGACCGGCGAGCAGGACGCCGGAGGAGAGTGCCAGCACCGCAACGACGAGCTGATGTACGTCGTGGACGGCGCCGTGGAGGTCGAGGCCGAGGGCCGGGCGTACCGGCTGGAGAAGGGCGACAGTCTGTTCCTCTCCGGCGGGGTGCTCCACCGCTGGCGTGCCACCCGGCCCGGCACGCGTCTCGTCGTCGTCGCCGTCGCCGACCACATCGAGGCCACCGGGCTGTGACTCGCGTCGTCTCACTGGTGCCCTCGCTCACCGAGGCCGTCGCCGTCAGCGCCCCCGGGCTGCTTGCCGGGGTCACCGACTGGTGCAGCCGGCCCGCCGACACCGGTGCGACCAGGATCGGCGGCACCAAGAACCCCGACGTGGAGGCGATCGTCGCACTCCGGCCGGACCTCGTCGTCGCCAACGAGGAGGAGAACCGGGCCCCCGACCTCGACGCGCTGCGCGCCGCCGGCCTCGAAGTCCTCGTCACCGAGGTACGGACCCTGCCGCAGGCCTTCACCGAGCTGGAACGGGTCCTGCGGGCCTGCGGTGTGCCCCGGCCGCGCTGGCTCGACGACGCAGAGGCCGCCTGGGCCGCGGTCGAGCGGGCCGAGCCACGGCGCGCCGTGGTGCCCGTCTGGCGGCGGCCCTGGATGGTCCTCGGCCGTGACACGTTCGCCGGCGACCTGCTGGCCCGCCTCGGAGTCGACAACGTCTACGCGGGCCACCCCGACCGCTATCCGCGGATCCCGCTCGACGAGCTGAACGCGGCCGGCGCCGATCTCGTCGTCCTGCCCGACGAGCCCTACCGCTTCACCACGGACGACGGCCCCGAGGCGTTCCCCACGCTGCCCGCCGCGCTCGTCGACGGGCGCATGCTCACCTGGTACGGGCCGTCGCTGGCAGCGGCGCCGACGGCGCTGCGAGCAGCGCTCCGCTGACCAGCCCCCGCAGCGTCCGGGCCCCCGTCACCGCCCACGCCGCCAGCAGGAACACATACAGCGCGACCGCCGTCCACTCCAGGGCGGCCAGACCGGTGTGGGCGGCGAGGCTCGCGGCACCGGTGACACAGGTGCCGACGGGGAAGGTGAACGCCCACCACGTCATCGCGAACGGCATGCCCCGCCGGACCGCTCGCAGCACCATGGCCCCGGCCAGCGCCAGCCACAGCAGCGCGAAGCCCATCACCGGCACCCCGTAGACCACCGCGAAGGCCCCGAGCCCGGCCGCGTACGGCGACCCGATCGCGGACGGCGCCACGTCCGCCAGGCTGTTCACCGCGGTCGTCGACTGGCCGAGCGGGCCGAGGACCAGGAACAGCGAAGGCGTCAGGGCGAGCGGCAGCGGCCCGTGGTGCACGAGCCGTGCGAACACCAGCGGCAGCATCAGCAGCACCGCCAGCAGGCTCAGCCCGAACAGGGCGTAGCAGCCCAGCAGCAGCGCCTCGCGCCACTGCCCGGCGGGCAGGTGCGGTACCAGTCGCGGACCCAGCGTCGCCGCCACCATCGGGGCCACCACCGGCAGCAGCCACACCGGGGAGGCGCCGCCCGGGGCGACCCTGTGACGCGTGATCATCAGATACGGGATCGCCACCGCGACGACCAGCCCGACGAGCGTGCCGGCGCCGAACAGCGCCGCGCCGGCCACCACCGCGTCCCGCTCGCCGATCACACCGGGACCGACGGAGAACGTGCCGATGCCGACCGCGAGCAGCGCCATCGACAGACAGCCGTAGAAGGGGGCGACCGCCGGGTCCAGGAGATCGGCGCGGGCGCGGTCGCGATGGTGGAGCCAGTGCCCGGCGCGGGCCACCAGCAGCGCCGCCAGCATCAGCGCGGACAGCACCCACACGGCCTCGTACGCGTCCCGGAGTCCCGGCAGCCGCACGGGCAGCGCGGCGCCCGCGTTCGCGACGATGGCCGTGCCCATCACGGCCGCGTACCAGTTCGGTCCGAGATTGCGGAGTGAGCGCAGCGGCACGGCTGCGGTGGCACGGGGCTGGGCGACGGTGACCATGGGGCCACTGTCCGCCCCGGAAAGTGCTCCCACCAGCCATCTCGATCCTATGAGCCCATAAGCTTGATTTATGAGCGAAGTGGAACGCGGGCCGATCGCCCACCGAGTGCCCGATCTCGCCGCGCTGGAGCTGCTGCTCGCCGTGGCCCGGCACGGCAGCCTGGGCCGGGCCGCCCGGGAGCTCGGCATCACCCAGCCCGCGGCGAGCAGCCGCATCCGGTCCATGGAGCGGCAGCTCGGCGTGGCGCTCGTGGACCGTTCGCCCCGGGGCTCCCGGCTCACCGACGCGGGCGCGCTGGTCACCGACTGGGCGGGGCGGATCGTGGAGGCGGCCGAGGCGTTCGACGCGGGCGCACAGGCCCTGCGTGACCGGCGCGACTCACGGCTGCGGGTGGCGGCCAGCATGACCATCGCGGAGTATCTGCTGCCCGGCTGGCTCATCGCACTGCGCCAGGGGCGCCCCGGCACCGCGGTCTCGCTGCTCGCGGGCAATTCGGCCGCGGTCGCCGAGCGGCTTCTGCGCGACGACGCCGATCTCGGCTTCGTCGAGGGCCTCGCCGTCCCCGAAGGGCTCGACGGCACGGTCATCGGCCATGACCGGCTGATCGTCGTCGCCTCGCCGGGTCATGACTGGGCGCGGCGACGCTCCCCGGTGTCGCCGGAGAAGCTGGCGGCGACCTCCCTGGTGCTGCGCGAGCGCGGCTCGGGCACCCGGCAGGTCCTCGACTCGGCGCTCGCTGAGTACGGGGGCCTCGCCGAGCCGCTGCTCGAACTCGCCTCCACCACCGCGGTGAAGGCGGCGGCGGTGAGCGGTGCCGGTCCCGCGGTCCTCAGCGAACTCGCGGTCACCGAGGAGCTGGCCTCGCGCCGGCTGGTCCGCATCCCGGTCGAGGGGGTGCGGCTGCGACGCGATCTCCGCGCGGTCTGGCGCCAGGGGCACCGGCCCACGGGCCCGGCCCGGGATCTGCTGTCGCTGACGCGCTCCTCGGCGTGAGCCGGCGGCGCAGTGGCACCGTGACGTCCCCAACGCGCCACGTCCGCGTCTTGGCACCGACGGCCCGACAGCCCGACAGCCCGACGGCACAGCGGCCCGACGGCCCGAAGCAGGGAGGCCAGGGTGCCCGGCTGCCCGCGACGCGCCCGGCACGGTGCCCGCTGAGGCGTCCGGGAAACCCGGCCCTCCCCGTAGTGGTCATCGGCGGCGGGAAGGACCGGGAGCGCGGCTCATGACGCGGCGCGTACCAGCCCGGCCATGACGCGGGTGTCCTCGCCCATCTCCGGGTGCCACTGGACGCCCAGGACCCAGGCCGGGTCCGGCAGTTCGACGGCCTCCACCGTGCCGTCCTGCGCGAGCGCCGAGACGACGAGCCCGTCCCCGAGGCGGTCCACCGACTGGTGGTGGTACGTCGGTACGGCGGACTCCTCGGGCACCAGCGAGGCGTACCGAGTGCCCTCGACCGGCGCCACGGGATGCCGCCCGAAGACGCCGGTGGCCTCCACGTGCCCGTCGAGGTGCTGCACGAGCGTGCCGCCGAGGGCCACGTTCAGCAACTGCATGCCGCGGCAGATCCCGAGCAGCGGGGTGCCGTCCGCCAGCGCCGCGTCGATGAGGGCCAGCTCCCAGGCGTCCCGCTCCCGCGCCGGCGGACCGGTCCGCGGGTCGGGCTCGGCCCCGTACCGTACGGGTTCGACATCGGGGCCGCCGGCGACGACGAGCCCGTCGAGCCGGGCCACCACGGACGCGGCCCGCCCGGGGTCGTCGGGCGGGAGCATCGCGGCCATCCCTCCTGCCGACTGGACCAGGCGCGGATACCCGGCGGGCAGCAGGGCGGCCGGCAGCCGCCACACGCCCCACGCGGCCTCGTCCAGATAGGTGCTGACGCCGATGAGCGGCTGGCTCACCTGATACCTCCGGTCACGGTCACTTGAGTTCGGCCTCGGCCGCGGCGAGCGCCGCGAACTCCTCCTCCGGCGCACGGGCCACGAGATGGTGCCGACTGTAGAAGGCGAAGTACGCCAGGGCGACGCCGTACACGACCAGCGCGATCACGGCCGCGTCCTTGTCCACCAGGAACGTCGCCACCAGCGCGGACAGTGCGAGGACGAAGGCGACGGACGAGGTCAGCACACCCCCGGGGGTGCGGTACGGGCGGGGCAGCTCCGGCTCGCGGCGCCGCAGCACGATGTGGGACAGCGCCATCAGCGCGTAGCTGATGGTCGCGCCGAACACGGCGATGTTCAGCATCCGCGCCCCGTCCCCGGTGCCGGCCGCCAGGGCGAAGCCGATCGCGCCGGGGATCAGCAGCCCCAGGTAAGGCGACTTGCGGCGGCTCGTCAGCGACAGGAAGCGGGGCAGGTACCCGGCCCGGGACAGGGCGAACAGCTGCCGCGACCCGGCGTAGATGAGCGAGAAGAACGAGGCGACCAGGCCCGCGAGTCCGGCGTAGTTGACGAAGCGGCTCAGCGCGGTCGGGTCGCCGTCCCCCTGCAGCGCCACCACCAGCGGGTTTCCGGCGTCCTGGATGGCGGCGGAGCCGCGCGCGCCGGTGGCGGCGAAGAACGTCAGCGCGGCGAGCAGCACCAGGATGCCCATCGAGATGGCGAGCGCCCGGGGCATGGACCGGACCGGGTCCTTGGCCTCCTCCGCGGCGAGCGGCACGCCCTCCACGCCGAGGAAGAACCACATGCCGAACGGGAACGCCGCCCAGATGCCCAGCAGACCGAACGGCAGCCAGGAGCTGGAGCCCACGGCGTCCTTGTCGACCGGGATGTCGTCGAGCCCGCTCACCTGGAAGTCGGTGAACGCGCCCAGCGCGAAGATCAGCAGCGCGGCGACCGCGATCGCGGTGACGACGAGGCTGAAGCGCAGCGCCTCGCCCACGCCCCACAGATGGATGCCTATGAAGATCGCGAAGCAGGCGAGGTAGACCGGCCAGCCCGATTCCAGTCCGAACAGTCCGAGCGACTCGACGTAGTCGCCGATGAAGATGGAGATCGCGGCGGGAGCGAGGATGTACTCGATGAGGATCGCCGTGCCGGTGAGGAAGCCGCCCCAGGGGCCGAGGGCGCGGCGCGCGAAGCCGTAGCCGCCGCCCGCCGTCGGCAGGATCGCGGAGAGCTCGGCGAGCGCGAAGACGAGACAGGCGTACATCAGGCCCATGAGGACGGTGGCCGCGGCGAGCCCGCCGAAACCGCCCTTGGACAGGCCGATGTTCCAGCCGGAGAAGTCGCCGGAGACGACGTAGGCGACGCCGAGACCGGTGAGCAGCAGCCAGCCCGCGCTGCCGCGCCGCAGGGTCCGGCGCTCCAGATAGTCGTCCGATGGTGGTGGTGTGGTGCTCCCGGTGGTGTCTTCCAGCGTCATGGCAGAGCTCCCGCGTCGGGCCCAATGGAATGGAGCCATACCTTTGCGCTGGGGCGGGGGGTAACGCAAGACCTGTGCGTTACTTTCGGGTTACGCCCACGGGCCGCGCCGGTGGCGTACCCGCGGTGGCGGGAGCGGGGTGCGGGTCACGTGAGGAAGCCGCGCAGCAGCGCCGCGGTGCCCGCGCAGTGCTCGCGCATCATCTCCCGCGCCCCGTCCGCGTCACCCTCCAGCACCGCCTCCACCAGCGCGACGTGCTGCTGCTGGGAGTGCTCCAGATTGCGTACGAGCAGCGGGATGCAGTCCAGCAGATCGTTCACCGTCGCCCGTACGGCCGCGTACTGCGTGGTCAGTGTGGGGGAGCCGGACAGTTCGGCGAGCGTGAGGTGCAGCAGGGTGTCGCAGCGCCGGTAGTCGTCGAGGGGTGCGTCATGGGTCGCGGCCAGTGCGGTGCGGAGCCGCGCGGCCCCGCCCTCGCCGAGGCCGTGCGCCGCGCACAGCCCGGCCGCCCCGACCTCCAGCACCTCACGGAAGCGCAGGGTGTCCTCGACGTCGACCGTCGCGATCCGCCGGCGCAGCTCGTCCTCGCCCTCGGTCCGCGCGCGGGGCAGGACGAACGTCCCGCCGTAGCGCCCGCGCCGGCTCTCCACGAGGCCCTCCTCCTGCAGGACCTTCAGCACCTCGCGCAGCGTCACCCGGCTGATGCCCATCCGGTCGGCCAGCTCGCGCTCGGCGGGCAGTCGCTCACCGCCGGGCACCAGGCCGAGCCGTACGACCTGGAGGATCTGCTCCAGCGCCTCCTCGAAACCGTTGCCCCCGCGCACCGGCCGCAGCACGGACGTGAGCCGGTCATCGGGCTCCCTCATCGTCGCCACGTTGCGGTTCCCCCTTCCCAAGCAATGGTCTTCCGCAATACCTTATGGCTTCCCGGCTGACCTTAGGAGGCACATCCCGTGGCAGACCGTAAACCCCCGCTGACCGTCGAGGACCTCAGAGCCCTCGTCGCGAGCGGTGAGATCGACACCGTAGTCCTGGCCTTCCCCGACATGCAGGGGCGGCTCCAGGGGAAGCGGTTCGCCGCGCCGTTCTTCCTCGACGAGGTCCTGGAGCACGGCACCGAGGGCTGCAACTACCTCCTCGCCGTCGACACCGAGATGAACACGGTGGACGGCTATGAGATGTCCTCCTGGGACCGCGGCTACGGCGACTTCGCCATGCACCCCGACCTGGACACCCTGCGCCGCGTCCCCTGGAACGAGGGCACGGCGATGCTCATCGCCGACCTCGCCTGGAACGACGGCGGCCCCGTCGTCGCCGCGCCCCGCCAGATCCTCCGCCGCCAGCTGGAGCGGCTCGCGGAGCACGGGTACTCGGCACGGGTCGGCACCGAGCTCGAGTTCATCGTCTTCAAGGACACCTACGAGCAGGCCTGGGACCGCGACTACCGGGGCCTGACACCTGCCAACCAGTACAACATCGACTACTCGGTGCTCGGCACCGGCCGGATCGAGCCGCTGCTGCGCCGTATCCGCAACGAGATGGCAGCGGCCGGACTGATCGTCGAGTCGGCCAAGGGCGAGTGCAACCCCGGCCAGCACGAGATCGCGTTCCGCTACGACGAGGCCCTCGTCACGTGCGACCAGCACGCCGTCTACAAGACCGGCGCCAAGGAGATCGCCGCCCAGGAGGGCGTCTCGCTCACCTTCATGGCCAAGTACAACGAGCGCGAGGGCAACTCCTGCCACATCCATCTCTCGCTCGCCGACGCCGACGGCCGCAACGTCATGGCGGGGGACGGGGACGACGAGCACGGAATGTCACCGGTCATGCGGCACTTCCTCGCCGGGCAGCTCGCCGCACTGCGTGACTTCTCCCTGCTCTACGCGCCGAACATCAACTCGTACAAGCGCTTCCAGCCCGGCTCGTTCGCCCCCACCGCCGTAGCCTGGGGCCACGACAACCGCACCTGTGCGCTGCGCGTCGTCGGCCACGGCCGCTCGATGCGCTTCGAGAACCGGCTGCCCGGCGGCGACGTCAACCCGCACCTCGCCGTCGCCGGACTGGTCGCGGCCGGGCTGTACGGCATCGAACAGAAGCTGGAGCTGCCCGAGGTCTGCACCGGCAACGCCTACACCGCCGGCTACGCGCACGTCCCGACCACCCTCCGCGAGGCCGCCGAGCTGTGGGAGAACAGCCCGATCGCCAAGGCCGCCTTCGGGGACGAAGTCGTCGCCCACTACCGCAACATGGCGCGGGTCGAGCTCGAAGCCTTCGACGCCGCGGTGACCGACTGGGAGCTCCGCCGCTCCTTCGAACGCATGTGAGGCACCACTTGTCGCAACCGTACGAACTCGATGTGCTGAACCCGGCCACCGAGGAAGTCATCGCCAGCGTCCCCGGCGCCCTCGCCCACGACGTCGACGCGGCCGTGGCGCGAGCCGCCCGGGCCCAGCGCGGCTGGGCGGCCGCCGCCCCCGCCGACCGGGCCCGGCTGCTGCGCCGCTTCGCCGCCGTCGTGGACGACCACATCGAGGAACTGGCGCGGCTGGAGGTCCGCGAGGCCGGCCACACCATCGGCAACGCCCGCTGGGAGGCCGGGAACGTCCGCGATCTGCTGGACTACGCGGCCGGGGGAGTGGAACGCCTCACCGGCCGGCAGATCCCCGTCCCCGGCGGCATCGACCTCACGATCCTCGAACCCCTCGGTGTCGTCGGCGTCATCGCGCCGTGGAACTTCCCCATGCCGATCGCCGCCTGGGGCGCCGCCCCCGCGCTCGCCGCCGGCAACGCGGTCCTCCTCAAGCCCGCCGAGACCACGCCGCTGACCGCCTTGCGCCTCGCCGAACTCGCCCTGGAGGCGGGCCTTCCCGAGCATCTCTTCCAGGTGCTCCCCGGCCGCGGTGACCTCGCGGGAGACGCACTCGTCCGCCACCCCGGCGTCGCGAAGATCGTCTTCACCGGCTCCACCAGGATCGGCAAGCGGATCATGTCGCTCTGCGCCGACCAGGTGAAGCGCGTGACCCTCGAACTCGGCGGCAAGAGCCCCAACATCGTCTTCGCCGACGCCGACATCGAGGCCGCCGCGGCCGCCGCACCCATGTCCTTCCTGGACAACAGCGGCCAGGACTGCTGCGCCCGCACCCGCATCCTCGTCCAGCGTTCGGTGTACGACGACTTCCTGGACCGGCTCGCCCCCGCCCTGAAGTCGGTCGTCGTCGGCGACCCCGCGGACGAGAACACGCAGATGGGGCCGCTCATCTCACGTGTGCAACTGGACCGCGTACGGTCATATGTCACCGATGACCTCGCGACGGTCACCGGCAGCGCCCCGGAAGGCCCGGGCTTCTGGTTCCCGCCGACCCTCGTCACCGGCGCCGCCCCCGACGCCCCCGTCGCCACCGAAGAGGTCTTCGGCCCCGTCGCCGCCGTCCTGCCCTTCGACGACGAGGACGAGGCCGTACGCCTGGCCAACGCCACCGACTACGGGCTCTCCGGCTCCATCTGGACCCGTGACGTCGGCCGGGCGCTGCGCGTCTGCGGCGCGGTCGCCGCGGGCAACCTGTCCGTCAACTCCCACTCCAGCGTCCGCTACTGGACCCCGTTCGGCGGCTATGGGCAGTCCGGCCTCGGCCGCGAACTGGGCCCCGACGCCCTCACCGCTTTCACCGAGACCAAGAACGTCTTCATCAGCACGGAGGCCTGAACAGCATGACCACCGACAACACCGTGTGCCGCCGTCTCGTCGGCCGTACCGCCGTCATCACCGGTGCCGGCAGCGGCATCGGCCTGGCCACCGCACGCCGCCTCGCCTCCGAAGGGGCCAACGTCGTCTGCGGCGACATCGACGAGATCGCCGGCAAGGCGGCCGCCGAAGAGGTCGGCGGCACGTTCGTGAAGGTCGACGTCACCGACGCCGAGCAGGTCGAGGCGCTGTTCAGGACGGCCTTCGACACCTACGGCAGCGTCGACATCGCCTTCAACAACGCCGGCATCTCGCCGCCCGACGACGACTCCATCCTGGAGACCGGCCTGGACGCCTGGAAGCGGGTCCAGGAGGTCAACCTGACCTCCGTGTTCCTGTGCTGCAAGGCCGCCATCCCCTACATGCGGCGCCAGGGCAGGGGCTCCATCATCAACACCGCCTCGTTCGTGGCCCGGATGGGCGCGGCGACCTCCCAGATCTCGTACACCGCGAGCAAGGGCGGCGTCCTCGCCATGTCCCGCGAGCTGGGTGTGCAGTTCGCCCGCGAGGGCATCAGGGTCAACGCCCTGTGCCCGGGGCCGGTCAACACCCCGCTGCTCCAGGAACTGTTCGCCAAGGACCCCGAGCGGGCGGCCAGGCGGCTCGTGCACATCCCCGTGGGCCGCTTCGCGGACGCGGACGAGATCGCCGCGGCCGTGGCGTTCCTCGCCAGCGACGACTCGTCGTTCGTCAACGCCACGGACTTCCTGGTCGACGGTGGCATCTCGGGGGCGTACGTCACGCCTCTGTAGGGTGACCGCATGAGCATGACGACCCCTCCCGGCTGGTACTTGGACCCGGGCACGCCGTCCCTCGAACGCTGGTGGGACGGCGCCGCCTGGACCGGGCACACCCGGGCCCTCGGCGCCCCGCAGGCGCCGCCGGTCACGGCACCGATACCCCTCGCCGCACAGCACGGACGCGGTGGCGAGGGCGGCGGCGTCGGCAAGGGAGGGATCGTCGCGCTCGTCACCGCCGGCGCGGTCCTGCTGGGCGCGATCGTCACCGGCGTCGTCGTCCTCGGCAAGGACGGCGAACAGACCGTGCCGCAGTCCTCGGAGAGCGTCTCGGCGCCGCTGCCCTCCGCGACGGAGAACGGCCCGAAGCCCGCTCCGACGGCGGCCGGAGCCCAGGACGTCCTCGTCGACCAGCTCAACGGCATCACCCTGCCCCTGCTGGACGGCTGGGAGAAGTCCGACTCCTCGGTCGACCCCGTGCCGACCATGGTGACGGCGAACTCCTACAAGTGCCCCGGTGACTCCGCCCAGTTCTGCCACCACGGCACGGTGTCCTCCCGTACGGCCACGGTCACCAACGTGAAGTCGCCCGAGAAGCTCGCCACACAGGACGTCGGCATCGCCGCCGACTGGGCCTACGACAACGACCGCGTCGGCAACCGCATCCACGGCGGCATCAAGGACCACCAGCTGGTCAGGTCCGCGCCCGTGGTCGTGGCCGGACGCACCGGACACCTCGTGCTGTGGCGGGTGACGACCGGCGCGGGCCCCGGCGGCTACGTGCAGTCGCTGGTCTTCCCCTCGGCCGTCGGCTCCGAGTCGCTGATCGTCGTGCGGTTCGCCTTCGACGCCGGCCCGGACGGCCCGCCGCTCGGCGACATGGACCGGGTCATCAAGGGCATCCGGCCGGTCGGCGACGTCAGCGGGGGAGTGGGCTCCACGGTCAGCCCGTAGGGCGCGGGACGAGCCGGGCGCCCAGGGGTCAACGGCCGGTCACCGGCGGGTCACAGGAACGTACGGCCCTCGCCCCGGTAAGTCGGCACGGTCGCCGTCACCCGGTCGTCCTCGACCAGATGCAGCGAGTCGAACCGCTCGCACAGTTCCCCGGCCTTCGCGTGCCGGAACCACACCTTGTCCCCGATGAGCAGATCGTCCGCGGCCGGCCCGAGCAGCGGGGTCTGGACCTCGCCCGGTCCCTCCTGCGGGTCGTACCGCAGCCCCTCCGGCAGATACGGCACCGGCAGCCGGTCCCGTCCCGCGGCGCCCGAGGCGGGGTAGCCGCCGCCGAGAACGGTCACCACGCCGACACCCGGGCGGCGCACGACGGGCTGGGCGAAGAGCGCCGCGGGCCGCCCGGCGAACGACGTGTAGTTGTCGAACAGCCGCGGAACGTACAGCCCCGAGCCCGCGGCGATCTCCGTGACCGCCTCCTCCGCCGCGGTGTGCTGCACGCTGCCCGTGCCGCCACCGTTCACGAACTCCAGGTCCGGCGCCACCGCCCGGACCGCGCGGACGACGGCCGCCCGCCGCTGCGCCAGCTCCCGGCGGGCCGTGGACTGCATCAGCCGGACCGCCCGCGAACGCAACGGGCTTCCCGCCACCGCGTCACCGACACCGGCGACATGCCCCTCGTACGCCATCAGCCCCACCAGCCGGAAACCGGGACGGCCCACGACCGCCCGGGCCAGCGCCTCCAGCTGCGCAGGCTCCCGCAACGGCGAACGCCGCGCCCCGACCCGAATCCGGCCGCCCAGCAGATGCAGCGCGGTGTCCAGTTCCAGACAGACCCGGATCTCCTCCGTGCCGCCGTCCCGCGCCCGGTCGATCAGCTCCAGCTGCGCGGGGTCGTCGACCATGACCGTCACGGCGGCGGCGAGCTTGGCGTCCCCGGCCAGCTCGGCGAAGCCGGCCCGGTCGGCGGACGGATAGGCGAGGAGCACGTCGCCGAACCCGGCGCGCGCGAGCCAGATCGACTCGTCCAGGGTGAACGACATGATCCCGGCGAAGCCGTCCATCGCCATTACCCGTTCCAGCAGCGCCCGGCAGCGTACGGACTTGCTGGCCACCCGGATCGGCTTGCCGCCCGCCCGCCTGACCAGATCCGCCACATTGGCGTCGAACGCCTCCAAGTCCACAATGGCCAGGGGTGCGTCGAGGTGGGCGGTGGCCCGGTCGTACCGGGTTCGGCGAGCGGCACGGGGAGTCATGCGCAGAGCTTGCCAGACCGGTCTACCGGAGGGTAGGGGGACGTTCTGCGCAGATCCCCCCGGGCCTGCGGTCCTGTTCCCGTCCGGCGCACTTCAGCCCGTAGAGTGACCGGTACGCGGCGACGAACGGGCCTGCCCCGAAAGGCGATCCGGCGGCTGTAGGAGCACCAGGAAACGGGGGGGCGGATGAGCACGGAAGCGCAGCGCCCGCGTGTGCCGTCACGCCACTCCCGGATATCGGAAGCCTTCGTTCCACCGGACGCCTCCGAGCCACCGACGACCCCCGCCGAGACGACTGCCCGTCTGCGCCCGATCACGGACACGACGCCTCCGCCGGCCGCGCCCGCGAGTGCGGGGTCCGGGAAGCGTCCGGGCCCGGGTGCCTCGGGGCCGCCTTCGACCCTCGCCGAGACGACTGCCCGTCTGCGCCCGATCACGGACACGACGCCTCCGCCGGCCGCGCCCGCGAGTGCGGGGTCCGGGAAGCGTCCCGGCCCGGCCGGCCCGAACACCGGCCCGGCGCCGCGGCTCGCGGCCGCCGGCGCTCCGTCGGACCCGGCCCCCGCGCCGCGCCCACCCGACGAGTCCCCGGCATCCGCCGCACCCCCGCCTGCACAGCCCACCACCTCCGCTCCCGCCCACCAGGCCGCTCCGCCGGCCGCGCGCCCGGGGACCACGTCCCCCGGCCCCGGTGCGGGTCCCGGTGCCGGATTCCGCCCGGGCGCCGGCGCGGGTGTTCCGCGCCCCGCCGGCCCGCCGGTGCCGCGACCGGGGACCGCTGTCCCCGGGTCCGGTCCGGGTGCCGGGGCGGGTGTTCAGCGACCCGCCGGTGCCGACCGCCCCGCCGGTCCGCCGGTGGCGCGCGCCGGAGCCGGGACGAGCGGACCGCGCCCGGTCGGCACGACCCCCCGTACGGACGCGGCACCCGCGGTCGACGGAGGGACCGGGCCGCGGAGCACGGCCGGTGAGGTCCGGCGGGCTCCGACGGCGCCCGCGCCACGAACCGGCGGTGTCCCGCTGCCCGCGGAGGTGCCACCCGCGGGAGAACGCCCGCACGCCCAGCCCTACGGTCGCGCTCGCGCCGCCGAGGAGATACCACCGCGCCCTTCGGCTCCCCCGCGCGCCGCCGCGGCGCCGCCGGCCCGGCCCGTGGGCCCCGCGCCCTCGCCCTGGATGCCGCCCGGCGCGCCCTCGCGGCCGTACCCGGGCGCGTACCCCGAGACGCCCGCCGAGACCACCACCCGGCTGCGCCCCGTCCGCACCCGTCACCCGGCGCGGACCGCCGGCGCCGTGGCCTGTGTCGTGCTGGGCCTCGGGCTGATCGGCGGCGCGATCACCGGCAGCTGGCTCGTGGACGACTCGGCCGCCACACCCGCCGCCAGGCCCGGCTACGCCGACACGCGCGCCCTCTGGCACAGCGCACCCGTCGACAGCCTCTTCCCGCGCACGATCAAGGGCGAGGGCGCCGGGCCCGGCGGCGCCGACCGCGTCTGGACCCGGATCGCCGTCGCCCCCGACGGCCCGTGCACGGGCGCGTTCGACCCGCTGCTCCTGAAGGCCCTTCAGCCGGTCGGGTGTCTGCGCGTACTCCGCGCGACCTACGCCGACGCCACCACCTCCAGCGTCACCACCGTCGGCATGGTCTTCACCGAGGGGGACCGGACCTCGATGACCGCCCTGCGCAGCCGGTTCTCCGAGGAGGGCCTGGACGAACGGGCCGACCTGCTGCCGCGGACGTACGCCGCCCCCGGCACCGTCGCCGCGGGATTCGGCGACGAACAGCGCGCCAGCTGGACCGTCAACGTCCTCACGGACGCGCCGGTCGTGGTGTACGCCGTGTCCGGGTTCGCCGACGGCCGCCCCGTCGCCGACCCTCAGCCCGCCGCCGAGGCCATGGTCGCCCGTGCCTCCTCCGCCCCGGCCCAGGCCGGCCTCGGCCATGAGGCCAAGGGCATCGCGGACCGCGTCGAGCGTGCCCTGCGCAAGACCGCCACGCAGTCCTCGGAGCGCCCCGAATGACGGCAGCCCCCCTTCGCACCCGGTCCACGCCCCGCCGGCTCGCCGGAGCCGTGGCCATGGCCCTCGCCTTCTCGCTGGTCTCCGTCGCGCCCGCGCAGGCCGACGGAATCAGGGCCCGCCAGTGGGCGCTCGAAGCGATGCACACCGACGAGGCGTGGCGGACCACCAAGGGCGAGGGCATCACCGTCGCGGTGCTCGACACCGGCGTCGACGTCGGCCACCCGGACCTGACGGGCAACGTCCTCGCGACCAAGGACCTCGTCGGCTTCGGCGCCAAGGCCGGCGACCGGGCCTGGGCCCGGCACGGCACCGCGATGGCCGGGATCATCGCCGGTCACGGCCATGGCACAGGGCAGGAGGACGGCGTACTCGGGATCGCGCCCGAGGCGAAGATCCTTCCCGTCCGGGTGATCCTGGAGGGCATCGACCCCGCGCGCGCCAAGGCCCGCAGCACCCGGGGCACCGCCCTCGCCCAGGGCATCCGCTGGGCCGCCGACCACGGTGCCGACGTCATCAACCTGTCGCTCGGCGACGACAGCGAGTCCGCGCACCCGGACGCGGGCGAGGACGCCGCCGTCCAGTACGCCCTCGCCAAGGGCGCCGTCGTCGTCGCCTCGGCCGGCAACGGCGGCGAGAAGGGCGACCACATCTCGTACCCGGCCGCCTATCCGGGGGTCATCGCGGTCGCGGCGGTGGACCGCTACGGCACCCACGCCTCGTTCTCCACCCGGCGCTGGTACGCCACGGTCAGCGCTCCCGGCGTGGACGTCGTCATCGCCGACCCGGACCGGAAGTATTACGAGGGCTGGGGCACCAGCGCCGCCGCGGCGTTCGTCTCCGGTGCCGTCGCGCTCGTACGCTCCGCGCACCCACGGCTCACCCCCGCCCAGATCAAGCGGCTCCTCGCGGACACCACCCGTGGCGGCCCCAAGAGCGGACGTGACGACGCCAAGGGGTACGGCATCGTCGACCCGGCAGCCGCGATCGCCCAGGGCGGCAGGCCGATCCCTGGCGACGTCGACCCGAAGGCCGCCTCGGCCCACGGCCACCGCAGCCGGTACTTCGGCAGCGGCCCGGACGGTTCCTCCGCCGGGGGCGGGGACGGCGGGGTGCTCGCCCCCGTCTCCGGAGGCATCGGCGCACTCCTGCTCGCCGGAGCGATCGTCCTGTGGAGAGGCGGCCGCCGCACCTGAGGGCCGCCCCACCCGAGAGCCTCGGCGCGCCCGCGGCCGGACGGCGTCCACCCGGCGTCGGGAAGGCCCCGGCGGAGGAACTAGGCTCGACGCGTGGCGCTCAAGAACATTCCCGACCCGGGCTTCTCCGACGACGACGGCACCGCCGACCCCGCCCTGGAGGCGGCCCTCGCCGCCTGGGCCGAGGACAGGTCCGCGGAGCAGCCGGTCCTCGAGGCGCTCAAGGGCGCCCGGCTCCTCGTCCCCGTCGTCGCCGTGCTCGGTGAGCTCGAGGAGGCAGACGAGGTGGGCGGACTGCGCCGCGAGAAGTCCAGCGACATGGCCGTCCCCACGCTGACCGCGGGGAACCGCCGGGCGCTGCCCGCGTTCACCTCGACGGCGTCCCTGGCCCTGTGGGACCCGCAGGCCCGCCCCGTCGCCGTACCCCTGCACCAGGCACTCCGGGCCGCCGCCCACGAGAAGGCGGACACCCTGGTCCTGGACCTCGCGGGCCCCGTGACGTACCAGCTGACCGGCCGTGCCCTGCTCGCCCTCGCCGAAGGGCGCACCAGCACCGATCCGCTCGCCGACCCGGCCGTCACGGAGGCGGTACGCGCCGCGGTCGCCGCCGAGCCGTCGGTGCTCCGTGCCCATCTCGGCCCGGGCAGCGCCGACGGCACCCTCGCCCTGGTCCTCGCCCCGGACGCGGTCCCGGCCGAAGCGGCGCAGCGCGTGGCCCGCGCGCTCGCGGCGGACGGGACGCTGAGGGCCCGGCTGGTGCGCGGACTGGACCTGGCCCTGCTGCCGCCAGAGGCCGCGCCCCCGGGTGAGGCCCTGTACGTACGGCCCTGAGGGTCACCGCATATCGTGTGCCCCATGAGTGACGCGACCCCCACCCCCGAGCAGCCTGCCGGCGAGCAGGCTCCCGACTTCGACGCCATGACCCGCGACATCGCGGAGGTCCCCGCGGTCGAGGTGATCGTCACGGTCGCGGTGAACCTGATGAGCGCCGCCGCGGTGAAGCTCGGACTCACCGACGACGGCGAGAAGCACAAGGACCTCGATGAGGCCCGCAAGCTGGTGCACGCGCTGGCCGGGCTGCTCGACGCCGGTGCCACGGAGATCAGCTCCTTCCACGCGGCGCCGCTGCGCGACGGCCTGAAGTCGCTGCAGCTCGCCTTCCGCGAGGCCTCGCTCGTCCCCGACGAGCCCGGCCAGGGCCCGGGCGAGAAGTACACCGGCCCGGTCTACGGCTGATCCGCCCCCAGGTTGCCCGGTTCGCTCCTTGCGGCCGGAGCTGCTAACCTTGTGTAACGACCGGCTGGACACGTGTGTGTCCGGCCCACAAGTGGAGGCTCCGTCTCCCACCTGATCGCCCTCACGGGCGGCGGGTCACCGGTCAGACGGCCACCATCGTTCCGTACGGACGATGGAGCCGTCGGAGTAGCGCCCCGCGGTAGGCCCGCGGCGGTGCTCCGGTATTCAAGGAGCCCCGCCTGTGTCCTGTCCCGGGGCATTTTTCATGCACCGGCACGGTTGGTCCCAAGGAAATAGACGTTGCGTGGCTGTCCGCCAGACGGCCGCGTGGTGCTACCGAGGAGGATCCATCAGCACCGAGCCCCGCATCAACGACCGGATTCGCGTTCCCGAGGTGCGACTTGTCGGTCCCAGCGGCGAGCAGGTCGGGATTGTTCCGCTTGCCAAGGCGCTGGAGCTTGCCCAGGAGTACGACCTCGACCTGGTCGAGGTCGCGGCGTCCGCACGGCCGCCGGTCTGCAAGCTCATGGACTACGGCAAGTTCAAGTACGAGTCGGCCATGAAGGCCCGTGAGGCGCGCAAGAACCAGGCGCACACGGTCATCAAGGAAATGAAGCTCCGGCCGAAGATCGACCCGCACGACTACGACACCAAGAAGGGTCACGTCGTCCGGTTCCTCAAGCAGGGCGACAAGGTCAAGATCACGATCATGTTCCGTGGTCGCGAGCAGTCCCGGCCGGAGCTCGGCTACCGGCTGCTGCAGCGGCTCGCGGAGGACGTCCAGGACCTCGGTTTCGTCGAGTCGAACCCGAAGCAGGACGGCCGAAACATGATCATGGTTCTCGGTCCGCACAAGAAGAAGACCGAGGCGATGGCCGAGGCCCGTGAGGCGCAGGCCGCCCGCAAGGCGGAGCGTCAGGGTCAGCCCGCCCCTGAGGCGGACCCCGCCGAGGAGCCCGCCGAGGCCTGATTCCGGGACGACCGTCCTGGGCATCAACCGATACATCTGACGCTTTCGCCTGCCGGTTTACGACCGGTGACGGAAGCGCCACTGACGAGGAGAGAACGGCGCGATGCCGAAGAACAAGACGCACAGCGGTGCCAAGAAGCGCTTCAAGATCACCGGCTCCGGCAAGGTGCTGCGCGAGCGCGCCGGCAAGCGCCACCTGCTCGAGCACAAGTCGTCCAAGCTGACGCGTCGCCTCACCGGCAACGCCGAGATGGCCCCGGGTGACGCCGCCAAGATCAAGAAGATGCTGGGCATCTGATTGATTTCCCGCCCTCGGTGACGGGGGCTTCCGGGCAAAGACCGGGACCAATTCGTTTCCGGGTCGTGTGAGTCAACCACGGCCCCGCTACAAGGAGTTAACAAGTGGCACGCGTCAAGCGGGCAGTCAACGCCCACAAGAAGCGCCGGGCGATCCTCGAGCAGGCCAGCGGTTACCGGGGTCAGCGCTCCCGCCTGTACCGCAAGGCGAAGGAGCAGGTCACCCACTCCCTCGTCTACAACTACAACGACCGCAAGAAGCGCAAGGGCGACTTCCGTCAGCTGTGGATCCAGCGCATCAACGCCGCTGCCCGCGCCAACGGCATCACCTACAACCGCTTCATCCAGGGTCTGAAGGCCGCCAACGTCGAGGTGGACCGCAAGATCCTCGCCGAGCTCGCGGTCAACGACGCCGGCGCCTTCGCCGCGCTCGTCGAGGTCGCCCAGAAGGCGCTCCCGAGCGACGTCAACGCGCCGAAGGCCGCGGCCTGACGGTCGCGTCCCACCCGGACACAGCCCGGACCCGCAGGCCGCGAGCCTGCGGGTCCGCGCACGTCGGGGCCACGGCGCGGCGCCGGCCGCGGGCTCTCCCGGGGCGCTGAGCCCTCGGGACCGCCGTCCAGGGCCGCCGCCCGCCCCGGACCCCGTCCGCGAGGCTCGCGCCTGACCGTGACCGGGGCTCGCGTCCTCCCGAGGACCGGGCGCCCACCCGTGACCGGGTTCGCGCCTGACCGTGACCGGGGCTCGCGTCCTCCCGAGGACCGGGCGCCCACCCGTGACCAGGTTCGCGCCTGACCGTGACCCGGGCTCGCGTCCCACCCGGGACCTGGCGCGCTCCCTCGACCAGGGGGTCGCTCAAGAACGGGAGCCGGCTCCCCGGAACCGGGGCCGGTTCCCCCCGGAACCGGGACCGGCGTCTCCCCGGGACCGGGCTCGGGGCCCTGCCGTCACCCGTCCCGCGCCCCGGCCCCGTTCGAGGGGCTCCGCCCCAGACCCCGTAGCAGCCGGTACCCGGCCGCACATCCGGTCCGGCCCGTCCGGCCCGTCCGGCGCGAAGACGGATGCGGTGCCGGGCACTGTGGAGCCCGCCCCGCAGGGCGTGCCGTGCCCGGGCCCGGGCACGGCCATGAAGGAAGTGAGTGCACCTCATGCACACCCCCGAGCTGATCTCCGCGCGGTCGCCGCGCGTCGTCGCCGCGCGGCGGCTCGCCAAGCGGAACTTCCGGTCCAAGGACCGGCGGTTCATCGCCGAGGGACCGCAGGCCGTACGGGAGGCCGTGGAGCACCGGGGCGACGACGGCCGCCCGACGCTCATCGAGCTCTTCGCCACCGTCGAGGCCGCCGAGCGCTACACGGACATCGTCGGGGCGGCGCGTGCCGCCGGGGTCCGGATCCACTACGCCGACGACACCGTCCTGGCGGAGGTCTCGCAGACCGTCACACCGCAGGGACTGGTCGGCGTGTGCGGGTTCCTCGACTCGCCGTTCGAGGACATCCTCGCCGCCCGGCCCCGGCTCGTGGCCGTCCTGGCGCACGTACGCGACCCCGGTAACGCCGGCACGGTCCTGCGCTGCGCCGACGCCGCGGGCGCCGACGCGGTCGTCCTCACCGACGCCTCCGTGGACCTGTACAACCCGAAGTCGGTGCGGGCGTCGGTCGGTTCGCTCTTCCACCTGCCCGTCGCCGTCGGCGTACCCGTCGAGCAGGCCGTCAGCGGCCTGAAGGGCGCCGGTGTGCGGATCCTCGCCGCGGACGGGGCCGGCGAGGACGACCTGGACGACGAGCTGGACGCGGGCACCATGTCCGGGCCCACCGCGTGGATCTTCGGCAACGAGGCCTGGGGCCTGCCCGAGGAGACCCGTGCGCTCGCCGACGCCGTCGTACGCGTGCCGATCCACGGCAAGGCGGAGAGCCTCAACCTCGCGACCGCCGCCGCCGTCTGCCTCTACGCCTCCGCACGCGCCCAGCGCACACCCGGCGGCTGTCGCGCCACCACCGCCCGGTAGGTCGCCCCCCGCAGGGTGTCGCTCCGTCACCGCCGACTAGTAGGGTGACCAATTCGGGGACCCACTGCACTGGTTCGAGAGGTGGGGTACGGGGATGGCTGTCGGCACAAGAAGGCCCTCGGAGGCACAACCGGCCTTCGCAGGCGCCGCCATGGATGACGCGTGCCCCGGCATCGACCCCGACGACCTGCCCGACGGGCTCGTCGTCGCCGACGAGACGGGCCGGGTGATCTGCTTCAACGCCGCGGCCGCACGGATCACCGCCATCCCCGGTGCCGAGGCACTCGGCCGGCCGCTGGAGCAGGCGCTGCCGCTGGAGGACCTCAAGGGGCGCCGCTGGTGGCCGCTGACCGATCCCTACGGCGGCCTCGCCACCCGTGTCGGCCAGCCCGAGCGGAATCTGCTGCTCCCCGGCAACCGCGAGGTCCTCGTCTCCGCCCGGTACGTACGGGAGGCCCCCACCGGGCCCGTGCGCCGTCTCGTGATCTGTCTGCGCGGCACCGAGGCGCGCCGCCGCACCGAGCGCAGCCACGCGGAGCTGATCGCCACCGTCGCCCACGAGCTGCGCTCGCCGCTGACCTCCGTCAAGGGCTTCACGGCCACCCTGCTCGCCAAGTGGGAGCGCTTCACCGACGACCAGAAGCGGCTCATGCTGGAGACCGTCGACGCCGACGCCAACCGCGTCACCCGGCTCATCGCCGAGCTCCTCGACATCTCCCGAATCGACTCCGGCCGGCTCGAAGTGCGCCGCCAGCCCGTGGACATCGCCGCCGCCGTCGGCCGCCACGTCCAGGCGCACACCACGGGCGGCCAGTCCCCGGACCGGTTCTTCGTCCGTATCCACCACCGGCTCCCCACCCTGTGGGCCGACCCCGACAAGATCGACCAGGTGCTCGGCAATCTGCTCGAAAATGCGGTGCGCCACGGCGAGGGAACGGTCACCATCGAGGTGGCACCCGCGATCAGCGAGAGCGACGAGAAGGGAACGACCGTCACCGTGAGCGACGAGGGCCCCGGCATCCCGGAGGAGTCGATGGGCCGTGTCTTCACCCGCTTCTGGCGGGGGAGCAAGCGTGGCGGCACCGGCCTCGGGCTGTACATCGTCAAGGGCATCGTCGAGGCACACGGCGGGACGATCACCGTCGGCCGCGGTCCGGGCGGCGGCGCGGAATTTCGATTTACGTTGCCCGTGGGCGCCCCCGCCTTTCTCACCTGACAGGCACCCCGGCAGCCCGCGGGCTCATCCGCGCACCCTCACCCCGCTAGACTCGACCTTTGGCACCTTTGCGTCCTCGGTCGTCGAGCGGGGGCCCCAGCCACCCCATCGGAAGTACGGGAAGAGATGTCGGCACCGAACAAGTCGTACGACCCTGTCGAGGTCGAGGCACTGAAACCGGAAGAGATCGAGCGCATGCGGGACGAGGCGCTCGCCGCCTTCGCCGCCGCGGGCGACCTCGACGCGCTCCACGAGGCGAAGATCGCGCAGACCGGCCCCACCTCGCCGCTCGCGCTCGCCAACCGGGAGATCGGCGCCCTGCCGCCGCACGCCAAGGCCGATGCCGGCAAGCGTGTGGGCCAGGCCCGCGGTGCCGTGAACAAGGCCCTGGCCGCCCGTCAGGCCGAGCTCGAGGCGGAGCGGGACACCCGCGTGCTGGTCGAGGAGGCGGTGGACGTCACCCTTCCGTACGACCGTGTACCGGCCGGCGCCCGCCACCCGCTGACCACGCTGTCCGAGCGCATCGAGGACGTCTTCGTGGCCATGGGCTACGAGGTCGCCGAAGGCCCCGAGGTCGAGACCGAGTGGCTGAACTTCGACGCGCTGAACATCGCGGCCGACCACCCCGCCCGCGGTGAGCACGACACCTTCTTCGTGAAGGCCGCCGACGGGGACGCGGACACCGGCTCCGGCGTCGTGCTGCGCACGCACACCTCGCCCGTGCAGGTCCGCTCCATGCTGGACCGCGAGCCGCCGCTGTACGTGATCTGCCCCGGCCGCGTCTATCGCACCGACGACCTGGACGCCACCCACACCCCGGTGTTCCACCAGGTCGAGCTGCTCGCCGTCGACGAGGGCCTCACCATGGCCGACCTCAAGGGCACCCTGGACCACATGGTCCGCGCGCTCTTCGGCGGCGAGGGCATGAAGACCCGGCTGCGGCCGAACTTCTTCCCCTTCACCGAGCCGTCCGCCGAGATGGACATGGTCTGTTACGTCTGCCGCGGCGAGTCCGTCGGCAACCCGGACCGGCCCTGCCGCACCTGCTCCAGCGAGGGCTGGATCGAGCTCGGCGGCTGCGGGATGGTCAACCCGAAGGTGCTCGTCGCCTGCGGTGTGGACCCCGAGAAGTACAGCGGATTCGCCTTCGGGTTCGGCATCGAGCGGATGCTGATGTTCCGCCACAACGTCGAAGACATGCGAGACATGGTCGAGGGTGACGTCCGGTTCACCCGGCCCTTCGGGATGGAGATCTGATGCGGGTCCCGCTTTCATGGCTGCGGGAGTACGTCGACCTGCCGGCGACGGAGACCGGCCGTGACGTACAGACCAAGCTCATCGCGGCCGGCCTGGAGGTCGAGACCGTCGAGCAGCTCGGCGCCGGGCTCACCGGCCCGCTCGTCGTGGGCCAGGTGCTCACCATCGAGGAGCTGACCGAGTTCAAGAAGCCGATCCGCTTCTGCACCGTCGACGTCGGCCTGGCCAACCAGACCGGCGAACCGCAGGAGATCATCTGCGGCGCCCGGAACTTCACGCAGGGCGACAAGGTCGTCGTCGCGCTTCCCGGCGCCGTGCTGCCCGGGGACTTCCGGATCGCCGAGCGCAAGACGTACGGCCGGGTGTCCCGCGGCATGATCTGCTCCGGCGACGAGCTCGGCATGGGCGACGACGGCTCGCACGGCATCATCGTGCTGCCGCCCGAGATCGAGATCGGCACCGACGCCACCGAGCTGCTGGAGCTGTTCGACGAGGTCCTCGACATCGCCGTCACGCCCGACCGCGGCTACTGCCTGTCGCTGCGGGGTGTCGCCCGCGAGACCGCGATCGCCTACGGCCGGCCGCTGCGCGACCCGGCGCTGCTCGACGTGCCCGCGCCCAACTCGTACGGCTACGCGGTGAAGATCGCGGACCCGATCGGCTGCGACCGCTTCACCGCGCGCACCGTCGTCGGCCTCGACCCCGAGGCCCGCTCCCCGATCTGGATGCAGCGCAGGCTGCAGAAGGCCGGGATGCGGCCGATCTCGCTCGCCGTCGACATCACCAACTACGTGATGCTGGAGCTCGGCCAGCCGCTGCACGCGTACGACCGGACCCGGCTCGACGGGCCGATCGGGGTGCGCCGCGCCGAGGCCGGAGAGAAGTTCACCACCCTCGACGGCGTCAAGCGCGTCCTGGACGCCGAGGACCTGGTCATCACCGACAACCGCGGGCCCATCGGCCTCGCGGGCGTGATGGGCGGCGCGAACACGGAGATCGCCGACGCCGCGACCGACCCGGAGACCGGTCAGGTCCACGGCACCACCGAGGTCGTCATCGAGGCGGCGCACTTCGCCCCGGTCTCCATCGCCCGCACCGCACGCCGCCACAAGCTGTCCTCCGAGGCGTCCAAGCGCTTCGAGCGCGGCGTCGACCCGCAGGCCGCCGCCGCGGCCGCGCAGCGCACGGTCGACCTGCTGGTGCTGCTCGCGGGCGGCACCGCCGAGGCCGGCGTCACCGAGATCATCGCGCCGTCCGCGCCGCGTACGGTCTCGATGCGCGCCGACCACCCCGACCGGGTCGCCGGTGTCACCTACGGCCGCGAGACCGTGGTCCGCCGCCTCCAGCAGGTCGGCTGCGACGTCTACGGGCAGGACGAGCTCGTCGTCTCCGTCCCGTCGTGGCGCCCCGACCTGCACGAGCCGAACGACCTCGCGGAAGAGGTCATCCGGCTGGAGGGCTACGAGAACCTGCCCTCCACGCTGCCCACGCCGCCGTCGGGCCGCGGGCTCACCTCCCGCCAGCGGCTGCACCGGCGCGTCGGCCGTGCGCTGGCCGGCAGCGGCTACGTCGAGGCGCTGAACTACCCGTTCGTCGGGGAGGCGGTCCTCGACCAGCTCGGCCTGGAGGCTGACGACCCGCGACGCACCGTCGTCACGCTGGTCAACCCGATCTCCGACGAGGAGCCGGCGCTGCGCACCACGCTGCTGCCCGGTCTGCTCGCCGCGATGCGCCGCAACGTCGGCCGCGGGACCGGTGACCTGGCGCTGTTCGAGACCGGTCTGGTCTTCCGGCCCACCGGCGAGGAGACGGTCCCGGGCGTGCTGCCCGTCGACCGCCGCCCCACCGACGAGGAGATCGCCGTACTGAACGCGGCCCTGCCGCGTCAGCCGCGCCGCGTCGCCACGGTGCTCGCCGGCGCCCGCGAGCAGGCCGGCTGGTGGGGCGCGGGACGTCCGGCCGACTGGGCCGACGCGGTCGAGTCCGCCCGTACCGTCGCCCGTGAGGCCGGCGCCGGGCTCGTCGTCCGGGCCGACCAGCACGCGCCGTGGCACCCGGGCCGCTGCGCCGCGCTGTACGCCACGGTGAACGGTGAGGAGACCCTCGTCGGACACGCGGGCGAGCTGCACCCGCGGGTCATCAAGGCGCTGGGTCTGCCGGAGCGCACCTGCGCGATGGAGCTGGAGCTGGATCTGCTGGAGCAGGCCGGCGAAGGCGCGCTGCGGGCTCCGCGGATCTCCACGTTCCCGGTGGCGACGCAGGACGTCGCGCTCGTCGTCCCCGACGAGGTTCCGGCGGCGGACGTCGAGAAGGTGCTGCGCGAGGGCGCCGGTGAACTGCTGGAGTCCATCCGGCTGTTCGACGTCTTCACGGGTGAGCAGATCGGCGAGGGCCGGAAGTCGCTCGCCTACGCGCTGCGGTTCCGTGCCGCCGACCGCACGCTGACCGTCGAGGAGGCCTCGGCCGCCCGCGACGCCGCCGTCGCGCTCGCCGCCGAGCGCACCGGAGCGGTGCTGCGCGGCGCCTGAGCATCCCGCTGAGCGCCGAGGGGCGCGCCCGGATCAGTTCCGGGTGCGCCCCTCTCGTATGCGTGCCGCCGGCCCACCCCTTCAGGTGGGAAGCCCGGCCGATGTTCGCGTGTCCCCGCCGGTGACCGACCGGATCGACCCGGCCGGCGTGGGCCTACTCGTCCCCGGCCTCGATCCGGACGAGGTACCGCCCCGGCGCCGCAACCCGCGGCCGTGGTCCAGCGGGTCCACACGGCGCGGCCGTCCGCGACACGGGCGGACGGCCGGCCGACGCTGTGGCCATCAAGGTGCTGCCCGACGACCGGACACGGGTCGCGGCGCAGTCCGCGGAGCCGGGGCTGCGCCGTTCCCGCCGGGAACCCTCCAATCGCTGACGGACAACCGGTCGTTCGCGGCCGCGCGCCGCCCGCCCTGCCGCGGAGTGTCGGGCAGACCGGCGGGACGGACGGCGCGGATACGGGCCGCCGCACTGTACGAGGGGGAGCCGGCGGCCCGGCCGCCTCCTTGAGAGGCAGTTCAGTCAACCGGTGCGCCCGGTACGGCGGCAGCGCGCGCACGGCACGGATATATGCACTTGTTTCACACCCCGTGCGAAGCCCGCTCCACTACGCTGGGGCGCACCGAGCCAACGGAGGGCCCGATGCAGCCCAACACCCTGCTCGACGCACTGCTCGACGAGGCGGGCATCTCCCACGCGGGCCTCGCCGCCCATGTCAACCAGATGGGCCGGGCGCGAGGCCTGACCCTCCGGTACGAACACACGGCGGTGGCACGCTGGTTGAAGGGCCAGCGGCCGCGCGGCCGGGTGCCCGATCTGATCTGCGAGGTACTCGCGGGCCGGCTCCACCGTGCGGTCACCCTCGACGACATCGGGCTCGGCGTACCGGGGGAGTCCGGCGAGCGGCACGGCTCGCCGCTCTCCGGTTTCGTGGAGCGCGCCACCGCGTTGTGGCGCTCGGACGAACAGCAGCGTCCGCACATACTCGGCGCCCCGGCGGTCACCGGCACGCCCGCGGTGATGCCGGTCTGGGAGTGGGAGAACCCGCCGGAGGACGCCGACGTCTCGCGCAGCGGCCCGAGGCGGGTGAGCATGGCCGACATCAAGATGCTGCGGGCGGCCCGCGCGCACTACGAGCTGATGTACCGCAAGGCAGGCGGGATCGCCACCCGCTCCCGGATCGTCGGTTTCCTCAACGCCGAGACGGCGCCGCTGCTGCGGGGTGCCTACAGCGACGCGCTCGGCCGTCAGCTGCACCGCGCGACCGGCGGCCTGGTCGCCGTCGCGGGCATCTGCGCGTACGACTCGGACGCGCACGGGCTGGCGCAGCGCTACTTCCACCAGGCGCTGCGGCTGGCGAAGGCGAGCGGCGACCGGGGGCTCGGGGCGTACGTCATCGCGCTGCTGGTGAACCAGTCGCTGTTCATGGGGGAGCACCGGCAGGCGGTGGCGTTCGCGGAGGCGGCGCTGCGGGCCGCCGGGCGGCAGATCACCCCGGCGCTGGCCGCCGATCTGTACGCGATGCAGGCGAAGGCGTACGCGCAACTGGGGGACGGTGGCGCCGCGTTGGGCTGTATCCGGCGTGCGGAGGCCGAGGCGGAGCGGATCCGCCCCGGGCACGAACCGGACGAGACGGGCTATGTCCAGCCGGGGCTCGTGAACGTGCAGGTCGCGGAGGCGCTGCTGTGCCTCGGGGACGTGACGGCGGCCGGTGAGCACGCGCGGGCCGCCGCCGCGGTTCCCTCGCACGACCGGGGCCGGGTGCACCGGCTGGCCATGCTGAGCCAGATCGAGCTGCGCCAGGGCGAGGCGGACCGGGCCGCGCGGACGGCGGTCGAAATGACGGAACGGGCCAGGGGAACGGAGTCGCAGCGGCTCAGGGACCGGCTGCGGTCGGTACGGGAGCATCTCGCGGCGAGCGGCTGCCCGCCCGCGGTGGAGGCGGCCGAACTCATCGACGGAGCCCTGCGCGTTCCCCTGTGAGCACGACCCTGCTGCGATATTGCCACCTACTTGTCGGAAGGTGGCAGAACCGTGCAGTGGACGAAGCTGAGCGAGCAAACCGTCTATGAGAACCGCTGGTTCAGGGTCAATCTCGCGGACGTTGAGCTGCCGGACGGCCGGCATCTCGACCACTTCCTGATCAGGCTCCGCCCGGTCGCCGTCGCGACCGCCGTCAACGAGGCCAACGAGGTGCTGATGCTCTGGCGGCACCGCTTCATCACCGACAGCTGGGGCTGGGAGCTCGCGGCAGGCGTCGTCGAGGACGGCGAGGACATCGCCTCCGCCGCGGCCCGTGAGATGGAGGAGGAGACCGGCTGGCGCCCCGGGCCGCTCCAGCACCTGCTGACCGTGGAGCCGTCCAACGGGCTCACCGACGCGCGGCACCACCTCTACTGGTCGGAGAAGGCCACGTACATCGGCCATCCCGAGGACGACTTCGAGTCCTCGCGCCGAGAGTGGATACCGCTGAAGCTGGTCCCCGACATGATCGCCCGCGGCGAGGTCCCGGCCGCCAACATGGCGGCCGGGCTGCTGATGCTGCACCATCTGCGGCTGGGCTGAGCGACGCGGGAACGGCCCCCGGTGCCCTGCCCGTCCCGGACATGGCCTAGTGGCCGGCCGCCTGCCAGACCGCCACCGCCAGCGCGCCCAGCGCGGTGAGCGCGGCGACGGCGGGCAGGGGCCACCTGCTGTGCTCGAGCGTCACCACGCGTGCGGCCAGTTCGTCCAGATCCCGGTCGATCCGGTCATGCCGCTGGGCCAGCAGGGCGAGATGCCCGTCGATACGGGCGAGGCCGACGTCGAGTGTGCGGCGCAGCTCGGCGAACTCCTCGACGGCGGCTAAGTGATCGGGGTCGGTGGTCACCTGTCTGCTCCTCTTCGGAAAAGTTGTCCGGTGGTCCCTCGGCCGAGCGATCCCGAGTCAACTCCCCCTGGTGGGAGCCGGGGAGCGTGTGCGCACGGCATATGCGGACACGCTCCTCACACCCCGTGTGAAACACCTGTGCGAATCAGGGGAATCAGGAGTACGAGTAGAAGCCCGAACCCGTCTTGCGCCCCAGCCGTCCCGCGTCCACCATGCGCTGCAGCAGCGGCGGAGCGGCGTACAGCGGCTCCTTGAACTCGGCGTACATCGAGTCGGCCACCGAGGCGACCGTGTCCAGACCGATCAGGTCCGAGAGCTTCAGCGGGCCCATCGGGTGGGCGCAGCCCAGCTCCATGCCGTTGTCGATGTCCTCACGGCTGGCGATGCCCGACTCGAACATCCGGATCGCCGAGAGCAGATACGGGATGAGCAGCGCGTTCACCACGAAGCCCGAGCGGTCCTGGGCGCGGATGGCGTGCTTGTCCAGTATCTGCTGGACCACGGCCTCCGACCGCTTGATCGTCTCCTCGGACGTCGTCAGGGCCGGGATCAGCTCGACGAGCTTCTGCACCGGGGCCGGGTTGAAGAAGTGGATGCCGATGACCTGATCGGGACGGGAGGTCGCGACGGCCAGCTTCACCAGCGGGATGGAGGAGGTGTTGGAGGCGAGGATCGCGTCCGGCCGGGTCACGACCTGGTCGAGGACCTGGAAGATCTCGGTCTTGACCTGCTCGTTCTCCACGACGGCCTCGATGACGAGATCGCGGTCGGCGAACTCACCGAGGTCGGTGGTGAAACTGAGCCGCGCCAGCGTCGCGTCCCGCTCCTCCTCGCTGATCTTGCCGCGTTCGGCGGCCTTCGAGAGCGAGTTGTACAGACGCGTACGGCCGATCTCCAGGGCCTCGCCGGTGGTCTCGGCGACCCTGACCTCGAGTCCGCTGCGGGCGCACACCTCCGCGATACCGGCGCCCATCTGGCCACAGCCCACCACTCCGACGCGGGATACGCCGGCCACAGTGTCGGTCACATCGTGCCTTTCGCTGATCTTCGGTGCGGCGGGTCCCCCGTATGGCTCCGGTGACCGCCTCGACCCCACGACGTTACTCCGCCGGTGCGTGTGGACGGGCGCCCGGGGCGGGCATGCTGTGCGGGAACAGCGGCGAGGACGCGGCGCACAACGGTCCGGAGGGTCGGTACATGACTCGGCGTATGAGGCAGATCACCCGGCGGGGGTTCGTCACGGCGGCCGGCACGCTCGCCGCACTGGCCATGACCGGGGAGGCGGCAGCGGCGTCCGCGCGGCGCCGCAGCTGCCCCCAGGAGTTCCGGGGGATGTGGCTGGCCACGGTGGCCAACCGGGACTGGCCCTCGCGGACCGGACTGAGCGCCGCCCAGCAGCGCGCGGAGCTGCTCGCGTATCTCGACCGGGCCGTGGCCCGCCGGCTCAACACCGTGGTCTTCCAGGTCCGGCCGACCGCCGATGCGATGTGGCCCTCGCCGTACGAGCCGTGGTCGGCGTATCTGACCGGCGTCCAGGGGAGGAACCCCGGCTGGGACCCGCTCGGCACCGCGGTGGCCGAGGCCCACGCCCGCGGGCTGGAACTGCACGCCTGGTTCAACCCGTACCGGGTCGCCACCCACACCGATGTGAGCCGGCTCGCCCCGAACCATCCGGCACGGCGCAACCCCGAATGGGTGCTTCCATACGGTGGAAAGCTCTACTACAACCCGGGGCTGCCCGAAGTGCGGGCATTCGTCCAGGACGCGATGCTCGACGCCGTCGAGCGGTACGACATCGACGCCGTGCACTGGGACGACTACTTCTACCCGTATCCGGTGGCAGGCGAGGTCTTCGACGACGACGCGGCCTACGAGGAGTACGGCGCGGACTTCCCCGACCGGGCCGCCTGGCGACGCAACAACATCGATCTGCTCGTGCGCGAGACGGCCGCACGGATCAGGCGCATCGACAGCCGGGTCCGCTTCGGCATCAGCCCGTTCGGGGTCTGGCGTAACGCGGCGACCGACCCGCTCGGCTCCGACACGAGGGCCGGCGTGCAGACCTACGACGATCTGTACGCCGACACCCGCACATGGGTGCGCCGGGGATGGATCGACTACATCGTCCCGCAGCTGTACTGGCACATCGGACTGGCCGTGGCCGACTACGCGAAACTGGTGCCCTGGTGGGCGAAGACGGTGCGGGGCACCGGCGTCGACCTCTACATCGGCGAGGCGCTGTACAAGGCCGGTGACCCGGCTCAGCCCGCCCCGTGGCAGGACCCTGCCGAACTCTCACGCCACCTCACCCTGGCGTGCGGCCACCCGGAGGTGCGCGGCCACTGCTTCTTCGCGGCCAAAGAGATCGTCACGGACCGGATCGGGGCGATGGCCAGGGTGGTGGCCGATCACTACCCGACCCGGATCCGGGCACCGCGCTGAACCTCGGACTCAGGTGTGCTCGCGGTGGCGTACGACGCTGTCGGGACCTGGGGACATCAGGCACTCGTGCCCGTCGTCCTCGAAGCGGACACGGTAGGGGGGTGTGCCCTTGTCGCCAAGTACCTCTACGACTTCGGCGAGCCGGTCGTGCTGACCGACAACCCGGCCGTGCACGAGCAGCTTGTCGCCCACACTCGCTTCCATCGGGCGTGACCTCCTTGAAGGGGGTGGTCGGGTATTCCTGAGTCTACGTCCCGGGGTGTGACCCGTGTCACTCTCAGGCGTTCGTGCGCTGGGTGACGGTGATGCAGACCAGCACGGCGACGGCGGCCAGTGGGGCGGCGGGGGAGAGCTGCTCCGAGAGCAGCAGGACCGACCAGACGAGGGTCAGCAGCGGCTGGGCGAGCTGGAGCTGACTGGCCCTGGCGATGCCGATCGACGCCATGCCGCGGTACCAGACGTAGAGCCCGAAGAAGGTCGATCCGGCGGCCACCCACACCAGTCCGACGAGGCCGTGCGCGCTCAGACGGACCGGTTCGGCCATCAGGGCGACCACCGCGCCGGGCAGGGCGAGCGGGAGGCACAGGACGAGCGCCCAGCCGGCGACCTGCCAGCCCGGCATCAGCCGGGCCAGCCGGCCGCCCTCCGTGTAGCCGGCCGCGCACACCAGCAGCGCGCCGAACAGATACGGATCGCCCGCCGACAGCGAGCCGCCGCTCTCGCCCAGCGTGAACGCGACCACGACCGCGGCGCCGGCGAGCGCCGCCCCCCAGAAGGTGCGCGAGGGCCGCCGACCGGTCCGCACGGCCGCGAAGGCCGCGGTCGTCAGTGGCAGCAGCCCGACCACCACCGCGGCGTGCGACGTCGTCGACGTCCGCAGTGCGAGCGTCGTGAGCAGCGGAAAGCCCACGACCACGCCGCCTGCGACGACCAGCAGGGAGCCCCAGTGCCGCCGCTCGGGTACGGGCACGCGCAGCGCGAGCAGAAAGACGCCGGCGATGGCGGCCGCGAGGATGCTCCGCAGGGCCACGAGCGACCACGGGCCGAAGGACTCCAGCCCCCAGGCGGTCGAGGGGAACGTGAGGGAGAAGGCGGCGACGCCGAGCGAGGCGAGCAGCGTGCCTCGCCGTGTCGCCGCCGGGCCGCCTTCGGCGCGGGCCGCCGTGTGTGCCGGCGACGGCGTGGCGGGGACCGCTATCGACGCGCTGGCAGTAGCGCTATCCTGTGCTTTCATGCAAGAGCGTAGCAGTGTGGCCGAACTGGCAGGCATCCTGAAGCGGGAGCTGGACCGCTACTCACCCGGAGAGAAGCTGCCGTCGAGCCGAGCCCTGGTCGAGCGCCACCGGGTCTCGCCGGTCACGGTCTCCCGCGCCCTCGCCCAGCTCACCGCCGAAGGGCTCGTCGTCACCCGGCCGGGCGCGGGCGCCTTCCGCGCGCAGCTCCGGGCGGTCACCCCGGATCCCGGCGACACCTCCTGGCAGGAGGTCGCGCTCAGCGCGGACGGCGCGACGGAGGTGGTGCCGCGGGCCGTCGACGCCTCCGGGGTGCTCGTGACGCTCGCCGCGCCCGCCTCCGGTGTCGTCGAGTTCAACGGGGGCTATCTGCATCCGTCCCTCCAGCCCGAGCAGGCGATGGCCGCGGCGCTCGCGCGGGGCGGCCGGCGCCCGGGGGCGTGGGGCCGCCCGCCGACCGACGGGCTGCCCGAGCTGCGCGCATGGTTCGCGCGCGGCATCGGCCCGGGTGTCACGGCGGCCGAGGTGCTGGTGACCGCGGGCGGACAGTCCGCGCTCACCACCGCGCTGCGCGCCCTCGCCCCGCCCGGCGCCCCCGTGCTCGTCGAATCCCCCACGTACCCGGGCATGCTGGCCATCGCCCGTGCCTCGGGGCTGCGGCCGGTGCCGGTACCCGTCGACCCGGCTCAGGGCGTCCGCCCCGAACTCCTCGCCGCGGCCTTCCGGGCCACCGCCGCCCGGGTGTTCGTCACCCAGCCGCTGTTCCAGAACCCCACCGCAGCCGTGCTCGCCCCCGAAGGCCGCGCCGAGGTGCTGCGGATCGCACGCGCCGCGGGCGCGTTCGTCGTCGAGGACGACTTCGCCCGCCGTCTCGTCCACGCCGACGCGGGCCCGCTCCCCGCGCCGCTCGCCGCCGACGACCCCGACGGCGTCGTCGTGCACGTCCACTCGCTCACGAAGGTCACCTCGCCGAGCCTGCGGGTGGCCGCGCTGGCCGCCCGGGGACCCGTCCTCGAACGTCTTCGCGCCATCCACGTCGTCGACAACTTCTTCGTCCCCGGACCGCTCCAGGAAGCCGCCCTGGAACTCGTCGGCGCCCCGGCCTGGAAGCGGCACCTGCGCGCCGTCGGGGCCGAGCTGAAGACCCGCCGCGACGCCATGACCGCGGCCCTGCGGCTGCACCTTCCCGAACTCTCGCTCCCGCACATCCCCTCCGGCGGCTACCACCTCTGGGCCCGTCTTCCCGACGGCACCGACGAGGCGGCCCTCGTCTCCGCGGCCCTCCGGGCGGGCGTGGCCGTCGCTCCCGGCCGCCCCTACTTCAGCGCCGAACCTCCGGCGGGACATCTCCGGCTGAGCTTCGCCGGCGTCGCGGGCCCCGCCGAGATCGCGGAGGGGGTGCGGAGGCTGCGTACCGCCTGCGACGAGATTCTCGGGTGACGCTCCGGCGGGTCGTCTGCGAAGGTACGCCGATGAGTGACACGACAGCCGTTCCCGCCGCGTACGAGACCTCCGCCGCGTACGAGACCTCCGCCGCGTACGAGACCTCCGCCGCGTACGAGATCTCCTCCGAGCCCGCCAGGCTCGACCCCGAGCGCATTCACCAGTGGCTCTCCACCGACGCCTACTGGGCGCTCGGCCGCAGCCGGGAGAAGCAGGACCAGGCCATCGCGGCGTCGCTCAACTTCGGGGCGTACGAGCGGACTTCCGGCGAGCTCGTCGCGTACGCGCGCGTCGTCACCGACCGGGCCACGTTCGCCTATCTGTGCGACGTCTACGTCGACAGGAGCGCGCGCGGAAAGGGGATCGGTACGGCGCTCGTCGAGGCGGTGCGCGACCATCTCGGACCGCTCGGGCTGCGACGGATCCTGCTCGCCACCGACGACGCCCATGGCGTTTACGCGAAGGCCGGATTCGTACCCCTCGGTGACCCGCAGAAGTGGATGGCCCTCGGTCCCGGTGAACTTCGTTAACGGTCAGTAACCCCTCTTGACCTGGGGCGTGCTCGGCATCACGATCCCGCCATGAGTGTTCGGGTCACCCTTGTCACCGCCGCGCGCTGTGCCTCCCGGCTGGCCGAGCGCTTCGACGACGACCGGCCGCTGGACGAGGCCGGCTGGCACGATGTGCAGCTCGCCGCGCCCGCGCTCGTTCCCCTGGGTGCGGCGGAGCTGCGCTACTGCTCGCCGACCGCCCGCAGCCGGGCCACCGCCGACGCGCTCGGCTACGCCCCGCTGGCGCAGCCCGCGCTGAGCGACTGCGACATGGGCCGGTGGCGGGGCTTCACGTTCGCCGAGGTGGCGGCCGTGGAGCCGGACGCGGTCGACGAATGGCTCGCCGATCCGCGCTCGGCACCGCACGGCGGCGAGCCGCTGCTGCGCTTCATCACGCGGATAGGGGGCTGGCTCGACACCCGCCCCGCCGACGACGGCAGTTCCGTCCTGGCCGTCGCGGAACCCGCCGTCGTACGGGCCGCGCTCGTGTACGCGCTGAAGGCCCCGCCCGGCACGTACTGGAACGTGGACGTACGGCCGCTGTCCACGGTCGTCCTGACCGGCAGGGCGGGCCGCTGGAACCTGCGCCTGGAGAACGGCTGACGCACGAGGCGCGCCCTGCCGCGGTCGCTACGGCGACTGCTCCTGCGGTTCGGGCAGGGTCTCGCCCGTCTCCAGCAGGGTCTTGAGGCTCGACAGGATCGCCGGCCAGCCACCGCTGACGCCCTCCAGGACCGTGCTCCCCGGTTCGAAGCCGTCGTGCACGACGGTCAGCCTGACCATGTCCCCGACCGGCTCGATCTCGAACGTCACCTTCGACCGGGGCTCCCCGGCCACCTTGGCGGCGATCTCACCGCCGAGCCCGCAGGCCTCGGCGAACTCGGGCGTGAAGGTGTGCCAGGTGTAGGACAGCCGCCGTCCGGGCTCGGATTCGAGGACGACCTGGGCCGGGTCGGCCAGCGTGACGCCGAACTGCTCCCACGCCATCTCCGAGCCGGCCTTCCAGTCGGAGGTGAAGGTCACCCCCCAGTAGCGCCGGGTGAAGGCGGGATCGGTCAGCGCCTGCCAGAGCCGCTCGGGGGTGGTCCTGATGTACGTGGTGTAGACGAATGCGGGGTTGTCGTTCGGGGTGTCGCTCGGGTTGTCGCTCATGGGTTCTCGCTCCAATGCGGCCTTCAGGTCGGCGAGGGCGCGCACGCGCTCGCGGTCGTACCGGCTGATCCAGCGCTCGGCGATGGCGTTGATCGGTACGGCGTTGAGGTAGTGCAGCTTCTCCCGGCCACGACGGACCGTGGTCACCAGCCCGGCCGCTTCCAGTACGGCCAGGTGCTTGCTGACGGACTGCCTGGCCATGCCCAGCCCGGCGCACAGCTCCCGCAGGCTCTGCCCGTTGCGGGCGTTGAGACTGTCGAGCAGCCTGCGGCGGCTGGGATCGGCCAGCGCCTTGAACACCTCGTCCACCGATTCGTCTCCACCGTCCTCCGATATGCAGCCATTCGGCTGCATGAAATATAGGCAGCCGGATGGCTGCACGTCAATCAGCGCCGACTTCTCCGGGTGGGGGTGTCGATCCGCGCCGGGCCCGTTCGTATAGAGGGTGAGAAGCCGGACCGCCAGAGGGTGAGAAGCCGGACCGCGCCGGAGGGAAGCCGCCGGTCGACGCAAGGAGATGTGCGATGAGGCAGTACCTGCTCAGCATCTACCAGCCCGACGGGGACCCGCCGCCGCCGGAGTTCCTGGAGCCGGTCATGCGGAATCTGGAGGCGTTGAACGCGGAGATCAGGGAGGCGGGGGCCTGGGTGTTCGCCGGGGGCCTGTTCCCGCCGAGCACGGCCACGGTGCTGAAGCTCAAGGACGAGGAGGTGCTCATGACCGACGGGCCCTTCGTCGAGGGCAAGGAGCACCTCGGTGGATTCACGATCATCCAGGCGCCCGATCTGGACGCCGCGCTGGACTGGGGCCGCAAGTACGCCCGCGTCCTCGCCCCTCTGTCCATCGAGGTCAGGCCGATGGAGCACGGAAGCTGCCGGTGAGGTCCGGATCCGGGGTGCCGGAGGTGTCGGCGGCGGCCGTGGAGCGCGTCTTCCGTCAGGAGTACGGGCGCGCGGTCGCCGTCCTGGTCCGCGTCTTCGGCGACATCGACGTCGCCGAGGAGGCGGTCCAGGACGCGTTCGCCACGGCGGTCGAGCGCTGGCCGGCCGACGGGCTGCCGCCGAGCCCGGCGGGCTGGATCGTCACCACCGCCCGCAACCGCGCCGTCGACCGGCTGCGCCGGGAGGCGTCCCGCGAGGACCGGCACGCCCAGGCCGCCCTGCTGTACGCCGCAGACGAACCGGCCGAGGAGGGTCCGGTGCGTGACGACCGGCTGCGACTGATCTTCAGCTGCTGCCATCCCGCCCTCGCGCCGGCCGCGCGGGTCGTGCTCACCCTGCGGCTCGTCGGCGGGCTCAGCACCGCCGAGATCGCCGGCGCCTTCCTGGTGTCCGAGCCGACGATGGCCCAGCGTCTCGTCCGCGCCAAGGGCAAGATCCGGGACGCGGGCATCCCGTACCGGGTGCCCGCCGACGCCGATCTCCCCGACCGTCTCCGTGCCGTGCTGGCGGTCGTCTACCTCGTCTTCAACGAGGGGTACGCGGCCTCCTCGGGCGAGGCGCTCGTCCGCGAGGACCTCTGCACGGAGGCTGTTCGCCTCGGCCGGCTCCTGCGCGAACTCATGCCCGACGAGCCGGAGGTCATGGGCCTGCTGGCGCTCATGCTGCTCGTGGAGTCCCGCCGGGAGACCCGCACCGGCCCGGACGGCAGGCTGGTGCTGCTGGCCGACCAGGACCGCACCCGCTGGGACCGGGACCTCGTCGCCGAGGGCCAGGATCTGGTCCGCCGCTGTCTGCGCCTGGGCCGGCCGGGCCCGTACCAGATCCAGGCGGCGATCAACGCCGTCCACAGCGACGCCCCGACCGCGTCCGCCACCGACTGGCGGCAGATCCTCCGGCTCTACGACCAGCTCTACGCGCTCGCCCCGACCCCGGTCGTGGCTCTCAACCGCGCGGTCGCGGTGGCCGAGACCGAGGGCCCCGGGCCCGCACTCGCCGTCGTGGACGGCCTCGGTCTCGACACCTACCACGTCTTCCACGCCGTCCGCGCCGACCTGCTGCGCCGGCTGGGCCGCGACGAGGAGGCGGCGCGCGCGTACGAGGCGGCCGCCGCCCTGGCCGGCAACGCGGCCGAACGGGACTTCCTGCGTCGAAGCGGCGAGGCGCTGGGCCGGACGAGGCGCCCGCCGCACTGACGACGGCATGCGTTCTCCCGCGCCGCCTTCCGGTACGTCGGCCCGGCCCCTCGGACCTCGGCGCGACGACCCGCGGCAGCCGAGGAGGCGCCGCGGTCGCGAAGGCCCGTACCGCCCGCTTCCGATGACTTCCGCTGACTCCCGCACCGGCGCGAGCCGTACCGCGCCACATCGGCACGGCCCGGCCTTCTGCTCTTCCTCGTGTGTTTCCGTGAAAACCTCGCAGGTCAGAAGACCGATCGCTACGCTCCCGCCAGCCGGAGCGCTCAGCCCCGCCACCCGGGCGCCCGTCCGCCGAGCCGAGGGCCCGGTCGTCGGAGGTCGTCGGGGGTTCCGTCCCGGCCTGCCCTGCGTTGCATAAAGCTGCGATGGTGCGTATAGTCATGCCATCGATCATGGAGGGTCCGATGCCAGTACGTGCAGCAGTCGCGGGAGCGAGCGGATACGCGGGCGGGGAACTGCTCCGACTGCTCCTCGCGCACCCCGGGGTCGAGATCGGCGCCCTGACCGCGAACTCCAACGCCGGGCAGCGGCTCGGCGCGCTGCAGCCCCATCTGGCGCCGCTCGCCGACCGGGTCCTCGCGGCGACCACTCCGGAGATCCTCGCCGGGCACGACGTCGTGTTCCTCGCGCTGCCGCACGGCCAGTCCGCCGCGGTCGCCGAGCGGCTCGGGGACGAGGTCCTCGTCGTCGACATGGGCGCCGACTTCCGCCTCGAGGACCCCGCGGACTGGGAGCGGTTCTACGGCTCGGCGCACGCGGGCACGTGGCCCTACGGCCTTCCCGAACTGCCGGGCGCCCGCGCCGCGCTGGAGGGGTCCAAGCGCATCGCGGTGCCCGGTTGCTACCCGACGGCCGTCTCGCTCGCCCTCTTCCCGGCGTACGCGGGCGGTCTCGCCGAGCCCGAGGCAGTGATCACCGCGGCCAGCGGTACCTCCGGTGCGGGCAAGGCCCTCAAGCCGCACCTGCTCGGCTCCGAGGTCATGGGCTCCATGAGTCCCTACGGCGTCGGCGGCGGCCACCGGCACACCCCCGAGATGATCCAGAACCTCAGCGCGGTCGCGGGCGAACCCGTCACCGTCTCGTTCACCCCCACCCTCGCGCCCATGCCCCGCGGCATCCTCGCCACCTGCAGCGCCAAGGCGAAGCCGGGCACGACCGCCGACGCCGTACGGGCCGCGTACGAGAAGGCGTACGCGGACGAGCCCTTCGTCCGGCTGCTCCCCGAGGGGCAGTGGCCCGCCACCGCGTCCGTCTACGGTTCCAACGCCGTTCAGGTGCAGGTCGCCCACGACGAGTCCGCCGGCCGCATCATCGCGATCAGCGCCATCGACAACCTCACCAAGGGCACGGCGGGCGGCGCGGTCCAGAGCATGAACATCGCCCTGGGTCTCGACCAGACCACGGGCCTTTCCACGATCGGAGTGGCACCTTGAGCGTCACCGCTGCACAGGGATTCACGGCCGCGGGCATCGCCGCCGGAATCAAGGCGAACGGCAACCCCGACCTGGCCCTCGTGGTCAACGACGGGCCGCGCCACGCCGCCGCGGGTGTCTTCACCTCCAACCGTGTCAAGGCCGCCCCGGTCCTCTGGTCCGAGCAGGTCCTCAAGGGCGGCGCCGTCTCCGCGGTCGTCCTCAACTCCGGCGGCGCAAACGCCTGCACCGGCCCCCAGGGCTTCCAGGACACCCACGCCACCGCCGAGAAGGCCGCCCAGGTCCTTCAGGGCCACAGCGCGGGCGAGATCGCCGTCGCCTCCACCGGACTCATCGGTGAGCTGCTGCCCATGGACAAGCTGCTGCCCGGCATCGAGAAGGCCGCCACCGAACTCAGCGCGCACGGCGGTGAGAAGGCCGCCATCGCCATCAAGACCACCGACACCGTCCACAAGACGGCCGTCGTCACCAAGGACGGCTGGACCGTCGGCGGCATGGCCAAGGGCGCGGGCATGCTCGCCCCCGGCCTCGCCACCATGCTCGTCGTCCTCACCACCGACGCCGACCTGGACAGCGCCACCCTCGACAAGGCGCTGCGCGACGCCACCCGGCTCACCTTCGACCGGGTCGACTCCGACGGCTGCATGTCCACCAACGACACCGTGCTGCTGCTGGCCTCCGGCGCCTCCGGCACCACCCCGGAGTACGGGGAGTTCGCCGACGCCGTCCGGGACGTCTGCGACGACCTCGCCCGGCAGCTCATCGGCGACGCCGAGGGCGCCAGCAAGGACATCCGGATCGAGGTGGTCAACGCCGCGAGCGAGGACGACGCCGTCGAGGTGGGCCGCTCCATCGCCCGGAACAACCTCCTCAAGTGCGCCATCCACGGCGAGGACCCCAACTGGGGCCGGGTGCTGTCCGCCATCGGCACGACGAAGGCCGTCTTCGAACCCGACCGGCTGAACGTCGCGATCAACGACGTCTGGGTGTGCCGCAACGGGTCCGTCGGCGAGGACCGCGCCCTCGTCGACATGCGCTACCGCGAGGTGAGGATCACCGCCGACCTCGCCGCCGGGTCCGCGTCCGCCGTCATCTGGGCCAACGACCTGACCGCCGACTACGTCCACGAGAACAGCGCCTACTCCTCCTGAGGACCACGGAGATCACGGAGCCGATGAGCACCCGCAAGCACACCGCACTCCCCAAGGCGCAGACCTTGATCGAGGCACTGCCGTGGCTCACCCGCCACCATGGCAAGACGGTCGTCATCAAATTCGGCGGCAACGCCATGGTCGACGAGGAACTCAAGGCCGCGTTCGCCCAGGATGTCGTCTTCCTGCGGCACGCCGGCATCAAACCCGTCGTCGTGCACGGCGGCGGGCCGCAGATCAGCGCCCAGCTGGACAAGCACGGGCTCGTCAGCGAGTTCAAGGCCGGGCTGCGTGTGACGACGCCCGAGGCCATGGACGTCGTACGCATGGTCCTCGCCGGACAGGTACAGCGCGAGCTGGTCGGGCTGCTCAACCAGCACGGCCCGCTCGCCATCGGCCTCACCGGCGAGGACGCCCACACCATCACCGCCACCAAGCACCGCCCGACCATCGACGGCGAACTCGTCGACATCGGCCGGGTCGGCGAGATCACCGCGATCGACACGGGTGCGATCAAGGCGCTCCTGGACGACGGCCGGATCCCCGTCGTCTCCTCCATCGCCCGCTCCGCCGACGACGGCCATGTGTACAACGTCAACGCCGACACCGCCGCGGCCGCGCTCGCCGCCGCGCTCGGCGCCGAGACCTTGATGGTCCTGACCGATGTCCAGGGCCTCTACGAGGACTGGCCGAACAGCGACGAGGTGATCAGCCGGCTCACCGCCACCGAACTGGAGAAGCTGCTGCCCGAGCTCTCCAGCGGAATGGTCCCCAAGATGCAGGGCTGTCTGCACGCCGTACGCAACGGCGTCAACACCGCGCGCGTCATCGACGGCCGGGTGCAGCACTCCATCCTGCTGGAGATCTTCACCGACGAGGGCATCGGCACGATGGTCGTGCCCGACGGCACAGAAGGGGGAAAGGCATGAGCGGCCAGGAGTTCACGCGGCGCTGGCAGGGCTCCATGATGGACAACTACGGCACGCCGCAGCTGTCCCTGGTGCGCGGCGAGGGCGCGAAGGTCTGGGACGCCGACGGGACCGAGTACCTGGACTTCGTCGGCGGCATCGCCGTCAACGCCCTCGGGCACGCCCACCCCGCCGTCGTCGAGGCCGTGTCGCAGCAGATCGCCACGCTCGGGCACGTGTCGAACCTGTTCATCGCCGAGCCGCCGGTCGCTCTCGCCGAACGGCTGCTCCAGCTCTCCGGCCGCCCGGGCCGCGTCTTCTTCTGCAACTCCGGCGCCGAGGCCAACGAAGCCGCCTTCAAGATCGGCCGTCTGACGGGACGCCGGCACATGGTCGCCACCGAGGGCGGCTTCCACGGCCGGACCATGGGCGCCCTCGCGCTCACCGGCCAGCCGGCCAAGCAGCAGCCCTTCCTGCCGCTTCCCGGCGACGTCACGCACGTACCGTACGGGGACGTCGAGGCGCTGCGGGCCGCCGTCACCGAGGACACCGCCCTGGTGATCGTCGAGCCGGTCCAGGGCGAGAACGGTGTCGTCGTGCCGCCGCCCGGCTATCTCCAGGCCGCCCGCGAGATCACCCGCGCCACCGGCACCCTCCTCGTCCTCGACGAGGTGCAGACCGGCATCGGCCGCAGCGGTCACTGGTTCGAGTACCAGGCCCACGAGGGCGTCGACCCGGATGTCGTCACCCTGGCCAAGGGCCTCGGCGGCGGACTGCCGCTCGGCGCGGCCATCGCTTTCGGCCCGGCCGCCGAACTGCTGCGGCCCGGTCAGCACGGCACCACCTTCGGCGGCAATCCGGTCGCCTGCGCAGCCGGGCTCGCCGTGCTCAGGACCCTCGACGGAACGCTCGACGAGGTGAAGCGGACCGGCGAGCTGCTGCGGGACGGAATCGAGTCCCTCGGGCATCCGCTGGTCTCCCGTGTCCGTGGCACGGGCCTGCTGCTGGGTATCGTGCTCACCGAGCCCTTCGCAGCCCAGGTGCAGCAGGCGGCTCAGGGTGCCGGACTCCTGGTCAACGCGCCCGCCCCCGATGTCGTAAGGATCATGCCGCCGCTGATCATCGGCGACGCGGAGGTGGACGCCTTCCTCCGGGCGCTTCCCGGCATCCTCGACGAGATTCATGGGGACGGACGATCCGGAGAATGAGACGACGATGACCGATGCGCAGGACACCGAGCACGGAGGCCCCTCCGTGCCGCAGACCCGCACGGCCCGCCACCGCCGGATCGTGGACATCCTCAACCGGCAGCCGGTGCGCTCGCAGAGCCAGCTCGCCAAGCTGCTCGCCGACGACGGACTGAGCGTCACCCAGGCGACGCTCTCCCGCGACCTCGACGAGCTCGGCGCGGTGAAGATCCGCAACACCGGGGGCGAACTCATCTACGCGGTCCCGAGCGAGGGCGGATTCCGCACCCCGCAGGCTCCGCTCGGCGAGTCCGCGAAGGAGGAGCGGATGCGCCGGCTCTCCGGTGAACTGCTCATCTCCGCGGAGGCCTCGGCGAACCTGGTGGTGCTGCGTACGCCGCCCGGTGCGGCCCAGTTCCTCGCATCGGCCATCGACCAGGCCGAACTGCACGCGATTCTCGGCACGATCGCGGGCGACGACACCCTCCTGCTCATCTCGCGCGACCCGGCCGGCGGAAAGGCACTCGCCGACCACCTGCTGCGCCTGGCCCAGAACGACCGCTGACGCCCCGGGCCGTCGCTGCGGCAGGTCCGCGTCCTGCGCCCCGGCGCCAGGTCGATCCGGGCGGCATCGGCGCCCACGGCCGTCGCGGTGGCCCCGGCCGTCACCGCGGCCACGCGGCGGCGTGCCCCGTACCCGCGGAGGCGGCGCCTGCCTTCGGGCGGCGCCGCGGCATCGGCCGGCCCGGCCGTCAGGCGGCGCGGTCGTCAGGCGGCGCGGTCGCCGGGGCGGTCCGGGTTCGCCCTGTGGTGGGCGAAGCCGCGGGTCTGCCAGGTGCCGCCGTCCATGGTGACGGCGAAGCCCTCCGTGTGCGGCAGCTCCTCCAGCCAGTCGCGGGCCCGGTCGCCCATGGCGTACGCCGCCGTCGCCCGGGCGTCGGCCTGGGTCAGGCCCGGGGTGATCACCGTCAGGGAGGCGACACCGCCGGCCGGG
Source organism: Streptomyces sp. NPDC091376 (assembly GCF_044757085.1). Classification (NCBI taxonomy): domain Bacteria; kingdom Bacillati; phylum Actinomycetota; class Actinomycetes; order Kitasatosporales; family Streptomycetaceae; genus Streptomyces; species Streptomyces sp. NPDC091376. The sequence continues at coordinate 225,001 of NZ_JBIVUF010000003.1, read as the reverse complement.
GGGCCGCCGGTGTGCGGATCGACGATGTGACAGCCGCGCTCGGCCGGGCCCGACGTGGCGACGGCGAGGCCGTCGTGCGCCTCGACGACCGCGACGAGCCCGCCGGGGCAGAGCGGGTCGGAGATGCCGACCCGCCACGGGCCGCCGTAGAGCTGGATGTCGCCGCCGCCGTTCAGACATACCGCGGCGGCACCGGACGAGGCGAGCATGCGCACCGCGCGCTCCACCGCCCAGCCCTTGACCAGCCCGGTGGGGTCGAGCCCGCCGGCGTAGCGGGTGGTGAACCAGCCGTCGCTCAGGCGCTCCTCCGTCTCGCAGTGCCGGAACACCTCGGCCACCTCGGCCTCGCAGTCCGCCGGCGAGAGTTCACCTCTGGCGATTCGGCTGACCCGGCTGTCCTCGCGGAAGGTCGAGAAGACCTCGTCCACGCGGTGCAGGGAGGCCACGGCGGCGACGAGTCCGGCGCGCATCCGTGCGCCGTCACAGTCCGCGGCCATCCGTACGTCGAACGAGAACACCGTGCCCATCGCGTGCTCGACATGACGCAGTCGTGTCCGGTCCGACGTCACAGGCCGGCCTTGTCCAGAGCGCTCTGGAGGGACGTGATGTACCCCTGGCTGGTGTACGAGGCTCCTGAGACGGCGTCGATCTGCGCGCTCTGGGCTGCGACGGCCGCCTTGTTGAGCTGTGGCACCGCGTCGGCGGCGATCCGGCGGCTGTTGGCGTCGGAGGCGGGCGCCTTGACCGCGTCGGCCGCGGTGATCCGGCCGCCGGCCACCGTGAGCCGTACCTGCACCGGCCCGTACTGGGTCGTGGCCTCGTTCCCGAGGACCGTCTGCCCGCCCGCGGGCTCGGCCCCGCCACCCGCGGGTTCGCCTCCGCCCGCGGCCGGTTCGCCTCCGCCGCCTGCGGGTTCGCCTCCGCCCCCGGCGGGCTCACCTCCACCGCCTGCCGGTTCGCCTCCACCGCCGGCGGGTGCCGGGGCGGCGGGCTGTGCGACGCCACCGGCCTGTGGCGGGGGCCCCGCCACCTGCGTACCCGGCTGTTTCACGGCGAGCAGCAGGACGACGGCCGAGGCGGTTCCGGCGACGCTCAGAAGGATCCGGCGCAGTGGGTGTTTCCTCTTCACGGACGGCCTCACATCTCGAAGGACTCGTGATGGATACGGCGCGACGGCACTCCCGCCGCCCGCAGTGCGTTGTACGACTCCTCGGCGAGACCGGGCGGCCCGCAGAGGTAGACGTCGTGCTGATCGATGTCCGGCAGCACTTCCTTGAGCCGCTCGGTGGTGATCTCGGGTCGTGCCCCGTCCGGCCCGTTCACGGCGTACATGAGCCGTGCCTCCCGCGTCTGCGCGATCTGCTGCAGCTCGCTCCACAGGGCCAGGTCCTCCGTCGAACCGGCCCGGTAGAGCAGGGAGAGGTCCCCGGGCCCGCCGGGCAGCGTCTCGAACAGGGCCCGCAGCGGTGTGATGCCGGCTCCGCCGGCGATCAGCAGCACCTTGTTGCGGCTCCGCCGCCCCGCGGTCATCGCTCCGTACGGCCCCTCCGCCCAGACCCGGGTGCCGGGCTCCAGTTCGGCGAGCGCCGTGCTGTGCTCGCCGACGGCCTTGACGGTGATGCGCAGCAGATCCGGCCGGGGCGGGGCGGACAGGGAGTAGGGATTGGAGCTCCAGCGCAGGCCCTCGGTGAGGAAGCGCCAGCGGAAGAACTGGCCGGCCTCGGCGCCGAGCCGGTGCAGCCGCCGCCCGGTGATCAGCACGGAGACCACGCCGGGGGCCTCGTCCACGACGGATTCCACCCGCATCCGGTGCCTGAGGTTGAGCCGTACGGGCGCCAGCAGCCGGTACCAGACCAGCAGCGCGCCGACCGTGGCGTACCCCACGTACCAGACCGTGCGGGCGGTCGGACTGGCCACGAACTCCGCGCCGGCGGCCAGCTGGTGCCAGAAGGTCAGATACACGGCGACGTACGTCAGCAGATGCAGGTAGTACCAGGTCTCGTAGCGCATACGGCGGCGCACGGCGCCGGCCGAGACGAAGCCGACCACCAGCAGCAGCCCGGTGCCGATCGCCGCCTCGATCATCTCGGGGAAGTCGACGACGACGGTGACGGTCTGCTCGACGAGACCCGTGCGTGCCTGAACGGCGTATCCCCAGACCGTCAGCACGACATGGGCGATGACGAGACCGATCGCGTACCGGCCGCTCATCGCGTGCCAGCGGGTCGCCCGGTCGGAGCCCACCCGCCGTTCCAGCGCCGGGACACGCGCCATCTGCAGCACCACGAGCGCGATCATGTAGCCGCCGAGCAGGCCCGTGATCCGGCCCGCCCCGATCAGCCACTCGGCGGTGTCCATGTGGACCACCGCCGTGTTGTCCCACCACAGCCACAGGACTGCCGACGCGCCCGCCCAGGCCACCACCAGCAGCATCGCCGCGGGATTGCGGCGCGGCCGGATCGCACGCATGGTCTGGCGTCGCGCGGCCCGACCGCTCTGAATGACTGCCACGGCTGCTCCTTGCCTGCTCCGTATCGCTCACGTGAATACGCAGACGAGCGCCGGGGAGTTCAACGCGTGGTGCGGTTCCCTTCCCCGTTCGTCAGACGGGCCGGTCCGTGCGCGCGGGCAGTGGGAGCGGCAGCGCCGGCAGTCCGTCCAGGCTCACGCCCACATACGGCTTGCTCTCGCAGTACGCGCCGAACTCGTCGTCCGTCTTCCGCCCCAGGTGCTCCGCGTGCTGCGTACGCTCCTCGCGGTAGTCCATGAACGGCACGGCGAACCCGCACGCGTCACTGATCCGCCGGGCACGTACCACGATGACCGCACGCGCCCCGGCCCCGTCCGCGCCCTCGAAGCAGGGGAGGAACTCCGCCCATCGCGGATCGTCGCGGAAGACCGCCTCGCCCTCGCCGTGCACCCGCAGCACCTTCGGCGGACCGCTGAACGCGCACCACATCAGGGTGATGCGCCCGTTCTCCCGCACATGCGCGATGGTTTCCGCGCCGCTCCCGCCGAAGTCCAGGTACGCCAGCGTCAGCTCGTCGACGACCACGAGCGTGCCCTTGCGGCCCTTGGGGGAGAGGTTGACGTGTCCGTCAGCCGCGAGTGGGGCGGTGGCGGCGAAGAAGACGGGCTGCTCTTCGATGAAGCTCCGAATACGGCCTTCGATGCGTTCGTACGTCTGTCCCATGGGAGGGATTATCGAACGGCGGTGCCTCCGCCCGCTGTTCGTTCCGGTCCTCGATACCGCACCGCCACCGCAGCCGCCGCATGACGTGGTCGCTGAACAGGTGGGTGCAACGGTCCAGCAGTGCGGCCACGTCGGCCGGGTCGTGGTCCGCGCCCACCTGCGGGTCCCACCGCTGGATCGCGGACCCGGCCAAGGCGCGGATCGAAGGGTCCTCGTCGTCCAGCAGAGTTACCGCGGTGCGCAGTTGTACCACTCCGTCCCGGGCCCGCAGCAGCAGCCGGAAGGCCGCCCGCCGCGTGTGCACCGGCCGTGAGGCGTCGAGTCGCCGTGCGAGCCATTCCTCCGGCAGCCGGCGGGCCGACGGGAGCAGCGCGGAGACCGTCTCCCGCGCGACGGCGGGCGCCGGGTCGTCGAGCAACGGCCGCAGCCGCTCCGTGTCGGCTTTGTCGAGTACGCGCAGTCCGGCGACCGCCCGGGCCCGCACCGCCGGGGCCGGGTGGGCGATCAGCGGCCACAGCAGCTCGGCGTCGGCACTCCCGCCGCATTCGGCGAGACCGAGAGGCGCCCAGCCCGGTATGCCGGTCTCGCCCGGGTCGGCGCACAGCGCGCGGTAGAGCGGCAGCGGGTCGACGCCGCCCTGCCGCAGCACATAGCGGGCGCATGCCCGCACGAGCCCTGAGCGGTCGGTCAGGTACGGCTGCGCCTCGGCGTGGCGGCCGGTCCGGCGCAGCGCGGTGACTCCCACGGCCCGTACGCCGGACTGCCGCGAACCCAGCAGCGGCTCGATCACGGCGTCGCCGACGGCGTCCGCATGGACGAGGGCGGCTTCGGCGCACAGGTGCTGGACGACGGTGTCGGCGTCGGCCGCGGCGGTGCGGGCGAGGCGCACCGGCGAGAGCAGCCCGCGCTCGACGGCGATCCCGTGGGCGAAGCGGCGCGTGCCCCGGTCCTCGGCGGCCAGCAGAGGTTCGAGGTCCGTGAGCGTGGTGGACCGCACGAGCGCCGCGAGGGTGTCCCGGGCGAAGGCACCTCGCTCACGGCGTGCCACGTGCAGAACCAGCGCGGTGAGGGGCACCAGGGCCTCGGGGGCCGTGGCGGCGAGCAGCGCCGGGAGGAGTGCCCGGGCCCGATCCCGTACCGGAGCGGCCCAGTCCGCGGTGCGGATCACGATGAGCGGCACCAGCGCGGGCAGGGCGGCCGCCCGCTCCAGGGCCTTCTCCCGGACGCGGCCGTCGCGGTGGCACAGGGCGAAGGCGGGTTCGCTCGTGCCTCGTCCGGCGAGGACGTCGTGGCCGGCCCATCGCGCGGCGCGGACGTCGATGTCGAAGCCCAGCCAGTCTCCGGGGTTCTTCACATCGAGTGCCTCATGGACGGGAACGCCCTGCGCGACGCGTTCCAGGGCCGCGTATTGCCTGCTCAGCATGGCCCGAGCGTATCGAGGGCGGTCGTCGGCGAGCATCCGGCTATTGCGCCGCGTTGACAAAACATACGGTGGGCCGCATAGTTATACCCATCACCGAATGCACCGTAAGGAGAATCCCGTGACCGAGCGCGTCGTACTCGCCTACTCGGGCGGTCTGGACACCTCCGTCGCCATCGGCTGGATCGCCGAGGAGACGGGCGCCGAGGTCATCGCCGTTGCCGTGGACGTCGGCCAGGGCGGCGAGGACCTGGACGTCATCCGCAAGCGCGCGCTCGCCTGCGGTGCCGTCGAAGCCGAGGTCGCGGACGCCAAGGACGAGTTCGCCGAGGAGTACTGCCTCCCGGCGATCAAGGCCAACGCCCTGTACATGGACCGCTACCCGCTGGTCTCCGCCCTGTCCCGGCCCACGATCGTCAAGCACCTCGTCGCCGCCGCCAAGAAGCACGGCGCCGGCATCGTCGCCCACGGCTGCACCGGCAAGGGCAACGACCAGGTGCGCTTCGAGGCCGGAATCCAGGCCCTCGGCCCCGACCTGAAGTGCATCGCCCCGGTCCGTGACTACGCGATGACCCGGGACAAGGCGATCGCCTTCTGCGAGGAGAAGCAGCTCCCGATCGCGACCACCAAGAAGTCGCCGTACTCCATCGACCAGAACGTCTTCGGACGGGCCGTCGAGACCGGCTTCCTGGAGGACATCTGGAACGCGCCGATCGAGGACATCTACGAGTACACCTCCAACCCGGCCACGGCCCGCGAGGCCGACGAGGTGGTCATCTCCTTCAAGGAGGGCGTCCCGGTCGCCATCGACGGCAAGCCCGTCACCGTCCTGCAGGCCATCCAGCAGCTCAACGAGCGGGCCGGCGGCCAGGGCATCGGCCGGATCGACATGGTCGAGGACCGGCTCGTGGGCATCAAGTCCCGTGAGGTGTACGAGGCTCCGGGCGCGATCGCGCTGATCACCGCCCACCAGGAGCTGGAGAACGTCACGGTCGAGCGCGAGCTGGCCCGCTACAAGCGGCAGGTCGAGCAGCGCTGGGGCGAGCTGGTCTACGACGGCCTGTGGTTCTCCCCGCTCAAGCGCGCCTTGGACGGCTTCATCAACGAGGCGAACCAGCACGTCACCGGCGACATCCGGATGACCCTGCACGGCGGCCGCGCCGTCGTCACCGGCCGGAGGTCGGAAGAGTCGCTGTACGACTTCAACCTCGCCACCTACGACTCGGGCGACACGTTCGACCAGTCGAAGGCGCAGGGCTTCATCGACATCTTCGGTCTGTCGTCGAAGATCGCCGCGAAGCGCGACCTGGCGTAACCCCCGTACGTTACCCACGTACGGAGAACCGGCCGCCTCCCCGCTCTCCTTGGCGCCAGGTGGGGATCCCCCGGGCCGCGAGCGCCCAGGGGGAGGCGGCACATCCCCAGCCCGGCACGACGCGAGGAGCAGAGCACGTGAGCAGCAACAACGGTGATGTCCGGCTGTGGGGCGGCCGCTTCGCCGACGGGCCGGCCGAGGCCCTGGCCAAGCTTTCCGCCTCGGTCCACTTCGACTGGCGGCTCGCGCCGTACGACATCGCCGGCTCCCGTGCCCACGCGCGCGTGCTCCACAAGGCCGGCCTGCTGACCGCCGACGAGCTGGAGCGGATGCTCGCCGGACTCGACCGGCTCGAAGCGGACGTCACCGACGGTTCCTTCGTCGGCACCATCGCCGACGAGGACGTCCACACCGCGCTGGAGCGTGGCCTGCTGGAGCGGCTCGGCGCCGACCTCGGCGGTAAGCTGCGCGCCGGCCGGTCCCGCAACGACCAGGTCGCCACGCTGTTCCGGATGTACCTGCGCGATCACGCCCGGATCATCGGCGGACTCATCGCCGAGCTCCAGGACGCGCTGGTGGGGCTGGCGCAGACGCACCCGGACGTCGCCATGCCCGGCCGTACGCACCTCCAGCACGCCCAGCCCGTGCTCTTCGCCCACCACGTCCTGGCGCACGTCCAGTCGTTGTCGCGGGACGCCGAGCGCCTGCGCCAGTGGGACGAGCGGACCGCCGTCTCCCCGTACGGCTCCGGGGCGCTCGCCGGATCGTCGCTCGGCCTCGACCCGGAGGCGGTGGCGAAGGACCTCGGCTTCGAGCACGGAAGCGCCGGCAACTCCATCGACGGCACGGCGTCGCGCGACTTCGTCGCCGAGTTCGCCTTCATCACCGCGATGATCGGGGTGAACCTCTCGCGGATCGCCGAGGAGGTCATCATCTGGAACACGAAGGAGTTCTCCTTCGTGACCCTCCACGACGCGTTCTCCACCGGCTCGTCGATCATGCCGCAGAAGAAGAACCCGGACATCGCCGAGCTGGCGCGGGGCAAGTCCGGCCGGCTCATCGGCAACCTCACCGGCCTGCTCGCCACGCTGAAGGCGCTGCCTCTCGCGTACAACCGCGATCTGCAGGAGGACAAGGAGCCGGTCTTCGACTCCTGCGACCAGCTCGAGGTGCTGCTGCCCGCGTTCACCGGGATGATGGCCACGCTGACCGTCCACCGCGAGCGGATGGAGGAGCTGGCCCCGGCCGGTTTCTCGCTCGCCACCGACATCGCCGAGTGGCTGGTCAAGCAGGGCGTGCCGTTCCGCGTGGCGCACGAGGTCGCGGGGGAGTGCGTCAAGGAGTGCGAGGTGCACGGGATCGAGCTGGACCAGCTCACCGACGAGCAGTTCGCGAAGATCTCCCCGCATCTGACGCCCGAGGTGCGGACCGTCCTGGACGTCCCGGGCGCGCTGGCCTCCCGCAGCGGACGGGGCGGTACCGCCCCGTCGGCGGTCGCCGTACAGCTCGCCGAGGTCAAGGCCGACCTGGCCGCCCAGCACGCATGGGCGACCGCCAGGCTCTGACCCCCGGCCCGCCGGCCACGGCAACAGCCAGAAGGTCAACACCAACAGCAAGAGCTACAGGAACAGCAAGAGCTACAGCTACAGCGCCGCCGCCCAGTCCGCGAGCGCGTCGAAGTCCGGCCGGACCAGCCCGATCCGGTGGTCGACGTGCAGCAACAGGGCGGCGGCGAGGTGCTTCTGCGCCACGAACTCGCGGTCGAGCTGTGTGATCTCGTCGTCGATCCAGGCGAACGGCCGCCCGGCCGCGTACGTCAGCACGTACTGCGTCTTCCAGTACGTCCCGCGCGGCGAGGCCCCGTGCATCACGGGCCAGTCGATGAAGGGCAGTTCCGGCAGCCCCAGATGCGGGCCGACCCACTCATTGGCCTCGCCCTTCCAGGTCGTGGCCCACACCAGCTCGTATCTGTCGGCGAGCGCCAGGAGTTCCTCGCCGTGCCCCGGGTTGAGCCAGACCCGCAGCGGCTTCTCGTGCGTCCAGCCGTTCGGGCGCATCCGGTGCGTCGTGTAGCCCTCCGGGCGGCGCTGCGGCTTCCCGCCGTACGGATTGAGCGGGCCGTCGATGTCGATCAGTAGGAGCGGCTTCATCTGCACAGCATTCCTTCCGTGCCTCGGAGAGGCATCTGATTATCGAATGAGACATCGACGTCTCATTCGGTGTATGCTTGTCTCATGGCCATGGATCGTGAACAGGTGCTCCGCACCGCCGCTGCCCTGCTCGCACGGAAATCGACCTCGACGATGGACGAGGTCGCGCGCGCTGCGGGGATCGGGCGCGCCACGCTGCACCGGCACTTCGCCGGGCGCGAGGCGCTGGTCAAGGCACTCGAAGCGCTCGGGATCCAGGAGTTCGAGGCGGCCGTCGACCGCGCCCGGCTCGACGAGGGCGGCGCGGGCGACGCGCTGCGCCGGCTGATCGCCGAGATGGAGCCGGGCGCCGAGCTCCTCGCCTTCCTCGTCACCGAGAACCAGCTGTTCGAGGGTGATCAGATCAACGAGGGCTGGTCCCGGCTGGACGCCCGTGTGTCCGCCCTCTTCCGGCGCGGCCAGGAGCAGGGCGAGTTCCGGATCGACCTCTCGCCCGCATGGCTCACCGAGGCCCTGTACGGCCTCATCGGCACCTGCGCCTGGTCCGTCATGGACGGCCGGGTCGCCAAGAACGACTTCCAGTACATGATCGCCGAGCTGTTGCTCGGCGGGGCACGACGGAGTGTGGAGAGATGAGCAGCAGTACCGTCCAGCGCACGAGCGGGACGGACGAGACGTTGTACCGCCCCGGGCGCTGGCTCGCGCTGGCGGTGCTGGTGCTGGCCGTTCTGCTGGTGGCCGTGGACGCCACCGTGCTCGGCCTCGCGACGCCGTTCCTCAGCGAGGACCTCAAGCCCACGGGCACCCAGTTGCTGTGGATCGGTGACGTCTACTCGTTCGTCATCGCCGGTCTGCTCGTCTCCATGGGCAGCCTCGGTGACCGGATCGGCCGCAAGAAGCTGCTGCTGACCGGTGCCGTGGCCTTCGGTGCCGTGTCCGTGCTCAACGCGTACGCCACCACGCCCGAGATGATGATCCTCGCCCGGGCCCTGCTCGGCGTCGCCGGTGCCACCCTGATGCCGTCCACCCTGGCGCTGATCCGCAACATCTTCCACGACCCCAGGGAGCGCAGCCTCGCGATCGGCATCTGGGGCGCGATGGCCTCGGCGGGCGCCGCGGTCGGCCCGGTCGTCGGCGGTTTCCTGCTGGAGCACTTCTGGTGGGGCTCCGTCTTCCTCATCAACCTCCCCGTGATGGCGGTCCTCGTCCTCGTCGGCATCAAGCTGCTCCCCGAGTCGAAGAACCCGGTCGCCGGGCCGTGGGACCTGATCAGCGTCGCCCTGTCGCTCATCGGCATGGTCGGCGTCGTGTATGCCATCAAGGAGGCCGCGACCCACGGTGTGGGCTGGGAGGCGGTCGCCGCCGCGCTCATCGGCGCGGCCGGACTGTACGGCTTCGTCCGCCGGCAGCTGGTCCTGCCGTCACCGCTGCTGGACATGAGGCTGTTCCGGCACCGGGGCTTCTCCGGCGCGGTGCTCGCGGACCTGCTGACCATTCTGGGGCTGTCGGGGCTCGTCTTCTTCCTCTCCCAGTTCCTGCAACTGGTCCAGGAGAGGCCGCCGCTCGAAGCCGGACTCGCGGAACTGCCCGCAGCGATCGGCGCGGTGGCGACCGGGCTGATAGCGGGCCGCTTCGCCCGTCGGTACTCCGTACGGTCCGTGGTGGCCGGGGGCCTCGGCGCCGTCGGCCTCGCGCTCGCCGTACTGACCGTCATCGGCCGCTCCACCGGCTACCCGCTGCTCGGTGCGGCCCTGCTCGTCGTCGGCATCGGCGCGGGATTCTCCTTCACCGTGACGGCGGACGTCATCCTGTCCAGCGTCCCGAAGGAGCAGGCGGGCGCGGCCTCGGCCGTGTCCGAGACGGCGTACGAACTGGGCGCGGCGCTCGGCATCGCCGTGCTCGGCTCGATCGTGACGGGTGTCTACCGGGACTTCGCGGCACCGGCCGGGGCGCCGGCGGACGTGGTGTCCGCGGCCCGTGAATCACTCGGCGGGGCGGTCGAGGCGGCCGCCGAGCTGCCGGCGCGGCAGGGCGCGGCCCTGATCGGCGCGGCGCAGGACGCGTTCGTCGACGGGCTCCGCCTCGCGTCGGGCATCGGCGCGGCGGTGCTGCTCGCCACCGCGGTCGCCGCGTGGTTCCTCCTGCGCGGCCAGAAGCTGGCGGACGGCATCGAGCACCCGTAGGCGCCCCGGGCGGGACGCGGCGGGGGAGCAGCCGCCCCGTGGGCGAGAGTGCCCCGGGGGCCCTCGCGGGCGCAGGCGACGGGCGAGCCGCGCAGCCGTACGCGTGCGTGGGCCCGGCCGGAGACACCCGGCCGGCGCCCAATCGCTCGAACCGCGTGGGGCGCTCACGTCGCCCTTCGTGGCGGGGTTTGCGTCCGCCGCCCTCGCGGGCTCGGCGCCCCGGCGCCTCGCAGCGCCGGCCGACGGCCGGTCGTTCAGGCCGCCTTCGCCTTCGTGGCATACATGTCGACGTACTCCTGGCCCGAGAGCAGCATCACCTCGGTCATCACCGAGTCCGTCACCGCCCGCAGCACATAGCGGTCGCGGTCCATGCCCTCGTAGCGCGAGAACTCCATCGGCTTGCCGAAGCGGACCGTCACCCGGCCGGGGCGCGGCAGGCCGGCGCCGCCCGGCTGGAGCTTGTCCGTACCGATCATCGCGAACGGCACGACCGGGGCGCCGGTCATCAGAGTGAGCCGGGCGATGCCCGTGCGGCCCCGGTAGAGGCGGCCGTCGGGGGAGCGGGTGCCCTCCGGGTAGATGCCGAACATCCTGCCCTCCTCCAGCACCCGGTGGCCGGTCATCAGCGCCGCGACGCCGCCGTTCGCGCCGTCCCGGTCGACCGGGATCATGCCGACGCCGGTGAAGAACCACGCCATGAGCCGGCCCTTGACGCCCTTGCCGGTGACGTACTCGTCCTTGCCGATGAAGTACACCGTCCGGTCGCACACGATCGGCAGCACCATCGAGTCGATGAAGGTGAGGTGGTTGCCGGCGAGGATGACCGGGCCGTCCCCGGGGATGTTCTCGGCGCCTTCCACGCGCGGGCGGAACATCAGGCGCAGGATCGGTCCGAGCACTGCCTTGATGAGCGACAAGCGGGACAACGGGTCCTCCGGTGTCAGGGGCGGGCGGGTACGGCCGGCGAAGTCTCTGCAGGTGAGGACGATACTCGCGGGTGCCGCCCATGCGCACATTGGGTTCACGCAGCGGATACACAGTGTTGACCTGAGTTTGGGACGCGTTTGCCCTGGGTCTCCCGCACGTAACACGTCGGCGCCTAGCGTGGTCCGCCGCGAAATCATCGGCGATCAGGTGCCGGACATCACAATCTCCAACGGAGGAACGTTGATGACACAGGGTGCGGAAAGAACCCCCGGGCGGCGGACGCTCCTGGGCGCGGCGGTGCTCGGGTCGGCTGCCCTCGGGGTCGGTGGTGCCACCGCCGCGCACGGACAGGAACGGCACGGAGACCAGGCCCGGGGACACGGGCACGGCTCCGGCTTCCGCTCGCTGCCCGTGCCCACCGTCATCGCGCACCGCGGCGCGAGCGGCTACCGCCCGGAGCACACCCTCGGCTCGTACCAGCTGGCCCTGGACATGGGCGCGCACGTCGTGGAACAGGACCTCGTGCCCACCAAGGACGGACATCTGGTCTGCCGGCACGAGAACGACATCACGGGCACCACGGACGTCGCCTCCCGCCCCGAGTTCGCCTCCCGCAGGACGACCAGGTCCATCGACGGCATCAGTCTCACCGGCTGGTTCACGGAGGACTTCACGCTCGCCGAGCTGAAGACCCTGCGCGCCACGGAGCGCATTCCGGCGAGCCGCCAGGAGAACACCCTCTACGACGGTCGCTGGGAGATCCCCTCCTTCGAGGAGGTGCTGCACTGGGCCGAGCGGGAGGGCCGTCGCCGCGGCCGGCCGGTGTGGCTGCACGTCGAGACCAAGCACCCCACCTACTTCCGCGGTATCGGCCTCGGCCTGGAGGAGCGGCTCGCGAAGCTGCTGCGCCGCCACGGCCGGCACCGCGCGAACTCGGCGGTCTTCCTCCAGTCGTTCGAACCCAGCAGCATCCAGCGGCTCGCGGAACTCGTGGACTCACCCCGCGTCGTCCTGCTCTCCGCAGCGAGCTCCCGACCCTGGGACTTCGTCCAGGCCGGCGACCCGCGCACGGTCGCGGACCTGGTCAAGCCCGAGGGCCTTGCGTGGATCGCCTCGTACGCCCAGGGCATCGGCCCCACCCTCGACCTCGTCATCCCGAGGGACGCGAGCGGCAGGCTCGGCACCCCCACCACCCTCGTCCGTGACGCACACGCCAAGGGGCTGATCCTGCACCCCTACACGCTGCGGAACGAGAACTCCTTCCTGCCCGCCGACTTCCGGCGCGGCACCGACCCGAACGCGTACGGGGACGCCTTCGGCGCGTTCAAGGTCTACTTCGACCAGGGCATCGACGGCATCTTCACCGACAACCCGGACACGGGCCTGCTGGCCCGCGGCGACTTCGTCGACGACCGGCGTCCGTAGTCCGGGAACGACGGCGGGGCGGGGCGGGGCGGCACCGGGCCCACCCCGCCCCGCCGTCGTCAGCTCCCCGTGGCCCGTCATGCGGTCGGGTGACAGCCGGCCACGTCCGAAACCACGGCTCACGACATGCGCGTCCCGCCGGACATGACACCCCGTGAAGAGATCCCCGCGCTCGTACGGACACTCCGCCCGCTCGTCGCGGCGGAGGCGAGCGCCGAGGCACACGGCGAGGCCCTGGACTCCGGGGACCTCGAACAGTCCGTCTGGGTACGGCTCCTGGAGCGGCTCGACGCCGAAGGCCCGCCCGCCGACGCCGCGAGCTGGGTCACGGGAGCCGTACGCGACGAGGCGCGCCGCGCCCGGCGCCGGGCGATGCTCGAGCGCCCCTTCGGCGACGAGCCCGCCACCGGACCCACGGCCTGCCCGGAGCGGGCCGCGCTCGTCGCCGAACGGCGACGGGTGCTGCGGGCCGCGGTGGCCAGGACTCCGGGGCGCTGCCCCCGGCTGTTGACTGCGATGTTGTCGCCAGGCGACCCCACCTACCGCGAAATCGCAGGAGAGTTGGGAATCTCACAAGGCAGTCTGGGGCCGATGCGTTCCCGTTGCCTGGGATGTTTGCGCAGAATGCTCGCGACAGAGGTTGCAGCTCCTGAACTCCGGGGAAAGGAGCGGTAGACAACCGGGTGGCAGGTGAGCGGGAGGCATGCACACATGGGCATGAGCGTGACCATCTCAGCGGCAGCGGCGCAGGACGCCGAGCAGATCCTCAAACTGCAGTTCCTGTGCTACCAGAGCGAGGCGGAGCTCTACGGCGACTACAGCATGGAACCACTCACCCAGACCCTGGACGACCTGAGGGCCGAACTCGGGCGTGGCCACGCCCTGGTGGCCCGGCTCGGCGACGAGGTGATCGCGTCCGTACGCGGCGAGGTCGACGCCGACGGCACGGCCACGATCGCCAAGCTCATCGTCCACCCCCGGATGCGGCGCCACGGTCTCGGCGGACGGCTGCTCGACGCCATCGAGGCGCACTTCGCGGGCGAGCCCGCCGCCCGGCGCTTCCAGCTCCTCACCGGACACCGCAGCGAGCGCAATCTGCGGCTCTACCGCAGCCACGGCTACGCGCCCGTGGCCAGCCGCGAGCTGGGCCCGAAGCTCACCGTCATCACGATGGAGAAGGACGCGGACGCGGCCGGCGTGCCCGCCGCCCGGAGCGCGGGGACCTACGTCACCAGCGCGTAGCCGGCCTCACGGCCGGCGCCTGGACCTGCGCGGCCTCAGCGCCGGGACTTGCGCAGCCACAGCATGCCGGTCACGGGCAGCAGCACCGGGATGAAGAGGTAGCCCATGCCGTAGTCGGACCACACCGTGGCGTCCGGGAAGGCGGTCGGGTCCGCCAGCGTCCAGGTGCCGACGGTCAGCACGCCCACCAGCTCGGCGGCGCAGCACACCAGCGCCGCCCTGCGGGCCGTCTCCCCGCCGCGGAAGAGGGTGTACGTGATGAACGCGTACACCACCGCGGCCGTGGCGGACAGGGAGTAGGCGAGCGGCGCACGGTCGTACTCGGTGGCGATCTGGTACACCGAGCGCGACACGGCGCCCACCGACATCACGCCGTACAGCCACACCAGCAGCAGCCCCGGCCCCTTGACCAGCCTGGTCCGTGTGGTCTGCGTCGTCTCTTCGGCGGTGGTCCCGGTCACCTCAGCCTCCCCAGATGTCGTAGAGCCGGACCTCCAGCACCGCGAGCACCACAGCGCCCGCCGCGACCGTCGCCGAACCCCAGCGGGTCCGCTCGGCCAGCGACAGGAAGCCCGCCGCGGGCACCGCGGCGAACGCGCCGATCAGATACGAGACGAAGATCACCGAACCTTCGTCGGGCTTCTCGCCCCTGGCCAGCTGCACGATCCCGGTCACCAGCTGCGCCAGCGCCAGCACCGTCACCACCGCCATGCCGATGAAGTGCCAGTCCTTGGTCGGCTGGTCCCGGTACGCGGCGAAGCCGCACCAGGCGGCGAGGGCGAGCGCGGCCGCGGACAGCGCGACCGTCAGGGCGTCAAGCATGGAGCAGAGCGTATTACGGGCCAAAAGGCCCCATGCGCTCGCCCCCGGGGCACCGCTTAGGGTCGGTGACCATGCGATCCGGAACCTTCACGATCCACGCCGACGCCCTGCTCTTCGACAACGACGGAACCCTCGTGTCGTCCCTCGTGTCGGTGCGCCGATGCTGGACCCGCTGGGCCCACGAGTACGGGATCACGGCCGAGGACTTCGCGCGGGTCGAGCTGCACGGCCGGCCCGCCGCGGAGATCGTCGCCGATCTGCTGCCCGCCGACGTCGTACCCGGGGCCGTGGCCCGTATCGAGCAGCTGGAGGTCGAGGACGTCGCCGGAGGCGTCGAGCTGCTTCCCGGCACCGCCGCGCTGCTCGGGTCCCTGCCCGCCGAGCGGTGGGCCGTCGTCACCTCCGCGACCCGGCGGCTCGGCGAGGCGCGGCTGTCGGAGGCCGGTATCCGGCCCAAGACGCTGATAGCGGCCGACGACGTCACGCGCGGCAAGCCCGACCCCGAGCCGTTCCTGCTCGCCGCGCGCATCCTCGGGGTCGATCCGGCCCGCTGCGTCGTCTTCGAGGACGCGCCCGCCGGTCTGGCGGCGGGCCACGCCGCGGGGATGACGACCGTGGCCTTGGCCACAACGCACGCCGCCTCCGAGCTGGTCGCGGACATCGTCGTCACCGACCTCTCCGCCGTGTCCGCGCAGGCCACGGCCCACGGTGTGGAGATCACCGCGACCGCCTGACCGTCCGGATCGTGGATCACGGGAGTCCGCTATCCGGACACCCGTGATCCGTCCGCAGGCCTCTCTGCTTTACTTGCCCGCATGACCACGACGAGCAGCCGCACCCTTGCGACCGAGGCGATCACGACGCCCGGTGCTCGTTGTATGTGTCGAATGTGCGCCTTCTGAGGGCCCCTGCCTGAGCCTCGCGCCCCGAAGCGAGACCCCGACAGCCAGGCCGCGTCCGCCGGATGTCCGACGGGCCGGGCTGCCCCGCGCACGCGCTGCCACCCAGTCATCCGCGCTGCGCCGACTGTCCCCCAAGACGACACGCCCCGTGCCGGCGACGGAACCCCGCGCCGTGCACTCGACAGTGACGGAAACACCCCTGTGATCACCACCACTGGCCTCACGAAGGTCTATCAGTCGCGAGGCCGCGACGTCACCGCTCTGGACGGCGTCGACCTGCACGTCCGCGAGGGCGAGGTCTTCGGCGTCATCGGCCGCAGCGGCGCCGGCAAGTCCTCGCTCATCCGCTGCGTCAATCTGCTGGAGCGCCCCACCTCCGGCACCGTGAGCGTCGACGGCGTGGACCTCACCGCCCTCGCCGGCCGCGGCAGCCGCGCCGGAAAGGAGCTGCGCCAGGCGCGCAGCCGCATCGGCATGGTCTTCCAGCACTTCAACCTGCTGTCCTCGCGCAGCGTCAAGGACAACATCGAGCTGCCGCTGGAGATCCTCGGCGTCACCGGGGCCGAGCGCTCCCGCCGGGCGCTCGAACTCCTCGACCTCGTAGGCCTCGCCGACAAGGCCAAGGCCTACCCCGGACAGCTCTCCGGAGGCCAGAAGCAGCGCGTCGGCATCGCCCGCGCGCTCGCCGGGAACCCGAAGGTGCTGCTCTCGGACGAGGCCACCAGCGCGCTCGACCCCGAGACCACCCGCTCGATCCTCCAGCTGCTGCGCGACCTCAACCAGCAGCTCGGACTGACCGTCCTGCTCATCACGCACGAGATGGACGTGGTCAAGACCGTGTGCGACTCCGCCGCCCTGATGCGAGAGGGCCGCATCGTCGAGTCCGGCACGGTCAGCGAGCTGCTCGCCACGCCCGGCTCCGAACTCGCCCAGGAACTGTTCCCGGTGACCGGGGACGCCACGGGCCCGGACCGTACCGTCGTCGACGTCACCTTCCACGGTGAGTCCGCCACCCAGCCGGTGATCTCGCAGCTGTCGCGTACGTACAACGTCGACATCTCGATCCTCGGCGCCGCGATGGACACCGTCGGCGGCAAGCAGATCGGCCGGATGCGCATCGAACTGCCCGGCCGGTACGAGGACAACGTCGTACCCGTCGGCTTCCTGCGCGAGCAGGGCCTCCAGGTCGAGATCGTCGAAGCCGACGCGCCGGCCGCCGTGCCCGTGCAGAGCACCGAGGCGCAGGGCGCCGTACTGGTGAAGGAGACCGTCAAGTGACGTGGTCGGAGATGCAGCCACTGCTCACCCAGGGCACGCTCGACACCCTCTACATGGTGTTGTGGTCCACGGTGGCCACCGTCGTCGGCGGACTCCCGCTCGGCATTCTGCTCGTCCTCACCGACAAGGGCGGACTGCTGCAGAACACCCCGGTGAACAAGTTCGTCGGCGTGATCGTGAACATCGGCCGCTCGCTGCCGTTCATCATCCTGCTGATCGCGCTGATCCCCTTCACCACAGTCGTCGTCGGCACCTTCATCGGTCCCACGGCCATGATCGTGCCGCTCGCCGTCGGTGCCGTCCCGTTCTTCGCGCGACTCGTCGAGACGGCGATCCGCGAGGTCGACCACGGGCTGGTCGAGGCCGTCCAGTCCATGGGCGGTTCCATCCCGACGATCATCCGCAAGGTCCTGCTCCCGCAGGCCCTGCCGTCGATCGTCGCCGCCGTCACCACCACCGTGATCGTCCTCGTCGGCTATTCGGCGATGGCGGGCGCGGTCGGCGGCGAGGGCCTCGGGTCCAAGGCCGTCACCTACGGCTTCCAGCGGTTCGAGACCCAGTTCATGCTCATCACCGTCGTCATCCTGATCGGCATCGTCACCGCCGTACAGCTGCTCGGCGACGGGATCGTACGGCTGCTCTCGCGCCGCGGCCGTACCGCCTGACCCCCTGCTCCACCCTGGCCCGCACTCCTTGTCCGGGCGCCACCACCGCACCACCAGAAAGAGGCACTTTTCGTGCGTAACTCCCGCAAGACCATCAAGCTCACCGCGGCCCTCGCCGCCACCTCCGCGCTCGCCCTCGGCCTCAGCGCCTGCGGCACCGCCTCCGACCCCGGCGCCAAGGCCGGTACCGGTGACAAGGCCGCCGAGTCGGCGCCGCTGGTCGTCGCCGCGTCCCCGACGCCGCACGCCGACATCCTCAACTTCGTCAGGACGAACCTCGCCGACAAGGCCGGCCTCAAGCTGGAGGTGAAGGAGTTCACGGACTACGTCCTGCCCAACACCGCCACCCAGCAGGGCCAGGTCGACGCCAACTTCTTCCAGCACAAGCCGTACCTGGACGACTTCAACAAGAAGAACAAGACGACCATCGTGCCCGTCGTCAACGTCCACCTCGAGCCGCTCGGCCTGTACTCGAAGAAGGTCAAGTCCCTCAAGGACATCAAGCCCGGCCAGACCATCGCCGTCCCCAACGACACCACCAACGAGGGCCGCTCGCTCCAGCTGCTCGCCGCCAACGGCCTCATCACGGTCAAGCCGGGTGTCGGCACCAACGCCAAGCTGTCCGACATCACCGACAAGAAGGGCCTGGAGTTCAAGGAGCTGGAGGCCGCCACCGTGCCCCGCGCCCTGAACGACGTCGACGCCGCGGTCATCAACGGCAACTACGCGATCGAGGCCGACCTCAAGCCCGCCGAGGACGCCCTTGCGCTGGAGAAGGCGGAGGGCAACCCCTACGCCAACTTCCTCGCCGTCAAGGCCGGCAACGAGAAGGACCCGCGCGTCGAGAAGCTCGTGACGCTGCTCAACTCCCCCGAGGTGAAGAAGTACATCGAGGACACCTACGCCGGTTCGGTCGTCCCGGCGTTCGGCGCCCCGGCCAAGTGACCGTACCCGTAAGGTCCTTGTGAACGAGGGCCCCGCGCACCCCCGGTGGTGTGCGGGGCCCTCGGCGTATCGTGAGCGGTACCGACCCGGCCATGCACATCCTCCACCCGATGCTGCATGCTGTGCCTTTACGGCCTTTACGACGGTCTTCGGCTGGAGCTGCGCATGACTACCACCTTCCCGGACATCTCCATCAGCACGGAGAGGTTGGTGCTGCGCGCGCTCGAACCCGCCGACGCCCCGGCCCTCGCCGACATGATGAACGACGAACTCGTCGGCGCCTGGACGGCGGTGCCCCAGCCCTTCACCGAGGCGGCCGCCCACCACTGGATCGGCGAGTACGCGCCCACCGAACGCGCCGCGGGCCGCGGGATCGACCTCGCCATCACCGAGTTCCTCACCCAGCGCCTGGTCGGTGTGATCCAGCTGGGCAGCGCCGACTGGCGGGTGCGCTCCGCCGAGATGTCGTACATCATCGCCCCCTGGGCCCGTGGTGAGGGCTACGCCTCCGAAGCCGCGCTGGCGACCGCCCACTGGCTCTTCCGCGACCAGCGGTTCGAGCGCCTGGAGCTGCGCACCGCCGCCGACAACACCGCCTCCCAGCAGGTCGCCCAGAAGATCGGCTGCATCAGCGAGGGCGTCCTGCGCGGCGCCTGTATAGCCCGCACCCGCACCGAGGACGGTGGCTGGGCCGACCTGCGCACCGACTTCATCATCTGGAGCCTGCTCCCCGAGGACCTCGAAGGGGTCGCCGACCAGATGGCCGACGCCGGCGGTTACGGCGCCTACACCGACTGGAACTGACCCCTCCAGCGCCTGGAACCGACACCAGGTACCCTCAGCCCTGCCTGCCCGCGCATCCCTGTGGGCAGGGCCTCGACCTGCGACGACACCAGGAGACAGACGACGATGGCCGACCGGGTCACGGTGATCGGCTGGGACGGCTCGCCCCTGACCGCAGCCGCCAGGTCCGCGCTGTCCGCCGCCACCCTCGTCGCCGGCGCCGCTCATCACCTGGCGCTCCCCGAGGTGCCCGCGAACGCCGAGCGCATCCGGCTCGGCAGCGTCGACCTCGCCGCCCGCAGGATCGCCGGACACCGCGGCAGCCCGGTCGTCCTCGCCGACGGCGACCCCGGCTTCTTCGGCGTCGTACGCACCCTGCGCGCGCCCCAGCACGGCCTGGAGGTCGAGGTCGTGCCCGCGGTCTCGTCCGTCGCCGCCGCCTTCGCCCGGGCCGGGATGCCCTGGGACGACGCCCAGATCGTCGTCGCCCACAGCCGTACGCTGCGCCGCGCCGTCAACGTCTGCCGGGCCCATCCCAAGGTCGCCGTCCTCACCTCCCCGGGTGCCGGGCCCGCCGAGCTGGCACTGCTCCTCGACGGCGTCCACCGCACCTTCGTGATCTGCGAGGAGCTCGGCACCGAGCGCGAGCAGGTCACCGTTCTCACCTCCGACAAGGTCGCCGACCACAGCTGGCGGGACCCCAATGTCGTGATCGTCATCGGTGGCGCCCCGTCCGCACAGGGCGGAGGCTGGGTGGCCGGCCGCGAGCCCGGTTACCCCCCGCAGTCACGCGGCTGGGCGATGCCGCCCGAGGGACCGCGGTACCAGCCGGCCGAGGGCGAATCGGTTCAGCTGCGCGCCGCCCAGCTCGCCCGGCTCGGCCCGCGCCTCGGCGACCTCGTCTGGGACATCGGCTGCGGCGCGGGGGAGCTCGCCGCCGACGCGGCCCGCTTCGGCGCCGCGGTGATCGCCGTCGACGAGGACCCCGCCGCCTGTATCCGCACCGACGCCGCCGCCCGCCGCCACGGAGTCCAGCTGCAGACCGTCCAGGGACGCGCGCCGCACGTGCTGGAACGGCTGCCCGAACCCGATGTCGTACGGATCGGTGGCGGAGGCGTCCCGGTCGTCACCGCCTGCGCCGACCGCCGGCCCGAGCGCATCGTCACCCACGCCTCCACCCGGGACGAGGCCGAGGCGATCGGCGCTGCCCTCGCGGACGGCGGTTACGCCGTCGAGTGCGCCCTGCTCCAGTCCGTGGAGATGAACCCCGGCGACTGGTCAGAACGCGAGCGCTCGGTCGTCTTCCTGCTCTCCGGCCGCCGTCTGGATCGCGCCCCCTGACCCTGCCGCCATGCGGTGGCGCGGTAGGCTGGCCGATCGTTGTACCGCAGTCAGGTGTTGGCCGATTCGATCGCCAATATCCGGAAAAGGGGACCGTTTTGGGTCCCAGGTGTGGTACGGCGCGACCGGGGGACGCGCGACGTGGCGCAGTCCACAGCGAACCGTGGCGAATCCTGCTGCCGTGGACGCGAACGCGCACGACAATGCTTGTGTCTGCGGGCTTTCGTGCCGCGCGGCGCACACGCTCGTTCTTGTAGTGACGGGCACGGGTGTGTGCCGCGATCGGGCGCCCCGGGCGAAGGTCTGAAGGAGCACAACCGATGGGCGAGGGGTACGCATGACTGACACCGGCCAGGTCCCGGGCGAGGGGCTGCCGGAGAACGCAGGCATGGTGGAGCAGCCGGGCATCCCCGCCCCGGGCGCGTACACCTTCCTCGATCCCTCCGGCAGTGGCGCCGAAACCGTCGGCGAAGACGACGACCTGTTGTTGATGCCGAGTGCGCAGGGCGCGTGGAGCGACCCGCAGCAGGTGGCCGCGCCGGTCGCGACGGCCGACCAGGCTCCGGGTCCCGCGCATGCGCATGCTCATGCTCAGGCGATGCAGATGGCGCCGGAGGGCGTGGCGGTACAGACGGCGGTGCCCGCCGCGGGCGTGCCGGTGTACACGCCGACCGCCGAGCCCGCGGCCCCCGTGCATCCTTCCGAGCAGCTGCACGGCGCGTACGCCATGACGCCCGAGCAGGCGGGACACGACCAGGCACTGTACGAGCAGGCCGCCGCGGCGCATCAGGTCGCGCCGGTCGCGCCGCAGCAGCAGGCCCAGCCGGAGCAGCAGACAGCCCCCGAGCAGTGGACGCACGAGGCCGGAGCACACGAGGCCGGAGCACACGAGGCAGGGGCGCACGAGGCAGGCGGGCGGGACTCCGGTTCCCTCGACCTCGGCGGCGTTCGGATGCCGCCTCCCGTACCCGCGACGACGTCCCTGCCGACACCGCCGCCCGCGCGCCGCCCCCTCCACATGGGGCCGCCGGTGCCCGACGCGACAGGCGGCGTCGTCCGCTCGCTGTCCGACCGCGGCCCGGCCGAGCTCCGGAGCAACGGCACCGCCCACATGCCGACGCCGATGCCGCAGAGCCCGATGCCCGCGCCCGTCGCGGGCCCGCCGACCACCGGCCCCGAGTACCTCGACGTACCGCACGAGGAGCAGGCCGTCCTGCCCGGCCCGCAGCTCGGTGAGATTCCGCCGCAGGGCGCCACTCCGTGGGCGGCCCCGCAGCAGGTTCAGCACCAGGCGGCCGTGGCGGTGGCGGTGGCCGAGGCCGAGGAGGCCCTGGAGACGGCCGGCGCGGTCGTCCCGGAGAGCGCGCGGGTGGCCGCCGAAACCGGCGCCGCGGCGTCTTCGGTGGCTCCGGACCCTGCCCCCGTCGGCCAGTTCGTGCCGGTGGAGGGTTCTCTTCCGACCACCCCGCATCTTGCTCCGTGGCCGGTTGCCGAGATGGCCCCGGCCGAGGAAGAGCTTTCCGAGCCCGTGCCCGAGTCTGTTGCCGAGCCCCAGGCCGCTCCCGTTGCCGTGGCCGCCGCCACGGAGCCCGTCGGGACTCGTGAGCCCGCCGCCGAGCCGACGGTGGAACCGGTGGCCGAACCGTTCGCTGAAGCCGTGGTGGAACCGCGGGCCGTGGCGCCCGAGCCGGAGCCCGTACCCGTGGCCGAGACGGAGCCCGCCCCGCAGCCCGAAGCCGTCGCCCCCGTGCCCGCGCCCCGGAACGGCGATGGCGACGACCAGCCGCAGCCCGAGGCCGTGGCGCCCGCGGACGCCACCGAGGTTCCGCAGCAGGTGGCCGAGGAGTACGTGGTCGAGGAGCAGGCGGCCGGGGAGTACGTGGTCGAGGAGCTGGCGGCCGGGGAGTACGTGGTCGAGGAGCAGGCGGTCGTGGAGCCCACGGCGAAGCCCGAACCGGCCGACGCGGGGCAGCCGACCGCGCAGGACGCCGCTCCGGAGCCCGCTCCCGCTCCCGCGCCGGCGACCGACGCCGCACCGGAGCAGGAGCAGGAATCGGAGCCCGTGGCCGTTGCCGAGGACGCCGCTGCCGCTGCCGCTGCCGCTGCCGCCGCCGCCGCCGACGACGACGCCGACGCCGACGAGACGAGCGGCGCGCCGGCCCCCGGCTTCGCCGACGCCGAACGCGAAGCCGTCCTCCGTGTGATCCGTGAACGCCGCGACATCCGCAACGGCTTCCGCAGCGACCCCATCCCGCACGAGGTCCTCCTCCGCGTCCTCGAAGCCGCGCACACCGCGCCGTCCGTCGGCCACTCGCAGCCCTGGGACTTCGTCGTCATCAAGTCCGCCGAGACCCGGCGCTCGATGCACGAACTCGCCCAGCGCCAGCGCGAGGCGTACGCCAAGTCGCTGCCCAAGGGCCGGGCGAAGCAGTTCAAGGAACTGAAGATCGAGGCGATCCTCGACACCCCGGTGAACATCGTGGTCACCGCCGACCCGACGCGCGGCGGCCGCCACACCCTCGGCCGGCACACCCAGCCGCAGATGGCCCCGTACTCCTCGGCCCTGGCTGTGGAGAACCTCTGGCTCGCCGCCCGCGCCGAAGGCCTCGGCGTCGGCTGGGTCAGCTTCTTCGACGAGCGTGAGATGGTCCGCGCGCTCGGCCTGCCGGAGCACCTGGAGGTCGTGGCGTACCTCTGCGTCGGTTACGTCGACGAGTTCCCGGAGGAGCCCGAGCTGATGCAGGCGGGCTGGTCCAAGCGCCGCCCGCTCTCCTGGGTCGTCCACGAGGAGACGTACGGCCGCCGTGCCCTGCCCGGCGAGGAGCCGCACGATCTGCTCCAGGAGACCGTCTCCAACATCCGCCCGTTGGACGCCAAGGCGCTCGGTGAGGCGTGGGAGCGGCAGAAGCGGATGACCAAGCCCGCCGGCGCACTCGGCATGCTGGAGATCATCTCCGCGCAGCTGGCCGGGCTGTCCCGGATGTGCCCGCCGCCGATCCCGGAGCCCGCGGCGGTCGCCATCTTCGCCGGTGACCACGGGGTGCACGCCCAGGGCGTCACGGCCTGGCCCCAGGAGGTGACCGGCCAGATGGTCGCGAACTTCCTCGGTGGGGGAGCGGTGTGCAACGCCTTCGCCAACCAGGTCGGTGCGGAGGTCTGCGTCATCGACGTCGGCGTCGCGTCCGAGCTGCCGGCGACGCCAGGACTGCTGCCGCGCAAGGTCCGCCCGGGCACGGCCGACTTCACGACGGGCCCCGCGCTCTCACGCGAGGACGTCCTCTCCGCGATCGAGGTCGGCATCGAGACCGCGCGCGATCTCGTCTCCGCGGGCAACAAGGCGCTGCTCACCGGTGAGATGGGCATCGCCAACACGACGGCGTCGGCCGCGCTGGTCTCCGTGTACACGGGCGTGGACCCGGCGGAGGTCACCGGGCGCGGCACCGGCATCAACGACGAGATGCACGCGCGGAAGGTGGACGTCGTCCGGCGTGCGCTGGATCTCCACCAGCCGGATCCGGCCGACCCCGTCGGCGTCCTCGCGGCGGTCGGCGGGCTGGAGCACGCCGCGCTGGTCGGCTTCATCCTGGGCGGTGCGTCGCTGCGTACGCCGGTGGTCCTGGACGGTGTCTCCGCGGGAGCCGCCGCCCTGGTCGCGCGGGCCGTCGCGCCGGAGGCCCTCGCGGCGTGCATCGCGGGCCACCGCAGTGCCGAGCCCGGCCATGTCGCGGCCCTCAACAAGCTGGGTCTGCGCCCTCTGGTCGACCTCGACCTCCGCCTCGGCGAGGGCACCGGGGCCCTCCTCGCCCTCCCGCTGGTGCAGAGCGCGGCCCGGGCCATGCACGAGGTGGCGACGTTCGACTCGGCGGGCGTCACGGAGAAGTAGCCGGTACCAGGGTTCGCCGGGTGGTTCGTGCCCATCCCTCCCGCAGGACGGGGAGGTGAGCGCGTACCACCCGGCACAACGGTGCGGCCGCGACGCCGTATCGTGGTCGCCAGGACCCTCATACCCGTCCCCACCAGCCGCTTCACCGTCGCAGCGGCCCGCACCGCCGCCCCGAGGAGCCGCACCGCCATGGCCGAGCACGTCGAGCACGCGCACCAGCACGCGCAGGCGCACGAGCACCCCGCCTATCCCGTAGGCCTCCGTCTCGCCGGCCGCCGCGTCGTCGTCATCGGCGGCGGGCAGGTGGCCCAGCGTCGTCTCCCCGCGCTCATCGCGGCCGGTGCCGACGTCACCCTGATCTCGCCCTCCGCGACCCCGTCCGTCGAAGCGATGGCCGAGTCGGGCGAGATCACCTGGACCCGGCGCCGGTACGAGGACGGGGACATCGCCGACGCCTGGTACGCCCTGGTCGCCACCGGCGACCCCGTCGCCAACGCGGCCGCCTCCGACGAGGCCGAGCGCACCAAGACGTGGTGCGTACGCTCCGACGACGCGGAGGCGGCGACGGCCTGGACCCCGGCGACCGGACGCAGCGAGGGTGTCACCGTCGCCGTGCTCACCGGCCGGGACCCCCGCCGCTCGGCAGCCGTACGGGACGCCATCGTCGAGGGCCTGCGCGACGGCTCCCTCGCCGCGCCCCACCACCGCTCCCGCGCTCCCTTCGTCGCCCTCGTCGGCGGCGGCCCCGGCGACCCGGACCTCATCACGGTCCGCGGCCGCCGTCTCCTCGCCGAGGCCGACGTCGTCATCGCCGACCGCCTCGGCCCGCGTGACCTGCTCGACGAACTCCCGCCGCACGTCGAGGTGATCGACGCCGCGAAGATCCCGTACGGGCGCTTCATGGCCCAGGAGGCCATCAACAACGCCCTGATCGAGCACGCCAAGGCGGGCAGGTCGGTCGTCCGGCTCAAGGGCGGCGACCCGTTCGTGTTCGGCCGCGGCATGGAGGAGGTCCAGGCGCTCGCCGAGGCGGGGATCAGCTGCACCGTCGTCCCCGGCATCTCCAGCTCGATCTCGGTGCCCGGCGCCGCCGGCATCCCGGTCACCCACCGCGGCGTGGCCCATGAGTTCACCGTCGTCAGCGGCCATGTCGCGCCCGACGACCCCCGTTCGCTCGTCGACTGGCAGTCGCTCGCCAAGCTGACCGGCACGCTCGTGATCCTCATGGGCGTCGACAAGATCGGCGCGATCGCCGAGGCCCTGATCACCCACGGCAAGGCTCCCGACACCCCGCTCGCCCTGGTCCAGGAGGGGACGACGGCCGCCCAGCGCCGGGTGGACGCGACGCTCGCGACGGTCGCGGAGACCGTCAGGACCCAGGACGTACGGCCCCCCGCCGTCATCGTCATCGGCGATGTCGTCGCCGAGGGGCCCTCGGCCGGCACCGAGACCCACACGAGTAACCAGCGGTAACCGAACCCTCCGTCCCGACCGTTGGCACCATCCCCCGGACAAGGCAGTATCACCCTGTGGCTGACATCATCACCGTCGATGACCCCGAGGACCCGCGGCTGCGCGACTACACGGGCCTGACCGACGTCGAACTGCGGCGCAAGCGCGAGCCCGCGGAGGGACTCTTCATCGCCGAGGGCGAGAAGGTCATCCGCCGGGCCAGGCACGCCGGTTACGAGATGCGGTCGATGCTGCTGTCCGCCAAGTGGGTCGACGTCATGCGCGACGTGATCGACGAGGTCCCGGCTCCGGTCTACGCCGTCAGCCCGGACCTCGCCGAACGCGTCACCGGCTACCACGTGCACCGCGGCGCGCTCGCCTCCATGCAGCGCAAGCCGCTGCCCACGGCCGACGAGCTCCTGGGCAGCACCCGCCGTGTCGTGATCATGGAGTCGGTCAACGACCACACCAACATCGGCGCGATCTTCCGGAGCGCGGCCGCCCTCGGCATGGACGCCGTACTGCTCTCGCCCGACTGCGCCGACCCGCTCTACCGGCGTTCGGTGAAGGTGTCGATGGGGGCCGTGTTCTCCGTTCCCTACGCCCGCCTCGACACCTGGCCCAAGGGCCTCGAAGCCGTACGGCAGGCGGGCTTCAAGCTGCTCGCGCTCACTCCGGACGAGAAGGCGTCGGCGATCGACGAGGCGGCCCCGCACCGGCTCGACCGGGTGGCGCTGATGCTCGGCGCGGAGGGCGACGGGCTCTCCACCAAGGCCCTGATGGCAGCCGACGAATGGGTGCGCATCCCCATGGCCCACGGCGTGGACTCGCTGAACGTCGGCGCGGCCGCCGCGGTGGCGTTCTACGCGGTGGCCACCGGCCGCCCGGAGAACCAGGCCTGACCCGACGGGCCGCAGCCGGTCTAGCCCCGCAGCCCCTGCGCCATGGTGATGCCCACCGCCACGACCAGGGTCACGACGACGAACACGAAGATCCGCTGACGCAGCAGCCGGGGATTGGCCGGCCTGCGTCCGGTGGACGTCGTGCGCACCCCGGGCCGGGACGCGGGACGGCCCGCCGTGCTCGCCCCGCCCCGCGACGGCGCCGGCCGGGAGCCGCCCGTACGCGGCGCCGACGGCCGTGACACCCGGTCCCGCGAGGCGGACGGTCCCGCGGTCCCGCCGGTGGCCGACGGCCTGCCGTGCGTGGTGCGTTCCGTGTACCGCGCGGTGGGACGGCCCGAGGGCGACTCCTGCTCGGTCCGCTCGCGCTGGACCGGCGGCCGCACCTCCGGCAGCCCCTGCGCCTCGCGGGCCGCGATCTCCTTCAGCCGCATCGACAGCTGGAGCGTGCTCGGACGCTCGTCCGGGTCCTTCGCCAGACACGCCTGCAGCAGCGGAGCCAGCGCGTCCGGCACGCCGTACAGCTGCGGCTCCTCGTGCACCACCCGGTAGAGCATCACCTCGGAACTGCCGTGCCCGAAGGGGGAGTCGCCCGTCGCCGCGTACGCGAGCGTCGCGCCCAGCGAGAAGACGTCCGTCGCGGGCGTGACGACGGCGCCACGCACCTGCTCGGGGGCGAGGAAGCCGGGGGAGCCGACCGCCGTTCCGACGTGGGTGAGCGTGCTCGCGCCGGTCGCCCAGGCGATGCCGAAGTCGATGATCCTGGGGCCCTTGGGGGAGAGCAGGATGTTCGACGGCTTGAGGTCCCGGTGCACCACGCCGGCCTCGTGCACGGCGACGAGCCCTTCCGAGAGGGCGGCGCCGATCGCGGCGGTCTCGGCAGCGGTGAGCGAACCGTCCGCGGCCACCTTGTCGTGCAGCGACGGCCCGGGCACGTACTGCGTCGCGAACCAGGGCCGCTCCGCCTCCAGATCGGCGGCGACGAGCCGGGCCGTACAGCCACCCCTGATGCGCCGTGCGGCGGACACCTCCCGGGCGAACCGGGAGCGGAACTCCTGGTCCTCGGCGAGGTCCGGGCGGATCACCTTGAGGGCCACCCGCTGGCCGCGCCGGTCCGAGCCGAGATACACGACGCCCATGCCGCCCGCACCGAGCCGCCGGTGCAGCCTGAACGAGCCGACGACACGCGGATCCTCGCGCCGGAGCCGC
This sequence comes from Streptomyces sp. NPDC091376, assembly GCF_044757085.1. Taxonomy (NCBI): domain Bacteria; kingdom Bacillati; phylum Actinomycetota; class Actinomycetes; order Kitasatosporales; family Streptomycetaceae; genus Streptomyces; species Streptomyces sp. NPDC091376. The sequence continues at coordinate 196,964 of NZ_JBIVUF010000003.1, read as the reverse complement.
ATCATCGACATGTTCATTCCCCGCTGGCCGGTGGTCGGTTTGACGTGGCACAGCTTACGTACCCGTAGGCCGGTGTGCTCATAGGCCGCGCCCTCGCGGGCCGATCGATTGTCAGTGCCGGATGGGAAACTTGAAGAGTGGTCAGGAGCGCCCGGGATCCAGGGCATCCGGCCCGTGCGCGATCCCAATGATCCGTGGCAGAAGGGGGATTGGATCCATGAAGGGCGACCGTGTGGAGATAGTCGTGGACGCGGGTGACACCACGAGGACGTACGAAGTGGTGGCAAGCCGGGCGGGCCGCCGGGTGGAGACGGCGGTGCGGCGAGGGGTGGTGGAAGTGAGCGAAGTCACGCGCTCCGGTTCGGTCGTGCGAACCGCCCGGTTCATGGCCAACCGCGTGCTCGCGCTCGTGGAGCAGCCCGTGCCGGGCGAGGCTCCCGGAGACCGCCTCCCTCTCAGGGAAGACCCCCAGGACTAGGTCCACTTCTCCACCCAGGGGAGTACGCGCGAGGCGGGACGCTCATCCTCCGGGAGGCCCGGCAATCGGTACGCGGGCATGACGCCCGGGGACGCCCGCGTCCCTAATCTTGAAGTCAAGCGGCGGGAGCGGCACTCGTCCCCCGAGGCCACGCACCCGCCGCTGCCAACAACGACAGGAGAGGAACCATGGCGGACACGGCATCGCGGACCATGATCCGCACGCAGGGACGCAAGGCCTTCGCCACGTTCGGCGGCCGTTCCTCCGGCCGGCGTCACCCGTTGGTCGCAACGGCCATGGTTCTTCCTCTCGCGACCCTGCTCGTCGTCGCCTTCGGCGGCTGGGAGGCAGTGGTCACACAGGCGTCGTCCGTGGGCGTGATGCTGGGGCGCTGAGCGGCGCCCCGGATCCGGGTGAGCGGCCCGGGTCGGGGACATCCCACCCAAAAAGCCCCGTGGGGACGGGGGTGCGGCGGACGACAGCGCTCGGCCGGTCAGCTGGGGAGCTGACCGGCCGGCGCCATTTCCGGCCCCGGGGCGCCCCGCCCCCGCCGGGACCCCGGCCCGGCCCGTACGCTCACCGGGTGGAGCAGAGCAACCGCGCAGTGGTGGGCGCGCTTTCGGACGTGGCGCGGGAAGCCGCGCATGCGGCCGGGGCGCGGGCGGTGTGCCGGGCCTGCGGGCGGGACGGGGAGGTGCTGGCCGAGCGGCCGGACGGAATCGTCGTACGACACGGCCGCGTCGTCGCCAAGGCCCATGCTCCCGGGACCGATCCGGACGACCACCGCGCCCGGATCGCCGTCGCCTCGCATCCCCGGCTGGCCGGGATCCTGCTGCCGCCCGTCCCGTACACCGCCGCTCTCGGCGAGCGCCCCGTCTCCGCCTGGCCCTACGGCAGTCCGGTGGACCCCGAGGACCCGGACGGCGCGCCCTGGGAGGAGGCCGCGGTCCTGCTCGCCCGCCTCCACACCGTGCCGCTCGACGCGCTTCCCGGACCGCTGCCGGTCATGCGCGGTCCGGCCAAGGCGGCCTCGGCGGTGGCCAGGATGCGTGCGGCGGCCCCCGCCCACCCCGCCGCCCGGTCGGTGCTCGAGGCATGGGACCGGCTGCCCGCCTGGGCGCGCGGCGAGGCACCCGCGCCCCGTGGCGCCCGGCTCTGCCACGGCGATCTCCATCTGGGCCAGCTCGTCCGCCATCCCGCCCACGACGGCCCCTGGCAGCTCATCGACGTCGACGACCTCGGCCTCGGCGATCCCGCCTGGGACCTCGCCCGCCCCGCGGCCTGGTACGCGGCGGGAATGCTGTCCCCGGACATCTGGTCGCGATTCCTCACCGCGTACCGGCGCTCGGGCGGCCCCGCCACCGGGTCCGGCGGCGGTGATCCCTGGCCCCAACTCGACGTACCCGCCCGCGCGCTGACCGTCCAGACCGCGGCCCTCGCGGTCGCCAGGAGCACCGCGGAGGGACGCGATCTCGACGAGGTGGAGCGGATGATGACCGACACCTGTGCCCGAATTGCCTCCCTCCCGCCCGAGTTGGAGGACATGATCCCGTCGTAGTGTGGGAGCGGGGTAACCCCACCGACCGAGCGGCGAGGAGCTGAGCCGAACCATGCAGTGTCCCAAGTGCCATGCGCCCATGCACACGTACAACCGCAATGGCGTCCAGATCGAGCAGTGCAGCGGCTGCCGGGGGATATTCCTCGACTACGGCGAGCTGGAGTCGCTGACCCGCCTGGAGTCCCAGTGGGTGCAGCAGGCGCCGCCCGCGCCGCCCGCCCCGCAGGCCTACCCCGCCCCGGCGCAGCCGGCCTGGGGCGCCCCGCACCACGGCCACCACGGCGGCCACCACCGGCAGAAGAGCTTCGGCCGGATGCTGTTCTCCTCCTGAGCGGCGGATACGACGGAGCCCCCGGCCGCGCGACGCGGCCGGGGGCTCCGGGCTGTGGACGATACTGGGATTGAACCAGTGACCTCTTCCGTGTCAGGGAAGCGCTCTCCCGCTGAGCTAATCGTCCTCGGGACCACGACCGGGGGGCCGTGGGTGATGCGTGCGCGATACTGGGATTGAACCAGTGACCTCTTCCGTGTCAGGGAAGCGCTCTCCCGCTGAGCTAATCGCGCGGGGGACCTTCACAGGTCCGGTGGACGATACTGGGATTGAACCAGTGACCTCTTCCGTGTCAGGGAAGCGCTCTCCCGCTGAGCTAATCGTCCTTGGAGGTGGAGACGGGATTTGAACCCGTGTAGACGGCTTTGCAGGCCGTTGCCTCGCCTCTCGGCCACTCCACCAGGAGCTGCGGGGTCTCTCGGGAAGATCCCCCACTCGAGCGGACGACGAGATTCGAACTCGCGACCCTCACCTTGGCAAGGTGATGCTCTACCAACTGAGCCACGTCCGCCTGTCGTTTCCCGGACCGCTCTCGCGTCCCGGCGACGTGTTGAACTCTAGCGGATTCCCGGGCCAGCACAAAAACGCGTTTCCGCAGCGTGCTGAGCTGTGTTCACGCCGGGTTCACTGCCGGGTGCGCGCCGCAGCGGCCGGACCGGGCCCGCCATAGACTCACAGCCGTGCACGACCTCGCTCCCATGGCCCGCTTCGGCGGCCTCGTCGCCACCGACCTCAGGGATGTCACCAGTGATCCCGAGGCCCTCGAATCGTCCGGCTTCTGGGCCGTGGCGGCGGACTTCGAAGGGCGCCTGACCTGCGCCCGCTTCGGCGATGTGCGCCCCGAGCCGGTGCCCGCCCCGGAACCGGGGCGCTGGCGCGGCCCCGCCGCCGACGACTGGACGTCCTCGCTGGACCGGGCCGCGTACACGGCGGGCGTACGCCGTATCCGTGAGTACATCGCCGCCGGCGAGGTCTACCAGGCCAATCTCTGCCGCGTCCTGTCGGCGCCGCTGCCGGACCCCGACGCCGCCGACACCGACGCCCTGACCGCGCTGCTCGCGCGCGGCAACCCCGCCCCGTACGCGGGAACGATCAGGCTGCCCGCGCACGGAGTGGAGATCGCCACCGCCTCGCCCGAGCTCTATCTGCGCCGCGACGGACGCACGGTCGTGTCCGGGCCGATCAAGGGCACCGGACGGACGGCCGCCGATCTGCTGGAGAAGGACCACGCCGAGAACGTGATGATCGTGGACCTGGTCCGCAACGACCTGGGGCGGGTCTGCGCCACCGGGACCGTGACCGTCCCGGCGCTGTGTGCCGTCGAGTCCCACCCAGGCCTGTTCCACCTCGTGTCCACGGTCCGGGGCGAGCTCGGGCCAGGTGCGGGCTGGCGAGAGCTCCTGGACGCCACCTTCCCGCCCGGCTCGGTCACCGGCGCTCCCAAGTCGAGCGCCCTGCGGATCATCGCGGAGCTGGAGACGGCGCCCCGCGGCCCCTACTGCGGCGGCATCGGCTGGGTGGACGCCGACCGCGGCACCGGCGAGCTGGCCGTCGGCATACGCACCTTCTGGATGGACCGAGCCGACGGACTGCTGCGCTTCGGCACCGGCGCCGGGATCACCTGGGGCTCCGACCCCGAGAGGGAGTGGGACGAGACCGAACTGAAGGCGTCCCGGCTGCTCGCGGTAGCGTCGGGAACGTACGCGCAAAGTGGAAGGACCGTGTCATGAGGATCTGGGTCAACGGCGGACTGCGGGACGCCGACACCGCCCTGGTTTCCGTGTTCGACCACGGCCTGACCGTGGGCGACGGCATCTTCGAGACCGTCAAGGCGACCGAGGGCCGCCCCTTCGCCCTCACCCTGCATCTCGACCGGCTCACCCGCTCGGCCCGCGGCCTCGGCCTGCCCGACCCGGACCACGACGAGGTGCGCCGCGCGTGTGAGGCCGTCCTGGAAGCGAATCCGATGCCGTTCGGCCGGCTGCGGATCACCTACACAGGAGGGCTGTCGCCGCTCGGCTCCGACCGCGGCGACAAGGGCCCGACGCTCGTGGTCGCGCTCGCCGAGGCCAGGCGGCGACCCGACACCACCGCCGTGATCACCGTGCCGTGGACCCGCAACGAACGCGGTGCGCTGACCGGGCTGAAGACCACCTCGTACGCCGAGAACGTGGTGGCCCTCGCCCGCGCCCATGAGCAGGGCGCCTCCGAGGCCATCTTCGCCAACACCGTGGGACAGCTCTGCGAGGGCACCGGCTCCAACATCTTCGTCGTCCTCGACGGCCAGCTGTACACCCCGCCGGTCTCCTCGGGCTGCCTCGCCGGGATCACCCGTGCGCTGACCGCGGCCTGGACGGGGGCGCTGGAGGCGGACCTGCCGATGGACGCGCTGGACCGTGCCGAGGAGATCTTCCTGACCTCCTCCACCCGCGACGTCCAGGCCGTGCACCGCGTCGACGGCCGTGAGCTGACCTCCGCGCCCGGTCCGCTGACCGCCAAGGCCATGCGGATCTTCGACGAGCACTCCGCGGCGGACCCGGATCCGCGGTCCGTGTGACCCGTGACCCGTGATCCTTGCGAAACGTCGTGACGGGCGGCCGCAGGGCAGGTAGAACACCCCTGATGACCACCACCCTGCGGCCGTCCGGGCCGCTCCGGCACGAAGCCGACGACGTCATGTCACGCAGCTACGACGTCTGCGTCAACGGCAGGCCCGTGGGCGCCGTGGCGCTGGCCAGGGACCCGGCGGCGGGCCCTTCGACCGGCGTCGTGCGCTCGCTGCTGATCGACGACGGCGACCGGCGGCGCGGCCGGGGTACGGTCGCGGCGCTTGCGGCCGAGGAGGTGCTGCGCGGCTGGGGCTGTACGCGGATCGTGACCGTGGTCCCCGCGGAGGCCGCCGCCGCACTGCGGCTGGCCGGGGCGCTCTGCTACACCGAGAGCGGCCGCACCCTGCTGAAGGAGGTGCCGGCCGATCCCCCCGTGCTCCCCGAGGGCGTCGCGAGCCGGCCCCTGACGGAGGCCGAGTTCCCCGGCTGGCGGACCGGCGCGGTCGAGCGGTACGCCCGGAGCTGGATCACCCGGGGCCTGCCCGAGGACCGGGCACGCGCCAGATCCGAGTCCGACCACGACGAGAAGCTGCCCGACGGCCCCGCGACCCCCGGTGTGTGGCTGCGCGCCCTGGTCGCCGGGGGAACGGTCGTGGGCCACATCTGGATCGCCGAGCGCGAGATGCGCCCGGGGGAGCGGGGTGCGTACGTGTACGACGTCCAGGTCGCCGAGGAGCACCGGGGCCGGGGCCACGGGCGGGCGCTGCTGCTGACCGCCGAGCAGGTGGCGGGGGCCGCCGGGGCGTCGGTGCTCGCCCTGCACGTCCTCACCGGGAACACGCCGGCGGTCGCCCTCTACGCCTCACTCGGCTACCGGACCACCCACCACCACTTCGCCAAGCCGCTGCTCTAGATCCCGGTCGGATTCCCGGTCCCGGTCCCGGCGTCACCGCGCTCCGCGAGGAGCCGGTCGGCGATCTCCTCGACGCGCTCGCGCAGGCCCTCCTGGCTCTTGCCGCCGTCGAGCCGCTCACCACCGATGACATACGTCGGGGTGCCGGTGACACCGATCGCCTTGCCCTCGGCCTGGTCGGCGTCGATGATCAGGATGTGCCGCCCGTCGATCAGGGCCGTGTCGAACTCCTCGGCGTCCAGGCCGAGTTCACGCGCGGTCTCGACGAGGAACGGCTCGCCCTTGCGGTCCAGTTCCTCGACCCGGCCGAGCACCGCCTCCACGAACGCCCAGTCCTTGCCCTGGACCGCGGCCTCCTCCGCCGCCTGTGCGGCCGCGAAGGAGTGCTTGTGCTTCTCCAGCGGGAAGTGGCGCAGCCGCGTCTGAAGCCGGTCGCCGTAGCGGGCGCGCAGGGCGTGCAGGTCGGAGAGGGCGGCGCGGCAGTCGGGGCACTGCAGCTCGCACCAGACGTCCAGGACGACGGGGCCCGCGGGGGAGGAGTCACTCATGGGACCAGTCTTCCAGCCGTGCCGCCCGCGCCCCAATCCGGACCTGCTCGGACCTGGGGAGGAGGGCGCCCCGGAGATCTCCCTGAGGTGCGCAGCGAGCGTGGCCCCCGGGCCGTCGGCCGGTGCAGGATGGAAGGTAACTGTTGTCACGGGCCTGGAGGACCGGATGCTTGCCGAGACCATTTGTTCCGCGGTGTCCGCGGCCGGGCTGGGCATCGCCGCCATCGCGGCGTACCGGAAGCGCTTCCTGACGGCGGCCCGGATCGCCGCGTACGCGCTGGTTCCGCTCGGGCTCGTCCTGACCGGCGTCGTCGAATGGGCGGCCGGTACGGTCTTCAGCCCCATGGCCTGGGTGGGCGTGGGCGTGCTCGGGGCCGCGTGGGGGCTGTTCATGACCACACGGGCCGTGGAGCGGCGCAGGCTGGGCAAGGCGGCGGCCATCACGGACGGCTCACGCCCCGGCGCGGTCGCCCCGTCCACCGCGGCCCCCGCCCTCGGCAAGGCCGGCCGTCCTGCCGCGGCACAGCCCCGGCCGAAGGCGAAGGGCAAGCAGCAGGCCGCCGAACCGGGCGAGGACTTCAGCGACATCGAGGCGATCCTGAAGAAGCACGGCATCTGAGGCGGCGAGCCGCCGCGGGGGCTTCCACGGAACGGGTCCACGGGATGGGATGAACTCCCGCGGTCTTCACGCGTGTTGGTCGATCACGGGGGCCGGTGCTGCGTCATCATCACCCCGAGATGCTGGATACCTCCCGGGGCCAGGCCCCCGCCCCCGCCGACGAGCCGCGTGGCTGCCTCTTCGCGCTCTCCCAGCCGCCCCTGATGATCTTCCTCGGGGTGATCGGCTTCCTTCTGCTCATGGCAGCGGTCCACGACCTCTTTCTGCTGTGAGCCCCCGGTGAACGACGTGAACCTCAGCCGGCCGCTTCCTTGCGGCGTGCCCGGTAGGCGGCGACGTGCAGCCGGTTTCCGCAGGTGCGGCTGTCGCAGTAGCGGCGCGAGCGATTGCGGGACAGATCGACGAAGGCGCGCCCGCAGCCCGGCGCCTCGCAGCGTCGCAGCCGCTCGTGCTCGCCCGCCACGATCATGAACGCCAGCGCCATGCCGCAGTCGGCCGCGAGATGCTCGGCGACCGAGGCGCCCGGGGCGAAGTAGTGGACGTGCCAGTCGTAGCCGTCGTGATCCGTCAGCTGCGGAGTGGTTCCGGCCGAGGCCACGAGCTGGTTGATCATCTCGGCCGCGGTGCGGGCGTCCGTGGCCGCGAACACGTCCGTGAACCGGTCCCGCACCTCGCGTACGGCGTTCAGGTCGTGCTCGCCCAGCTCGCCCACGTCGCTGATGTTGTAGTTCTGCACGAACGCGTACAGCGCCGGGAGGTCCTCGAGTCCGTCGCCGTGGTCGCCCTCGGGCGTGGTGTTCATCAGATCGACGACGATGTCGAGGGCGATGCGGGTGTCGTGGGGGATCAGCACGATTCGCTCCCTGGCCTGCTGCGGGCGGGCGCCCGCCGAATTGCGCTGACTCTAGCCGGTCACCGTGAAACGCGACGGCGCCGTCTTCGCGGTGGATTCCGCGACGACGGCGCCGGAGCGTGCCGTATGTGGTTGTCCGTGTCCGCGCGGTGCCGTCTCCCCGAGTCGGACGGCGCCGAGCTGCCCTCGGCCTGGTGTCAGTTCAGCTTTCGGCCAGGATGTGCGAGAGCTCCGTATCGAGATCGAAATGACGATGCTCGGTGCCGGGTGGCACCGCGGCGTCCGTCCGCTTCAGGAACGACTCCAGGGCCCGCGCCGGGGCCTCGAGCAGGGCTTCGCCCTCCGGAGAGCTCAGAGCGATGCAGACGACGCCTTGGCCATGACTGCGCGACGGCCAGACTCTGACGTCGCCGGTTCCCGTGGGTCGATGAAGACCCTCGGCGAGAAGATCGCGGGCGAACACCCATTCGACCGTCTCTTCGGCTCCGGTGTGGAAGGTGGCGTGCACGGCATAAGGATCGGCCGTGTCATACCGCAGGCCCGCGGGTACAGGCAGTGATGACTCGCTCGATACAACGAGGCGCAGGTGCAGCTCGCAGCTGACCGTGGTGTTCATAAGCGCCAGGGCCTTTCGCTCAGTGTGCGCTCGGGGATTCGCACGTCGGCGAAATCGACATGCCACCTACGGTGCCGTTGTAAACCCCTCTGTCTGTTTTGTGATCCTTGAGGTACCCCGTACGGAGGAGTCTCACGTACGACTGTGCGGTCATTCCGGACAGCCATTTCGTCGGGTACTTTGGGCTTATGAATGCGGAGAGTGACGAGCGGAAGGTGGCCGCCACGGTGGTCCCGGATTCCGCCACGGGGGATGTGACCGCACCCGCCGAGCAGCCACTGGGCTCACGGGCGCCCGAGTTCGTGAAGGCGCGCCGGACGCTGCATCTCAGCTGGCAGGTCGGTGTATTCATCATCGGCCTCGCCGTGGTCGTGGCCGGCGTGATCATGCTGCCGCTGCCCGGGCCGGGCTGGCTGGTGATCTTCGGCGGTATGGCGATCTGGGCCACGGAGTTCGTCTGGGCGCAGCTCGTGCTGCGCTGGACGAAACGCAAAGTGACCGAGGCGGCGCAGCGCGCGCTCGACCCCAAGGTGCGCCGGCGCAACATCATCCTGACGTCCATCGGTCTGGTGATCGTCGCGGTGCTGCTCGCGATCTACGTCTGGAAGTTCGGGATCGTCATGCCCTGGAAGATCGACGAGTGACCTCGGGCCGCCTCGGGGCGGCGTCCGGGTGGTCATGGACCACCGCTGACATCGGGTAATGTGTGCGTTGCGCCCGGGCGATTAGCTCAGTGGGAGAGCGCTTCGTTCACACCGAAGAGGTCACTGGTTCGAACCCAGTATCGCCCACCACCCGGACCGAAGGCCCCGGAGACCGAGAGTCTCCGGGGCCTTCGGCATTCACCCGTTCGGCGGTACGGGTCAGCGCATCCGGCCCAGGCCGTCCCGCAGCCTGCGGGCGTCGCGCAGCCGCTGCTCGTACGTCGCTCCGACGGCCAGCAGCAGGAGCCCCGCGAGTGCGGGCGGCAGCCACCGGGGCAGTGCGTCGACGACCTGGACGACGTACGGTGCGAGTTCGTGCAGTGTGTCCAGGGCGAGCGTCAGCCCGCCGAGGACCAGCGGGGCCTGCAGCCGCAGCCGGGCACCGGCCAGGGTCACCGCGAGCGCGGCCAGTCCCAGGAGCAGCGGACGCAGCCAGTGCGTGTCGCCCCAGGCCGCGAAGAGGCTGGGCACCAGGGTCGCGGTCAGCCCCGGACCGTACGCGCTCCAGGAGGACGCCTGCGGGTCCCGCCGGCGCCGCAGCGCGCCGACGGCGAGTGCGGGGACGGTCACCGGCAGGGTGTACGCCTCGGGCCACTCCACTCCCGAGGCGGCGAGCCGCACCCAGGTCGCCGCCACGAACAGCACCGCGGCGAGATACCCGGCGGCGGGCCTGCGCTCGGCCCGGACCGACGTACCCGCGGCGATGACGCCCGCGAGGGCGAGCACCAGGGCCAGCGTGGGCGTGTGCGGCACCGCCAGGGCGATGGCGAGCAGCCCCGCGACGGCGGCCGTTGCCTCGACCGGCAGCGCGACCGGATGCCGGCCGAGCCGAGCCCCGAGCAGCGCGGCGGCCGCGGGTACGGCGAGCAGCGCGATCGCGACCTGGTGCGCCGGGAGTCCCGCGGCGGCCGCGGCGGCCGCCACGAGCCCCGCCGTGCCCACCACCGCACCACAGGCGACCACGGCCCGCGGCAGGCCGCGCCCGAGCAGCGCTGCCGCCACGTTCACGGCCACCAGCACCCCGAGCACGGCGAACGTCGCGGGCCGCGTGGCCAGACCGAGCACCGCGGCGCTCGTCCCGGACGCCAGGCCGCACGCGAGCGCGATCCCGGCGAACGCGCCGGGCGGGGTTCCCAGGGCTCCCGCAGGCGCTGCTGCTTCTGCGGTTCCCGCGGTTCCCGCTGCTCCGGCGTCCGCCGAGGTTCCGGTGGCCTCAGCGGTGCGCGGCGGGCGGACCGCCAGGGCCAGCGCCGCCGTGGCCGTCAGGAGCTGGAGCACCAGCGTCGGGGCGTAGGACAGCGAAAGGGCCGTCGGGACGGCGACCGCGGCCGACCAGGCCAGAGCGAGGGCCGCGCAGTCGGCGGTGGTACGCGGGAGGGCGAGGGCCGGGAGGAGGCGCGGCGCCGCCCAGAGCACCACGGCCACCGTGGCCGCCACCACGGGCACGGCGACCGTGCCCCACAGGGCCACGTCCTGGGCAGGGGCGCCGGACCAGACGTCTTCGAGGACGGCGGCGGGGCGCAGCAGCGTGAGGACCACGGCCGGAGCGGCCCAGATCGCCGAGGCGGCGTGAACGGCGCCCGAGGCGTACGCGAGCCCGGTGCGCACACCGTGCGGTGCGCGGGTCCGTACGGCGGCGAGCAGGGCGACGGCGCACAGCAGATACGCGGGCACGGCCCACTCCGCGGGCAGCGCGGCGCGGAGCACGCCGCCGACGCCCGCGACCGAGGCCAGGCCGGCCACCATGGCGGTCGCCGGCGCGGACGCCGGCGCGCGCCATGCCGCGCACAGGGCCAGGCCCGCGGCGGCGAGCAGCAGCAGTGCCGGTTCCACCGCGAGGGACGGGCTGTGCGCCGACACCGACAGCCAGCCGCCGGTCAGCAGCGACCAGCCGCCCGTCGTCACGGCACCCAGGATCCCGAGCACCCGGACGTCCGTCCGCTTCGCGACGAGCGCGATCGCGACGTCGAGGGCGGCGGTGGCCAGCGTCGCCCACGCGGTGACCCAGAGGCTCGAACCGGTCGCCACGGCCCACAACGGCAGCGGGAACTGCGCGGCGACGACGGCGGCCGGCACCGGCAGGCGCAGCGTGCCGAGGGCGGGTCCGTACCCGGCCCACAGCGCGGCGAGCACGCCTGACGCGACGGCCGCATACGCCCCGGGATGCGTGCCGGGGAACGCCACGCGGTGCAGCGCGTACGCGTCGAGCACGGTCAGGAGCAGTCCGAGCGCCGCCACCGACTCCGCGGTGGAGACGAGCCCCCGGCGCAGCAACACGGCCGGCGTCGCCAGGGCGGTGACGGTGACGGCGCCCAGCACGAGCGCGCGTCCACCGATGCCCAGGTGGCCCCAGCTGACCAGGGTGAAGGCGATCGCGGCGACCGCCAGCAGGATGCCCCCGAGCGTGAGCAGGACGTTCTGCGCGCTCGGCGGTGAGGTCTCGGCGCCCGGCCGCGCCGTCCGTGCGGGATCCGCCGGGGCCGCGCCGACGGGTCGAACCGTCTGCAGCAGCCAGCCCCTGCGGGCAAGCAACTGGGCACGCCTGGCATCGAGTTGAGCCAGCTCGCGGTCGATGAGCCGTAGCTCCTCGGCGGGTGGCGGTACGTTCTCCATGGCGTGGAGTGTGGCGCGGGCCACAGGCCCCCGGAATGGGCGCGGATACTCAGATCGGATACTCGGATCGGAGTGAGTACGGCCGGTCCGCGCCCACCTCGTGGGGAGCCGCGGAGAGTTTGAAGGAAACCCGCCGGTACCTGTATGGTTCAGTGCGTTCCCGGGCGATTAGCTCAGTGGGAGAGCGCTTCGTTCACACCGAAGAGGTCACTGGTTCGAACCCAGTATCGCCCACCGGGAGAGGCCGGTCCGTCTGTTGACGGACCGGCCTCACGCGTTTCGGCTGACGGCCCGTTGTGCGCCGGCCGTTCTAGAGCCCGGGTCCGGGTGCCCGCCGGGCGCCCGGACCCGAGGACTCACGCCGCCCGCGCCGGAATTTCCGGCCGCAGCGGCCACGCCGGATCCACCGACTCCTCCGAACCGTTGCGCGCGAACCAGGCCTGGAGCCCCCGCGCCTGCGCCGCGTGCCACACGGCCTGCAGAGTGTGCAGCTCCGCCGGGGACAGCCGCTCCAGGCGTGCGGCGAACCGCTGCCCCACCGCCCGTACGACCTCCATGGCGGCGACCGCGTCGGCGGCCGCGTCATGCGCGCCCTGCAACTCGACCCCGTACTGCTCACACAGGTCCGTGAGGGTGCGACGGCCCTTGCGGTAACGGTCCAGATGCTTGTCCAGGACCCGCGGGTCCAGAACGCACATCGGCACGTTCTCCAGATAGCGCGCCAGCGACGAGGCGCGATGGCGGCGCAGTTCGCGGTCCAGCAGGGTCAGATCGAACGGCGCGTTCATCACCACGATCGGCCGGCCCGCCGCGGACTGCTCGGCCAGTGCCCGGCCTATCTCCTCCATCACCGGCGCCGGCCAACGGCCGTTGCGCTGGAGATGCTCCTCCGTCAGACCGTGCACCGCCGTTGCCTCGGCGGGTACCGGAATGCCCGGATTGACCAGCCAGCCGGTGACGCGCACGCGTCCACCCGGCGAATCCTGGACGACGAGCGCGGCGGAGACCATCCGGTCCTGCTCGACGTCCACTCCAGTTGTCTCGGTGTCAAATGCGGCCAGGGGCCCTTCATACCAGCGCGTCATCCCCGAACTCCTCGCCCGTGCCGGGCAGATGGTCAGATCCCCCTGCCCGAATCGGTGATACCCGCGCCGTTTGCGCAGTACGCAGAGGGGTGACAACACAGGTGACGGGGCGCGAGGTTGACGCCCCGTTGTGGGGACAATCATCGGCACAGCCCGGAAGGCAGACGGAGCCATGGCGCTCGCGCAGCCCGAACCGGGTGCGCTGCCCGAGCGGACCGTACCGCTGCGCGGAGCACTCGCCACCACCGCCTGCATGGAGACCCTCCAGGTGGGGTATCTCCATGCCGTCGCGGCCGCCGCCGGCTGCTCACTGTCCCAGCCGTTCCCGGACAACGGGATCGACTGGCACGTCAGCCACAGCGCGCCCGGACACACCGTCGACGACGAAGTCACCATCAAGGTGCAGCTGAAGGCCACCTACCAGCTCGCGCCGCATCCGCCGGGACCGGCGTTCTCCTTCACCCTCGACAACGAGCACCTGGTGAAGCTGGCCCGCACACCCGTGTCGGTGCACAAGATCCTGGTCGTCATGATCGTCCCGAGGACCCAGGACGAGTGGCTGCGGGCCAGCCACGACCGGCTGGACCTGCGGCACTGCTGCTACTGGACCAACCTGGCCGGCCACCCGGTGACGGGCCGGCGCAGGACCACCGTGCGCGTCCCGACCTCTCGCATCTTCGACGACCGGGCGCTGTGCGAGATCATGACCCGCGTCGGGACGGGAGGGAAACCGTGACGCACCGCCCGATCGACGAGCCCGTGCCGCCGTCCGCCGGCTCGCGCCCGCTCGCCCACCCGCACCCCCTTCCGCTCCCGCTCCCCGACGACGTGCCGCCGCCCTGGTACGGCAGCGAGGGGCCCGACCCCGCCCATGTCGATCCCCTCGTACTGGGGGCGCTGCTCGACCGGCACGGCTGGCGGCGGCGCGGCGGAGCGGCCGGGCGCTACGCCCGCTGGACGCCGCCCGGTCCCGCCGCCGGCCGCACCAGCCTGCTCGTCCCGGAGAGCCGGGCCTTCCCCGACTGCGAGGACCTGCTGGGCGAGGCGCTCACCGCTCTCGCCCGCTCCGCCGCGCCCTCCGCCCGTGAGGTGCTCGTCGGGCTCGCCGTCCCCAGCGACGAGATCCGCTGGTGGCGGGACGTCCCGCAGGGCCCCTCGGGTGCGGCGGCCTGGGCCGTCCAGGAACAACTGCGGTCAGCGGCGCGGCAACTGCTGCTCGCGGGTGCGCTCGCCGCACGAGGGCGGGCCGGGTACTACGGGGCGCGGCACCGCCGCCAGGCGCAGGCGACGCTGGAGGGCGTGCTGGTGGGGCCGGCTCCGGGGGGCCGTGGGCTCACCGCCTTCGTGCCTGCCGACTCCGGCCGCTCCGTCGTCGTAAGGCTTCACCACGCCCTGCACGCCACCCGCGAGGCCGTCGACTACCAGCGGGCCACCGGCGGGATGGAGGCCTTCGACACCGCCGTCGAGGCCGGTGTCAGCCGCGAGCTGACCGAGGCCCTCGTCGCCCTGGTGCGCGGCTCCGAAGGCGCCCGGATCGCGCTGGCCTGGTCGCCGGCGCTCGGGGTGCCGGACGGGTGCGCAGCGCGCCCCGAGGCCGTGGAGTTCTCCCCGGGCGATCTGCCGGCGCTGCGCGAGGCCGGTGCCCGGCTGCTGCGGGACGAGCCGTCGGTACCCGTCCGCATCACCGGCACGGTGGTCCGGATGCGCCGCTCCGGCCCGCGCGGCGAGGGCACGGTCCGGCTGCGGGTGCTCGCGGGCGCGGAGGTGCCGCACGTCCGGGCGGTCCTCGACGAGGAGTCGTACCGCACGGCCGGCCACGCGCACCTGGTGGGCCTGCCCATCCGGGTCATCGGCCGGCTGGAGAGCCGTGGCGGGTTCCGGAGGCTCTCCGACGCGACGGGTGTCGTTCCGGTCCAGGTGGACGAGGCGGAGCGGGACCGTCTGATGAAGGCGCTCCACGAGAACCTCGACTTCTTCGAGGACGCCTGCGGAGGCGAGGACTGACCGGGACGGGCGGTGCCCCGTAGCGCCGTGACCCGGCCGGAGGCCGTGGCGGGATGGGGAGGGCAGTGGGTGAAGCCCGCCGCAGGCGCCCGCCCGGCCCGGTCCGCGCCGCGAGAACCGTTTCGCGAGGCAGGCGTGCGGCTCGGTAGCATGACGTATTGCGTGCGCAAGATGTCAGCGCGTGCTTCCCACCAGACAGGAGAGACCGGTGTCAGACGTCCGTGTGATCATCCAACGCGATTCCGAGCGGGAAGAGCGCGTGGTGACCACGGGCACCACGGCAGCCGAGCTCTTCCCCGGCGAGCGCACCGTCATCGCCGCGCGCGTCGCCGGTGAGCTGAAGGACCTCGCGTACGAGGTGCGGGACGGCGACGCCGTCGAGCCCGTCGAGATCTCCTCCGAGGACGGCCTCAGCATCCTGCGCCACTCCACCGCGCACGTGATGGCGCAGGCCGTGCAGGAGCTGTTCCCCGAGGCCAAGCTCGGCATCGGCCCGCCGGTCCGGGACGGCTTCTACTACGACTTCGACGTCGAGAAGCCGTTCACGCCCGAGGACCTCAAGGCCGTCGAGAAGAAGATGCAGGAGATCCAGAAGCGCGGCCAGCGCTTCTCGCGGCGCGTCGTCACCGACGAGGCCGCCCGCGAGGAGCTCGCGGACGAGCCGTACAAGCTGGAGCTCATCGGCATCAAGGGTTCCGCCTCGCACGACGACGGCGCGGACGTCGAGGTGGGCGCCGGCGAGCTGACGATCTACGACAACCTGGACGCCAAGACCGGTGAGCTGTGCTGGAAGGACCTCTGCCGTGGTCCCCACCTGCCCACCACCCGCAACATCCCGGCGTTCAAGCTCATGCGCAACGCGGCCGCCTACTGGCGTGGCAGCGAGAAGAACCCGATGCTGCAGCGCATCTACGGCACCGCCTGGCCGTCCAAGGAGGAGCTGAAGGCCCACCTGGACTTCCTCGCCGAGGCCGAGAAGCGCGACCACCGCAAGCTGGGCAACGAGCTGGACCTCTTCTCGTTCCCCGACGAGGTCGGCTCCGGGCTCGCCGTCTTCCACCCCAAGGGCGGTGTCATCCGCCGGGTCATGGAGGACTACTCGCGCAAGCGCCACGAGGAGCACGGCTACGAGTTCGTGTACTCGCCGCACGCGACCAAGGGCAAGCTGTTCGAGAAGTCGGGCCACCTGGACTGGTACGCCGAGGGCATGTACCCCCCCATGCAGCTCGACGAGGGCGTGGACTACTACCTCAAGCCCATGAACTGCCCGATGCACAACCTGATCTTCGACGCGCGCGGCCGCTCCTACCGTGAACTGCCGCTGCGCCTCTTCGAGTTCGGCACCGTGTACCGGTACGAGAAGTCGGGCGTCGTGCACGGTCTGACCCGGGCCCGCGGCTTCACCCAGGACGACGCGCACATCTACTGCACCAAGGAGCAGATGGCGGAGGAGCTGGACTCCACCCTCACCTTCGTCCTGGACCTGCTGCGTGACTACGGTCTGACCGACTTCTACCTGGAACTGTCCACCAAGGACCCGAACAAGTTCGTCGGCTCCGACGAGGTCTGGGAGGAGGCCACCGAGGTGCTGCGGCAGGTGGCCGAGAAGCAGGGCCTCCCGCTCACCCCCGACCCGGGCGGCGCGGCCTTCTACGGTCCGAAGATCTCCGTCCAGGCGAAGGACGCGATCGGCCGTACCTGGCAGATGTCGACGGTCCAGCTCGACTTCAACCTGCCGGAGCGCTTCGACCTGGAGTACACCGGCCCCGACGGCACCAAGCAGCGTCCCGTCATGATCCACCGGGCGCTGTTCGGCTCCATCGAGCGCTTCTTCGCGGTGCTGCTCGAGCACTACGCGGGTGCGTTCCCGGCCTGGCTGGCGCCGGTCCAGGCGCTCGGCATCCCGATCGGCGACGCCCACGTCCCGTATCTGCAGGAGTTCGCCGCCACGGCGAGGAAGCAGGGCCTGCGCGTCGAGGTCGACGCCTCCTCCGACCGGATGCAGAAGAAGATCCGCAACGCCCAGAAGCAGAAGGTGCCCTTCATGGTCATCGCGGGCGACGAGGACATGGAGAACGGAGCGGTGTCGTTCCGCTACCGCGACGGTTCGCAGGAGAACGGCATCCCGGTCGCCGAGGCCATCGCCAAGATCGCGAAGGTCGTCGAGGAGCGCACCCACATGTGAGGCGGTTCCTGAGCCCCGGCGGCTGCCGCGGCTCAGGGAGAAGAGGCCCCCGGAGGACGCCCGTCCTCCGGGGGCCTCCTCTCGTCCTCCCGTGTGAAGACCTGGATCAGCCAGGACGAGAACGAGCCGGTCACCGCTCCGAGCAGGGCCAGCCCGCAGATCATCAGCCCGACCGCGATGGTCCGCCCCCACGGGGTCACGGGCGTGACATCGCCGTACCCGACGGTGGTCAGCGTCTCGCACACCCACCAGATCGCGTCCCCGAACGTGAGGATCGTCGCCCCGGGCGCGGTCCTCTCCTGGTGGTAGACCGCGAGCGCCCCGGCCCAGCCGAGCAGCACGGCGCCCATCCCGGCATAGACGATCACCCGTGCGTACAGACTGAGCACCGGCTCGTCCCGCCGGCGCTGGAGCGTCGTGTACAGCTTCACGAGCCGCAGCGGACGCAGCAGCGGCAGCAGCAGCACTACCGCGTCCAGCCAGTGCGTCCGCAGGAACCGGTGCAGTCGCTTACCGCTCAGCCGCAGCCGCACCACGAAGTCGGCCGCGAAGACCAGCCACATCAGCAGCATCGTCGCGAAGGCGAGCTCCCGCCAGACCGCGTCCACCTCATGGGCCAGGATCCGCACCGAGTACGCGGCCAGGAAGACCAGCGAGGCCCAGAAGAGGGGGAGCTCGGCCCGCTGCTCCCAGCGGTCCAGCGGTGTGTCTGCCCGGTCGACGTCCATCCGGCCAGCATCGCCGGGAGCCGGCCGGGTCCGCCCCCGGCGACACGCTCCGTACGGGCGAAGTCATATGCTGCACCACATGACGAGTGAGCCGGAGCAGCAGATCGGAGTCGGCATCCAGGACGCCTTCCAGCGTCTGTGGACGCCCCACCGGATGGCGTACATCCAGGGCGAGAACAAGCCGACCGGGCCCGGGGCCGACGACGGCTGCCCCTTCTGCTCCATCCCCGCCAAGTCCGACGAGGACGGACTCGTCATCGCGCGCGGCGACACCGTGTACGCCGTGCTCAACCTGTACCCGTACAACGGCGGGCACCTCATGGTGGTGCCCTACCGGCACGTCGCCGACTACACGGACCTCGACGAGGCGGAGACCGCCGAGCTCGCCGCCTTCACGAAGCGGGCGATGACGGCGCTGCGGACGGCCTCCGGAGCACACGGCTTCAACATCGGCATGAACCAGGGCTCGGTGGCGGGGGCCGGTATCGCCGCCCATCTGCACCAGCACGTCGTGCCGCGCTGGGGCGGTGACACCAACTTCATGCCGGTCGTCGGACACACGAAGGTGCTGCCCCAACTCCTCGCCGACACCCGGAAGATGCTCGCGGACGCCTGGCCGCCCGCGTAGTACTCCCGGCGGCGCCGCGCGGGCGGGCCGAGGGCGTCAGGCGTCGTACGCGTCGGCCTTGCGCGGCATGGGGTCCTGCACGCCGGTGCTGAGGAAGGACGAGCGGTTGGTGAAGCGCTCGGTGTCCACCCCGTTCTCCTCCAGCACCCGCATCGCCGCGGCGTGCGCCACCCGCAGCACCGGTGTCGCCGCGCGCATCGCGTCGTCCGCCATGAACCGGTGCCGCCAGGGCTGCTCCGCCCAGGCGTGCCGGAGCCCGAACGGCTCGGGCAGCACGAGCTTCCCGCCGAGGAAGTCCAGCAGCGGCGGATACCAGGTGAACGGCGCCCGGACCATGAGCCTGACCACCTCGGTCGTCTCGACGAGCGGCAGCTGCCGCTCGACGGTCTCCCAGAACCGGACGGTCTTGGCGACCTCGACGGTCTTCGGCTTCGGCTTGGTGGTGAAGAGGGAGTGCACGGGGCCGAGCGCGTGCCCGGTCACCTCGATGCGCAGCGTCTCGTAGAGCACCGTCACCGTGATCATCATGGTGATGACCAGCTGGCCGTCCCACAGGGTGAACTGGACGCCCAGGTAGTGCCGGTTCCCGCTGCCGAACTGCTGGTGGTCGCAGATCCGCTGTATCTCGTGGCGCTTGACCTGGAACGTGTCCACGTTCTGCCCCTCGGGCCTGGCCACCTCCGTCGCGCCCTCCCCGACCGGCACCACGATCCAGTGCTTCACCGAAGGGGCAGGGAAACCACCGGTGTTCAGCGGGCCGCGCCGCAGCAGGGTCAGCTGGTCGTGAATGACCTTGATGACGTCCCAGCTGCGGAACTGGTGGAACTCCTTGGCCGGCTCCTTGGCCACCAGCTCCTCGGCGAGCTGCCAGCTGCCCCAGCGGGTGCCCATGCCGAGTATCCCCTTGGGGCCGGCGTAGAAGACCGAGTTCGACTGCTGCTCGGCCGTGAGCTTCTCCAGACCCTGGCGCAGCTGCTCGGCCGCGGTCTCGTTCGGGTTGCCGGGGACGGCCTCCGGCACCTTCGCGCCGATACCGCCGCCGGACAGCAGGCTGTCCCAGCGCTCGCGCATGTCCTTCGCCGTGGACTCGCAGACGCGCTTCGCGATCAGCCAGCCGACGACCGGGGCGACGACCATGGCCCGCAGGTAGAGCGCCCAGAATCCGGTGAACGGCAGCTTGACCAGGAAGACGACCGCGAGCAGTCCCACCGCGAGCAGCAGCGCCGTGCCCAGGGCCCCGGCCTTCTTGTCCTTCGCCCCCGCGAGAGTGCGGCGCAGCTGGAACACACCGACCCACAGCAGCGCCCCGGGCAGGAACAGCAGCCCGAACACCGCCATCACGCCGGTCAGCCGGGCGTCGCGCTGCTTGCGGATCCGGCTCGCCGCGAGCGCGTGCTCGACCACGGCCTGCGGCTCCGTGCCGAACGACTGGATCAGCGGCTTACGGGCCCCACCGAGCATCCGCACCTGCACGGCACGCGAGAAGGCCTCACCCAGATTCGGCTCGAAGAGCGAGATCTTGCCCTTCTTCACCTTGGACTGGTGCCGCTCGTTGTTGGCCTTGAGGATCTCCTCCAGCGGGCTGTCACGGTAGGCGGCCGAGGCGAGGGCGTGCGTCGCCGCCGTCTGGCCGGCCGAGCCCTGCAGCGGGATCTGCGCCCCGGGAGAGAAATCGAAAGCCTGGTCCGCCACTACCGCCCCCATCGCCGCATCCGTCCGCACTGCGGCCTGTTCCCAACTACCGCGCCCCGCACACCTGCTGAGCTGGGCACCACAGCGTATCGGGGCCGCGGCCCGCCCGTCAGCACCGCCTGCGGGGCGCACCCGGGCGCACCCGGTCGCCTGCCGTGCGCCCCTCCCGAGTGCCGCCCGCCGCTGGGGGATCCGGCGGGCGGCAGCCTCAACTAGGAACCGGCTTCGGCCTGTTCGCGGATCTTGCCCGCGAGTTGCGGGGGCATCGCCTCGTGCCGGGCGTACGTGCGGTCGAAGCGGCCGGTGCCGTGCGAGATCGACCGCAGGTCCACCGCGTACCGGCCGATCTCGATCTCCGGCACCTCGGCCCGGACGAGCGTGCGGCCCTGGCCCGCCTGTTCGGTGCCGACCACCCGGCCGCGCCGCCCCGACAGATCGCTCATCACGGAGCCGACGTACTCGTCGGGCACCATCACCTGGATCTGGGCCACCGGCTCCAGCAGATCGATGCGCGCCTCGCCGGCCGCCTCGCGCAGCGCCAGCGCGCCCGCCGTCTGGAACGCGGCGTCGGAGGAGTCCACCGAGTGCGCCTTGCCGTCCAGCAGCGTCACCTTGATGTCGACGAGCGGATACCCGGCCGCGACACCCTTCGCCGCCTGCGCCCGGACGCCCTTCTCGACGGACGGGATGAACTGCCGCGGCACCGCGCCGCCCACGACCTTGTCGACGAACTCGATCCCGGAGCCGGGCGGCAGCGGTTCGACCTCGATCTCACAGATCGCGTACTGGCCATGACCGCCCGACTGCTTCACGTGCCGGCCGCGCCCCGCCGACGGCCCGCCGAACGTCTCCCGCAGCGACACCTTGTGCGGCACCACGTCGACCTGGACCCCGTAACGGCTGCGCAGCCGTTCCAGCGCCACGTCCATATGGGCCTCGCCCAGGCACCACAGCACCACCTGGTGCGTGTCCTGGTTCTGTTCGAGACGCATCGTCGGATCCTCGGCCACCAGGCGCGCCAGCCCCTGCGAGAGCCGGTCCTCGTCGGCCTTGCTGTGTGCCTGGATGGCCAGCGGCAGCAGCGGGTCCGGCATCGCCCACGGCTCCATCAGCAGCGGATCGTCCTTCGCCGAGATCGTGTCCCCGGTCTCCGCGCGCGCCAGCTTCGCCACGCACGCGAGATCGCCCGCGATGCACGCGCCGACCGTGCGCTGCTGCTTGCCGAAGGGCGAGGAGAGGGCGCCGATCCGCTCGTCGACGTCGTGGTCCTCATGGCCCCGGTCCGCCAGTCCGTGCCCCGAGACGTGCACCGTCTCGTCGGGGCGCAGCGTGCCGGAGAAGACCCGCACCAGCGACAGCCGCCCGACGTACGGGTCGGACGCGGTCCTGACCACCTCGGCGACCAGCGGCCCGTCCGGGTCGCAGCTGATCGCGGGCCGCTCCCGGCCCTCCGGGGTCGTGACCGCCGGGGCCTCGCGCTCCAGCGGGGTCGGGAAGCCGCCGGTGATCAGCTCCAGCAGCTCGACCGTGCCGAGCCCCTGCTTGGCCCCGTTCGTCGCGGGCGCCGCGGCCAGCACCGGATGGAACACGCCCCGGGCGACGGCCTTCTCCAGGTCGTCGATCAGTGTCTTGAGGTCGATCTCCTCGCCGCCGAGGTAGCGGTCCATGAGGGTCTCGTCCTCGCTCTCCGCGATGATCCCCTCGATCAGCCGGTTCCTGGCCTCCTCGATCAGCGGGAGCTGGTCCGGATCCGGGGCCCGCTCGGTGCGCCCGCCGTCGGAGTAGTCGAACAGCTTCTGCGACAGCAGCCCGATCAGCCCGGTGACCGGTGCGTGCCCGTCCGCCGCCTCCGGGCCGTTCAGCGGCAGATAGAGCGGCAGTACGGCGTCGGGGTCGTCTCCGCCGAAGATCTGCCCGCAGACCCCGGTCAGCTCCTCGTACCCGGTGCGTGCCGTCTCCAGATGCGTGACCACGATCGCCCGGGGCATGCCGACCGCCGCGCACTCCTCCCACACCATGCGGGTCGAACCGGCGACGGCATCGGCCTCCTGGGCGGCCGACACGACGAAAAGGGCCGCGTCCGCGGCTCGCAGACCGGCCCTGAGTTCCCCGACGAAGTCGGCGTATCCGGGGGTGTCCAACAGATTGATCTTGTACCCGCCCCATTCGACCGGGACGAGGCTGAGCTGTACGGAACGCTGCTGACGGTGCTCGATCTCGTCGTAGTCCGAGACCGTGCCCCCGTCCTCGACCCGGCCCGCCCGGTTGACCGCTCCCGCCGTCAGGGCCAGCGCTTCGACCAGGGTCGTCTTGCCCGATCCACTGTGGCCGACCAGCACCACATTCCGTACGGATGACGGCCGGTCGGCCGTTGTAGCCCTGCCGGCGGCTCCGGGCTGTGCATTCGCCTTGTCGCCCATGATTCGTTCCTCCCGACTGATTGCACGGTGAGGTGAGGGCGCGGGACCCGGGGGCCGCGTGGGGAGACCCCCGGCCGGAGCCCGGGGGGCGCTCCGGCGATGCCCGCGGTGTGTCTTTCGAGCTTTCCACTCCCGTCATGGTGCGTCCATACGTCGTACGCGACCGGGCCAGGCCGCTGGTGCGGGACACGCGTGGCTACGATGGGCCCGCCGGTGGCCATCGGGGCCGCTCGGCCCACCGACCCCTCGGGAAGGCCATGCTGAACAAGTACGCGCGTGCGTTTTTCACGCGTGTCCTCACACCGTTCGCCGCGTTTCTGCTACGCCGCGGAGTGAGCCCCGACGCGGTGACCGTCATCGGCACGGCCGGAGTGGTGGCGGGCGCGCTGGTCTTCTTTCCCCGCGGAGAGTTCTTCTGGGGGACGATCGTCATCACGCTGTTCGTCTTCTCCGACCTGGTCGACGGCAACATGGCCCGCCAGGCCGGCGTCTCCAGCCGCTGGGGCGCCTTCCTGGACTCCACGCTGGACCGGGTCGCGGACGGCGCCATCTTCGGCGGCTTCGCCCTCTGGTACGCGGGCAAGGGCGACGACAACGTGCTGTGCGCGGTCGCGATCTTCTGCCTCGCCAGCGGTCAGGTCGTCTCGTACACCAAGGCGCGCGGCGAGGCGATCGGACTGCCGGTGGCCGTGAACGGGCTGGTGGAGCGGGCCGAACGGCTCGTGATCTCGCTGGTGGCGGCGGGCCTCGCCGGGCTGCAGGGATTCGGCGTTCCCGGCATCGGCATCCTGCTGCCGATCGCGCTGTGGGCCGTGGCCGTCGGCTCGCTGGTGACGCTGGGGCAGCGGGTCGTGACGGTACGCCGCGAGGCGGCGGAGGCGGACGCCGCGGCGTCCGCCGAGGGGAGTGGGGCCGCGTGATGAAGGACCGGCTGACGGACACGCTGTACGGGCTGGGCTGGGGAACGGTCAAGAAGCTCCCCGAGCCGGTGGCCGCCGCGCTGGGACGCTCCATCGCCGACACGGTGTGGAAGCGGCGCGGCAAGGGCGTGCTGCGGCTGGAGTCGAATCTGGCCCGCGTGGTCCCCGACGCGAGCCCCGACCGGCTGGCCGAGCTGTCGAAGGCCGGCATGCGCTCGTACATGCGCTACTGGATGGAGTCCTTCCGGCTGCCCACCTGGGACGAGGAGCGCGCCAGGCGCAGCTTCCACCTGGAGGGCATGCACCGCATCACCGACTGCATCGCCGAGGGCAGGGGAGCCGTCCTCGCGCTGCCGCACCTCGCCAACTGGGACCTCGCCGGAGTCTGGCTCACCCGCGCCCAGGGAATACCGTTCACGACAGTCGCCGAGCGGCTGAAGCCGGAGACCCTCTTCGACCGGTTCGTCGCCTACCGGGAGTCGCTGGGCATGGAGGTCCTGCCGCACACCGGCGGCTCCGCCTTCGGCACCCTCGCGCGGCGGCTGCGCGACGGCGGCGTGGTGTGCCTCGTCGCCGACCGCGATCTGTCCGCCTCGGGCGTCGAGGTGAAGTTCTTCGGCGAGACCGCCCGGATGCCCGCGGGGCCCGCGCTGCTCGCCCAGCAGACCGGGGCGCTGCTGATGCCCGCCACCCTCTGGTACGACGGCACATCGGTGATGAAGGGCCGCATCCACCCGCCGATCGACGTGCCCGAGACAGGTACGCGGGAGGAGAAGACGTCTGTGATGACACAGGCGCTGGCAGACGCCTTCGCCACGGGAATCGCCGACCACCCGGAGGACTGGCACATGCTGCAGCGGTTGTGGCTCGCGGATCTGGAGGTCCGCGAGGACACGGGGGAGCGTCCGGCGTGAGGATCGGCATCGTCTGCCCCTACTCGTGGGACGTTCCCGGGGGCGTCCAGTTCCACATCAGGGACCTCGCGGAACACCTGATCCGCCTCGGGCACGAGGTGTCCGTCCTCGCCCCCGCGGACGACGACACACCGCTGCCGCCGTACGTCGTCTCCGCGGGCCGTGCCGTGCCCGTGCCGTACAACGGCTCGGTCGCCCGGCTCAACTTCGGCTTCCTCTCGGCGGCGCGGGTACGGCGCTGGCTGCACGACGGCACGTTCGACGTGATCCACATCCACGAGCCCGCCTCGCCGTCGCTGGGACTGCTGTCCTGCTGGGCCGCGCAGGGGCCGATCGTGGCCACCTTCCACACGTCGAACCCGCGCTCGCGGGCGATGATCGCGGCGTACCCGATCCTGCAGCCCGCGCTGGAGAAGATCAACGCGCGGATCGCGGTCAGCGAGTACGCCCGGCGCACGCTCGTGGAACACCTCGGCGGTGACGCGGTGGTCATCCCCAACGGCGTCGACGTCGACTTCTTCGCGCGGGCCGAGCCGAAGGCGCAGTGGCAGGGGGAGACGCTCGGGTTCATCGGCCGTATCGACGAGCCCCGCAAGGGACTCCCGGTCCTGATGAGGGCCCTGCCGAAGATCCTGGCCGAGCGGCCGGGGACGCGGCTGCTGGTCGCGGGACGGGGTGACGAGGAGGAGGCCGTCGCGTCCCTCCCGGCGGAGATGCGCTCGCGCGTCGAGTTCCTCGGGATGGTCAGCGACGAGGACAAGGCGCGGCTGCTGCGCAGCGTCGACGTGTACGTCGCGCCCAACACCGGTGGTGAGAGCTTCGGCATCATCCTGGTCGAGGCGCTGTCGGCGGGCGCGGCGGTGCTGGCCTCGGACCTCGACGCGTTCGCCCAGGTCCTGGACCAGGGCGCGGCGGGCGAACTCTTCACCAACGAGGACGCGGACGCGCTGGCTTCGGCCGCGATCCGGCTGCTGGGCTCACCGGACCGGCGTGCGGAGCTGAGCGCGCGGGGGAGCGCGCACGTGCGGCGCTTCGACTGGTCGACGGTCGGCGCGGACATCCTCGCGGTCTACGAGACGGTGACGGACGGTGCGGCCTCGGTGGCGGCGGACGAACGCCCGGGCCTGATGGCCCGCTTCGGCCTGGCCCGCGACTGAGCTGCCGCGCGGGCGAAGCCGAAGCGGCGGGCGGGGCGGGGGAACGAGCCTGTCGCAGGCGCGCTCGCCGCCACGGGTAGATTGACCCGGCGTGACCGCAACCCTGATCTGGATCCTCGTCGCGCTCGTCGCCATCGGCCTCTACCTCAGCTGGACCGCCGGCCGCCTCGACCGCCTCCACGCCCGGATCGACGCGGCCCGCGCCGCACTCGACGCCCAGCTCCTGCGCCGTGCCTCGGTCACCCAGGAACTCGCCACCTCGGGCGTGCTCGATCCGGCCGCCTCGATCGTGCTCTACGAGGCCGCCCACGCCGCCCGCCAGGCCGACGAGGAACACCGCGAGGTCGCCGAGAGCGAGCTGAGCCAGGCGTTGCGCGCCGTGTTCGGCGAGGCCGGGCAGGTCGAGATCGTACGAGAGGCTCCCGGCGGTGACGAGGCCGCCAACGAACTCGCCGCCGCGGTACGGCGCGTACCGATGGCGCGCCGCTTCCACAACGACGCCGTACGCGCGGCACGGGCGCTGCGGCGCCACCGCACGGTCCGCTGGTTCCGCCTCGCCGGGCACGCCCCGTTCCCGCTGGCGTTCGAGATGGACGACGAGCCGCCGACGGCCCTCGCCGACCGCCCCTGAGGACCGGACGCGAACCGTCCGGAAAACGAGCCACCGGCTCATCATTGGCCCTTGCAGTGGCCTGCTGCCGGAATGTTTGCTCGTCGGAGCACCAACCGTCGTCACCGAATGAGGTCGATCGTGTCCAGCACGTTCCCCAACTCCCCGCAGGCCCCCGAGACCGGCACCGCGCGCGTCAAGCGCGGCATGGCCGAGCAGCTCAAGGGCGGCGTGATCATGGACGTGGTCAACGCCGAGCAGGCGAAGATCGCCGAGGACGCGGGCGCTGTCGCCGTCATGGCCCTGGAACGGGTCCCTGCGGACATCCGCAAGGACGGCGGCGTGGCCCGGATGTCCGACCCCAACATGATCGAGGAGATCATCGAGGCGGTTTCCATCCCGGTCATGGCCAAGTCCCG
The DNA here is from genome assembly GCF_044757085.1 of Streptomyces sp. NPDC091376. Classification (NCBI taxonomy): domain Bacteria; kingdom Bacillati; phylum Actinomycetota; class Actinomycetes; order Kitasatosporales; family Streptomycetaceae; genus Streptomyces; species Streptomyces sp. NPDC091376. Next base: position 170,420 of record NZ_JBIVUF010000003.1, on the reverse strand, counting down.
GATCGGCCACTTCGTCGAGGCCCAGGTCCTGCAGTCCCTCGGCGTCGACTACATCGACGAGTCCGAGGTGCTCACCCCGGCCGACGAGGTCAACCACTCCGACAAGTGGGCCTTCACGACCCCCTTCGTCTGCGGTGCCACCAACCTGGGCGAGGCCCTGCGCCGGATCGCCGAGGGCGCGGCCATGATCCGCTCGAAGGGCGAGGCCGGCACCGGCAACGTCGTCGAGGCCGTCCGCCACCTGCGCCAGATCAAGAACGAGATCGGCCACCTGCGCGCCCTCGACCACAACGAGCTGTTCGCCGCCGCCAAGGAGCTGCGCGCCCCGTACGAGCTGGTCGCCGAGGTCGCCCAGCTCGGCAAGCTCCCGGTCGTGCTGTTCTCCGCCGGTGGTGTCGCCACCCCCGCCGACGCCGCGCTGATGCGCCAGCTCGGCGCCGAGGGCGTCTTCGTCGGCTCCGGCATCTTCAAGTCGGGCGACCCGGCCAAGCGCGCCGCCGCCATCGTGAAGGCCACCACCTTCTACGACGACCCGAAGATCATCGCCGACGCCTCCCGCAACCTGGGCGAGGCCATGGTCGGCATCAACTGCGACACCCTGCCCGAGACCGAGCGCTACGCGAACCGCGGCTGGTAGGACTCAGCACCCATGAGCACCCTCCCCCCGCCTTCGGCGGAGGCGCCCCCGATTGTCGGTGTCCTCGCGCTCCAGGGCGACGTACGGGAGCACCTGATCGCCCTGGCCGCGGCCGATGCCGTGGCCAGGCCGGTCCGGCGCCCCGAGGAACTCGCCGAGGTCGACGGCCTCGTCATCCCCGGCGGTGAGTCCACCACCATCTCCAAGCTGGCCGGCCTCTTCGGCCTCATGGAGCCGCTGCGTGAGCGCGTACGCGCCGGAATGCCGGTCTACGGCACCTGCGCGGGCCTGATCATGCTCGCCGAGAAGATCCTCGACCCGCGCTCGGGCCAGGAGACCATCGGCGGCATCGACATGATCGTGCGCCGCAACGCCTTCGGCCGCCAGAACGAGTCCTTCGAGAGCGCGGTCGCGGTCGAGGGCGTCGAGGGCGCCCCCGTCGAGGGCGTCTTCATCCGCGCCCCGTGGGTCGAGTCCGTCGGCGCGGCGGCCGAGGTGCTCGCCGAGCACGACGGCCACATCGTCGCCGTACGGCAGGGCAACGCGCTGGCCACGTCGTTCCACCCGGAACTGACCGGCGACCACCGTGTGCACGCCCTGTTCGTCGACATGGTGCGCGCCCCGCGGTGACCCGGTCCCGGTAGGATCACAGGCGAACGCAGCAGAGATTGGTTACGCGAAGGAGACAGGCAGATGTCCGGCCACTCTAAATGGGCCACGACGAAGCACAAGAAGGCCGTGATCGACGCCAAGCGCGGCAAGCTCTTCGCGAAGCTGATCAAGAACATCGAGGTCGCGGCGCGCACCGGCGGTGGCGACATCGACGGCAACCCGACCCTCTTCGACGCCATCCAGAAGGCCAAGAAGAGCTCGGTGCCGAACAAGAACATCGACTCCGCGGTGAAGCGCGGCGCGGGCCTCGAGGCCGGCGGCGCCGACTACGAGACGATCATGTACGAGGGCTACGGTCCGAACGGTGTCGCGGTGCTCATCGAGTGCCTCACCGACAACCGCAACCGCGCGGCCTCCGACGTCCGTGTCGCCATGACCCGCAACGGCGGATCCATGGCCGACCCCGGCTCGGTGTCGTACCTCTTCAACCGCAAGGGCGTCGTCGTCCTCCCCAAGAGCGGGCTGAGCGAGGACGACGTGCTCGGCGCGGTGCTGGACGCCGGTGCCGAGGAGGTCAACGACCTCGGCGAGAACTTCGAGGTCATCAGCGAGGCCACCGACCTGGTCGCCGTCCGCACCTCCCTCCAGGACGCCGGCATCGACTACGAGTCGGCCGAGGCCAGCTTCGTCCCGACCATGCAGGTCGAGCTGGACGAGGACGGCGCGCGCAAGATCTTCAAGCTGATCGACGCGCTGGAGGACAGCGACGACGTGCAGAACGTCTTCGCCAACTTCGACGTCTCGGACGACGTCATGGAGAAGGTCGACGCCTGATCCCGCTTCGCACGCCGGGCCGGCGGGGAGACATCCCCGCCGGCCCGTCGCGTTGTCGGCCGTTGTCGGTGCGGGCCGATAGCCTGCACGAATCGGGGTACCTCCCAGCGGTGGCCGGGGGAAAGCGAAGAAGGGGTGGGCGCGTGCGTGTGCTGGGTGTGGACCCGGGACTGACCCGTTGCGGCATCGGCGTCGTCGAGGGTGTCGCCGGCCGCCCGCTGACGATGCTCGGGGTCGGCGTCGTCCGCACCCCCGCCGACGCCGACATCGGCCACCGTCTCGTCGCCATCGAGCGCGGCATCGAGGAGTGGCTGGACGCACACCGTCCCGAACTGGTCGCGGTGGAGCGGGTGTTCAGCCAGCACAACGTGCGTACGGTCATGGGCACGGCCCAGGCCAGCGCCGTCGCCATGCTCTGCGCCGCCCGCCGTGGACTGCCCGTCGCCCTGCACACCCCCAGCGAGGTCAAGGCCGCCGTCACCGGCAGCGGCCGCGCCGACAAGGCGCAGGTCGGCGCGATGGTGACCAGGCTGCTGCGGCTCGGTGCCCCGCCGAAACCGGCCGACGCGGCGGACGCGCTGGCCCTCGCCATCTGTCACATCTGGCGCGCTCCCGCGCAGAACCGCCTTCAGCAGGCGGTCGCCGCCCACCACGCGACGAAAGGCCGTACCGCATGATCGCCTTTGTGAGCGGCCCGGTCGCCGCCCTCGCCCCGACCACCGCCGTGATCGAGGTCGGCGGCGTCGGCATGGCCGTCCAGTGCACGCCCGACACCCTTTCCGGGCTGAGGATCGGTCAGGAGGCCCGGCTCGCCACCTCGTTGGTGGTCCGCGAGGACTCCCTGACGCTGTACGGCTTCGCGGACGACGACGAGCGGCAGGTCTTCGAGCTGCTCCAGACCGCGAGCGGCGTCGGCCCACGGCTGGCCCAGGCGATGCTCGCCGTGCACAGCCCGGACGCGCTGCGGCGCGCGGTGGCCACCGATGACGAGAAGGCGCTCATCGCCGTGCCCGGCATCGGCAGGAAGGGCGCCCAGAAACTGCTGCTCGAACTGAAGGACCGCCTCGGCGAACCCGTCGGATCCCCGGCAGGTGCCGTCGGCGCCCCCGTCACCCAGTCCTGGCGCGACCAGCTGCACGCCGCCCTGATCGGCCTCGGCTACGCCACGCGCGAGGCAGACGAGGCGGTCGGCGCCGTAGCCCCCCGCGCCGAGGAGGCCGGAGCCGCACCCAACGTGGGCCAGCTGCTGAAGGCCGCCCTCCAGACCCTCAACCGCACCCGCTGACCGGCGGCGCCCCCACAGGGCGCGACCGGGCGGCACCGACCGACCACCAGCGGCTCCGCCGCGCGCCGTACCGCCGGCCGCGGGACCCGAGCCGGCCCGAGAGGACCGCGAGGCACATCCATGGACGGGTACGACAACGGCAGCGACACGGCGTCCGCCGGGGCGGACGGGCGACTCGTCGGCGCGTCCGCCGACGGGGAGGACCAGGCCGTCGAGGCGGCGCTGCGGCCCAAGTCGCTGGACGAGTTCGTCGGCCAGGAGCGCGTGCGCGAACAGCTCGACCTCGTCCTGAAGGCGGCGCTCGCACGCGGTGCCACCGCCGACCACGTGCTGCTCTCCGGCGCCCCCGGGCTCGGCAAGACCACCCTTTCCATGATCATCGCGGCGGAGATGGGCGCCCCGATCAGGATCACCAGCGGCCCCGCCATCCAGCACGCCGGCGACCTCGCGGCGATCCTGTCCTCCCTCCAGGAGGGCGAGGTGCTGTTCCTCGACGAGATCCACCGGATGTCCCGGCCCGCCGAGGAAATGCTCTACATGGCGATGGAGGACTTCCGTGTCGACGTCATCGTCGGCAAGGGCCCCGGTGCGACCGCCATCCCGCTGGAGCTGCCACCGTTCACCCTGGTCGGCGCCACCACCCGGGCCGGACTGCTGCCGCCGCCGCTCCGTGACCGCTTCGGCTTCACCGCGCACATGGAGTTCTACGGCCCGCCGGAGCTGGAGCGGGTCATCCACCGCTCGGCGGGCCTGCTCGATCTGGTGATAGACGCCGAAGGCGCCGCCGAGATCGCGGGCCGCTCCCGCGGCACGCCCCGTATCGCCAACCGGTTGCTCCGCCGCGTCCGCGACTACGCCCAGGTCAAGGCGGACGGCCGCATCACCCGTGACATCGCCGCGGCCGCCCTCAGGGTGTACGAGGTGGACGGCCGCGGCCTCGACCGGCTCGACCGGGCGGTGCTCCAGGCGCTGCTCAAGCTGTTCGGGGGCGGGCCGGTCGGTCTGTCGACACTGGCCGTGGCGGTGGGGGAGGAGCGCGAGACCGTCGAGGAGGTCGCCGAGCCCTTCCTCGTCCGGGAGGGCCTCCTGGCGCGCACCCCGCGTGGCCGGGTGGCCACGCCCGCGGCCTGGGCACACCTCGGGCTCGCACCGCCCCAGCAGGGCCTCGGGCCGAGCGGACAACAGGGGCTGTTCGGTACGTGACGGCGCGGGGGGTCGCACGGCCGGGAACCCGGGTGCGATGCTGGGCGTTGTTCCATCGATGCGGACTCGCTTAGACTCCGCCGATGCCGCCCTTCCGGGTCGGCGTGCCCACCCCCGTAGATCAGGCCGCATCTCACCGCGGTCGTGCGAAGGAATTCCGTCCCGTGGATATCGTGACCCTCCTCCCGTTCATCGTGCTCATCGGGGCCATGTTCCTGATGACCCGCTCCGCCAAGAAGAAGCAGCAGGCGGCGGCGAACATGCGGAACCAGATGCAGCCCGGCACCGGCATCCGGACCATCGGCGGTCTGTACGCCACGGTCAAGGAGGTCAACGAGGACACGGTCCTCGTGGAGGCCGCTCCCGGCGTCCACCTCGTGTTCGCGAAGAACGCCATCGGGGCCGTCCTCGAGGACGCCGAGTACAACCGGATCGTGCACGGCGACGGTGACAGCGACCTCAAGAGCGACACCCCGATCGTGCCGGACGACGCCTCCTCGCTGACCGACGACGCCCGGGATGCCAAGATCGACCTCGGCAAGAAGGACGAGGCGGACGACGCCTCCCCGACGCCCGAGGCCGAGGCCAAGGACGTCAAGGACGCCAAGGGCGACGACAAGAGCGACGGCGACACCGACGCGAAGTAGCCGCGACCGGGGACCGCGGCGCGCCCACCGGCGCACGCGGTCCCCGGTGCGTGCCGACTTCTTCCGCGGGGGCAGGTCCCCACAACACATCGTGGCCGCCCCGTCGCACACCCGGCGCGGGACGGTTGGACAGGGAGAAACGAGAAGGTGGCAGCACCGAAGAAGGGCCGAAGGGCGCCGGGGGGTCAGGGGAAGCCGGGGCGTACCCTCGCGCTGATCCTGATCGTGATGGCCGCTCTCGTCGGCGGGATGTTCTGGTCCGGGGACACCACGCCGCGACTGGGTATCGACCTCGCGGGCGGTACGACGATCACGCTCAAGGCCGAGGCTGAGCCCGGCAAGGAGAGCGCGGTCAACGAGACCAACATGAAGACGGCCGTCGGCATCATCGAGCGCCGTGTGAACGGTCTGGGTGTCTCCGAGGCCGAGGTCCAGACCCAGGGCCGAGAGAACATCATCGTCAACATCCCCAAGGGGACGAACTCGGAGCAGGCCCAGAAGCAGGTGGGCACCACCGCCCAGCTGTTCTTCCGCCCGGTTCTGAACGTGGCGGCCGCCGGTCCCGAGACGCCGCAGCCCTCCGGCAGCCCGAGCGCCACGCCGTCGGGCAAGCCCGGCGACAAGGCCACGGACGGCAAGGACAAGGCCACCGCCCCGAGCGGCAGCCCCACCACCCAGGGGCGTGCCCTCACGGACGCGCTGAAGGCTCCCACGCCGACGCCGTCCGGTGCCGCCACGGACAAGCCGGCGGCGCCCGAGACCCCCGCGCCGACGCCCGACCCCGCCACCGCCGAGGTGGCGAAGCAGTTCGCCGCCCTGAACTGCCTCGACAAGACCGCACGCGCCAACGCGGGCAAGGCCGCCAAGCCCGAGCAGCCGACCGTCGCCTGTGGCCAGAACGGTGCCGGCATGTGGGAGAAGTACCTCCTCGGCCCGGCCGAGGTCGACGGCAAGGACGTCGACGACGCCCAGGGCGTGCTCGACCCGCAGCGCGGCATCTGGATCGTGCAGATGGACTTCACGAGCGCGGGCTCGAAGAAGTTCCAGAAGATCACCAGCAAGCTGTCGCAGCAGCCGTCGCCGATGAATCAGTTCGCGATCGTGCTCGACGGCGAGGTCGTCTCGGCCCCGCAGGTCAACCAGACCCTGAGCGCGAGCGCCGAGATCTCCGGCAACTTCAACCAGGAATCGGCCCAGGACCTCGGCAACATCCTGTCCTTCGGTGCGCTCCCACTGAGCTTCGAGCAGCAGAGCGTCACCACCGTCACCGCCGCGCTCGGTGGTGAGCAGCTCAAGGCCGGCCTCATCGCGGGCGCCATCGGTCTCGCGCTGGTCATCCTCTACCTGGTGGTCTACTACCGCGGTCTGTCGATCGTCGCCCTGCTCAGCCTGCTGGCCTCGGCGATCCTGACGTACGCGCTGATGTCGCTGCTCGGTCCCGCCATCGGCTTCGCGCTGAACCTGCCGGCGGTCTGTGGTGCCATCGTCGCCATCGGTATCACCGCGGACTCGTTCATCGTGTACTTCGAGCGCATCCGTGACGAGATCCGCGAGGGCCGTACGCTCCGCCCGGCCGTCGAGCGGGCCTGGCCGCGCGCGCGGCGCACGATCCTGGTGTCCGACTTCGTGTCGTTCCTCGCCGCGGCGGTGCTCTTCATCGTCACCGTCGGCAAGGTCCAGGGCTTCGCGTTCACGCTGGGCCTGACCACCCTGCTCGACGTCGTCGTGGTGTTCCTCTTCACCAAGCCGCTGATGACGCTCCTGGCCCGCACGAAGTTCTTCTCCAGCGGCCACCCCTGGTCCGGACTGGACCCGAAGCGCCTCGGGGCCAAGCCGCCGCTGCGCCGCTCCCGCCGTGTCTCCGCCCCCACCGACCCGAAGGAGGCGTGAGATGTCGCGTCTCGGCACCATCGGCGCCAGGCTCTACCGCGGTGAGGTCGGCTACGACTTCGTCGGCAAGCGGAAGATCTGGTACGCCGTCTCGATCCTGATCACCATCACGGCCATCGTCGGCCTGGCGGTGAGCGGTCTCAACATGGGCATCGAGTTCAAGGGCGGTGCCGTCTTCACCACCCCGAAGACGAGCGTGTCCGTCGCCCAGGCCCAGGAGTTCGCCGAGGAGGCCTCGGGCCACCCCGCGATCGTCCAGAAGCTCGGCAACGACACCCTGCGCATCCAGGTCAGCGAGCTGGACACCGCCCAGGCCAACACGGTGGGCAAGCAGCTCGCCGAGGACCTGAACATCACGGGCGAGATCAACGCGGAGCTGGTCGGCCCCAGCTGGGGTGAGCAGATCGCCAACAAGGCATGGACCGGCCTCGGCGTGTTCATGATCCTCGTGGTGGTCTACCTGGCGATCGCCTTCGAGTGGCGCATGGCGCTCGCCGCCCTGGTGGCACTCATCCACGACATCACGATCACGGTGGGCATCTACGCGCTCGTCGGGTTCGAGGTCACCCCGGGCACGGTGATCGGTCTGCTGACCATCCTCGGCTACTCGCTGTACGACACGGTGGTCGTCTTCGACAGCCTCAAGGAAGGCACGAAGGACATCACCAAGCAGACCCGCTGGACGTACAGCGAGATCGCCAACCGCTCGATCAACGGCACCCTGGTCCGCTCCATCAACACCACCGTGGTGGCGCTGCTGCCGGTGGCCGGCCTGCTGTTCATCGGCGGCGGGTTCCTCGGCGCGGGCATGCTCAACGACATCTCGCTGTCGCTGTTCGTCGGTCTCGCCGCCGGTGCCTACTCGTCGATCTTCATCGCCACTCCGCTGGTCGCCGACCTGAAGGAGCGCGAGCCGGCGATGAAGGCGCTGAAGAAGCGGGTCCTCGCCAAGCGCGCCGCCGCGGCCGCCAGGGGCGAGTCCGCCGAGGACGCATCGGAGGACGTTCCGGGCGAGCCCCAGGACGCCCTGCCCGGTGCCGCCGCGACCGCCGGAGCCGTCGTCGGCCAGCGCGGCCGTGGCCGCGGCCGCCCCTCGCCGGGGAAGCGCCGATGACCGTGGAGATGCGGGAGCTGCTCCTCAGCCGCATCCGGGACGTGGCCGACTACCCGAAGCCGGGCGTGCTGTTCAAGGACATCACCCCGCTGCTCGCGGACCCGGCGGCCTTCACGGCCCTCACCGACGCCCTCGCCGAGCTGTGCGTGACGCACGGCGCGACGAAGGTCGTCGGCCTGGAGGCGCGCGGTTTCATCCTGGCCGCACCGGTCGCGGTCCGGGCCGGCGTCGGCTTCATCCCCGTACGCAAGGCGGGCAAGCTCCCCGGAGCGACCCTGTCGCAGGCGTACGAGCTGGAGTACGGCACCGCCGAGATCGAGATCCACGCCGAGGACATCGGCGCCGATGACCGCGTCATGGTCATCGATGACGTCCTCGCCACCGGCGGCACGGCCGAGGCCTCGCTGGAGCTGATCCGCCGGGCGGGCGCCGAGGTCGCGGGTGTCGCGATCCTCATGGAGCTGGGCTTCCTCGGCGGGCGCACCCGCCTCGAGCCGTCGCTCCGCGGCGCCCCGCTGGAGGCGCTGATCACGCTCTGACCAGCGTGTTACCGCCGTCGAGGCACCAGGAACGGGCATCCGGGAACACCGGGTGCCCGTTCCGCGTTGTCCACACTCCCCGTCCCGGGGCGAGGTGAACGCCCGGGATCGATACCATGGCCTTTCCGGGCCTGACCGGGGGACCCGGATCCGCACGAGGAGCGCTCTTGCCAGACGAGGCCCGTCCCGCCACCGCGCAGCCCGACCAGAACGCCGAGAAGGCTGTGGCGGCCCCAGCCGCGCCCGAGAAGAAGCCCGGGGAGCCGGCCGGGTCCGCGGCGCCCGAGCGGAGCGGAACGGGTGCGTCCGTGGACGGAGGACGGGGGAGTGCGAGCGGCTCGGCCCCCGCTCCCGTGGCCGCCCCCGCGCCCGTGTCGGCCCCCAAGCCCACGCCCGCGGCCCCGGCGCCCGCCCCCGTGACGCGCTCCGGCGGCTCGTCCAACCGCGTCCGCGCCCGGCTGGCCCGGCTCGGCGTCCAGCGGTCCAGTCCGTACAACCCGGTCCTGGAGCCGCTGCTGCGGATCGTGCGCAGCAACGACCCGAAGATCGAGAGCGCGACGCTCCGCCAGGTCGAGCGCGCCTACCAGGTCGCCGAGCGCTGGCACCGCGGCCAGAAGCGCAAGAGCGGCGACCCGTACATCACGCATCCCCTCGCCGTCACCACCATCCTCGCCGAGCTCGGCATGGACCCGGCGACGCTGATGGCCGGACTGCTGCACGACACCGTCGAGGACACCGAGTACGGCCTGGACACCCTGCGCCGTGACTTCGGCGACCAGGTCGCCCTGCTCGTCGACGGCGTCACCAAGCTCGACAAGGTCAAGTTCGGCGAGGCCGCGCAGGCGGAGACCGTGCGCAAGATGGTCGTCGCCATGGCCAAGGACCCGCGCGTCCTGGTCATCAAGCTCGCCGACCGACTGCACAACATGCGCACGATGCGCTACCTCAAGCGGGAGAAGCAGGAGAAGAAGGCCCGCGAGACCCTGGAGATCTACGCCCCGCTGGCCCACCGGCTGGGCATGAACACCATCAAGTGGGAGCTGGAGGACCTCGCCTTCGCGATCCTCTACCCCAAGATGTACGACGAGATCGTGCGGCTCGTCGCCGAGCGCGCGCCCAAGCGCGACGAGTACCTCGCCATAGTGACCGACGAGGTCCAGTCCGATCTGCGCGCCGCCCGGATCAAGGCCACCGTCACCGGCCGGCCGAAGCACTACTACAGCGTCTACCAGAAGATGATCGTCCGCGGCCGTGACTTCGCGGAGATCTACGACCTGGTCGGCATCCGCGTCCTCGTCGACACCGTCCGCGACTGCTACGCGGCGCTCGGCACCGTCCACGCCCGCTGGAACCCGGTTCCGGGGCGGTTCAAGGACTACATCGCGATGCCGAAGTTCAACATGTACCAGTCGCTGCACACGACGGTCATCGGACCCAACGGCAAGCCCGTCGAACTCCAGATCCGTACGTTCGACATGCACCGCCGCGCCGAGTACGGCATCGCCGCGCACTGGAAGTACAAGCAGGAAGCCGTCGCCGGCGCCTCCAAGGTCCGTACCGACGTCCCCAAGGGCGTCGGCAAGGACAAGGACGCCATCAACGACATGGCGTGGCTGCGGCAGTTGCTCGACTGGCAGAAGGAGACCGAGGACCCGGGCGAGTTCCTGGAGTCGCTGCGCTTCGACCTGTCCCGCAACGAGGTCTTCGTCTTCACGCCGAAGGGCGACGTCATAGCGCTGCCCGCCGGCGCCACTCCCGTCGACTTCGCGTACGCCGTGCACACCGAGGTCGGGCACCGCACCATAGGCGCCCGCGTCAACGGGCGTCTCGTACCGCTCGAATCGACCCTGGACAACGGCGATCTGGTCGAGGTCTTCACCTCCAAGGCGACCGGCGCGGGCCCCTCCCGCGACTGGCTGGGCTTCGTCAAGTCGCCCCGGGCGAGGAACAAGATCCGTGCCTGGTTTTCCAAGGAGCGCCGGGACGAGGCGATCGAGCAGGGCAAGGACTCCATCGCCCGTGCCATGCGCAAGCAGAACCTGCCCATCCAGCGCATCCTCACCGGCGACTCGCTGGTCACGCTCGCGCACGAGATGCGCTACCCCGACATCTCCTCGCTGTACGCGGCGATCGGCGAGGGCCATGTCGCCGCCCAGGGCGTCGTGCAGAAGCTCGTCCAGGCGCTCGGCGGAGAGGAAGCGGCGACCGAGGACATCGCCGAGTCCGTACCGCCGTCGCGCGGGCGTGGCCGCAAGCGCCGCGCCAACGCGGATCCCGGTGTCGTCGTCAAGGGCGTCGATGACGTCTGGGTGAAGCTGGCCCGCTGTTGTACCCCCGTCCCCGGCGACCCGATCATCGGCTTCGTCACCCGCGGCAGCGGTGTCTCCGTGCACCGCGCCGACTGCGTCAACGTGGACTCGTTGTCGCAGCAGCCGGAGCGCATCCTCGACGTCGAATGGGCGCCCACCCAGTCCTCGGTCTTCCTCGTGGCCATCCAGGTCGAGGCCCTGGACCGCTCCCGGCTCCTCTCGGACGTCACCCGCGTCCTGTCCGACCAGCACGTCAACATCCTCTCGGCGGCCGTCCAGACCTCGCGCGACCGGGTCGCCACCTCCCGCTTCACCTTCGAGATGGGCGACCCGAAGCACCTGGGTCATGTCCTGAAGGCGGTGCGGGGTGTGGAGGGCGTGTACGACGTGTACCGCGTGACGTCCGCGCGGCGGCCGTAGCCGTAGCCGGAGCTGCGCTTCCGGCCGGATGCACGAAGGCCCCGGGTCCGGATGCACGAAGGCCCCGGGTACGGATTCCGTACCCGGGGCCTTCGTGACGGCTCGTCAGCCGCCGAACTCCTCCAGGCCCTTGAGGGCCTGGTCCAGCAGCGCCTGACGTCCCTCGAGCTCCCGCGCGAGCTTGTCCGCCTTGGCGTTGTTGCCCGCCGCGCGGGCGGCGTCGATCTGCGTCCGCAGCTTGTCGACGGCGGCCTGCAGCTGACCCGTCAGACCCTCGGCGCGCGCCCGCGCCTCCGGGTTGGTGCGGCGCCACTCGGCCTCCTCGGCCTCCTGGATCGCCCGCTCCACCGCGTGCATCCGGCCCTCGACCTTCGGGCGGGCGTCACGCGGGACATGGCCGATGGCCTCCCAGCGCTCGTTGATGGACCGGAAGGCGGCGCGAGCGGCCTTCAGGTCCGTCACGGGCAGGATCTTCTCGGCCTCGACCGCCAGCTCTTCCTTCAGCTTCAGGTTCTCCGTCTGCTCGGCGTCGCGCTCGGCGAACACCCCGCTGCGGGCCGCGAAGAAGACGTCCTGAGCGCCGCGGAAACGGTTCCACAGGTCGTCCTCGTGCTCGCGCTGGGCGCGGCCCGCGGCCTTCCACTCCGCCATCAGGTCGCGGTAGCGGGCGGCCGTGGGGCCCCAGTCCGTCGAACCGGAGAGCGACTCGGCCTCCGCGACCAGCCGCTCCTTCGTCTGGCGGGCCACCTCGCGCTGTGCGTCCAGAGCGGCGAAGTGGGCCTTGCGGCGCTTGGAGAACGCCGAGCGGGCGTGCGAGAAGCGGTGCCACAGCTCGTCGTCGGACTTGCGGTCGAGCCTCGGCAGACCCTTCCAGGTGTCCACCAGCGCGCGCAGCCGCTCCCCGGCCGCCCGCCACTGCTCGCTCTGCGCCAGCTCCTCGGCCTCGACGACCAGTGCTTCCTTGGCGTGCCGGGCCTCGTCGGTCTGCTTCGCCTTCTGGGCCTTGCGCTCCTCGCGGCGCGCGTCGACCGCCGCGACGAGCGCGTCCAGCCGCACGCGCAGCGCCGCGAGGTCGCCGACGGCGTGGTGCTCGTCCACCTGCTGGCGAATGTGCTCGATCGCGGTCGTCGCGTCCTTCGCCGACAGGTCGGTGGTCTTCACCCGCTTCTCGAGGAGGCCGATTTCGACGACCAGGCCTTCGTACTTGCGCTCGAAGTAGGCCAGTGCCTCCTCGGGAGTGCCGGCCTGCCACGATCCGACGACCTGCTCACCGTCGGAAGTCCGCACGTACACGGTGCCCGTCTCGTCGACGCGGCCCCACGGGTCGCTGCTCACAGCGCCTCCTCCACATGATGCCCCGAGGGGCTCGGGCCCCTGGGCATCGTCCACAGTTTCCTGGACGGGATCCCCGCCCTCCACAGCACGGACCGCGCCCGTGCTGCACAACGCCAATCTAGGCGACCGGCCGCCCGGCTGTCCGCACTCGGCGCCGCCGAATTCGCCGGGTCACCCCTTGCTGACCGCTGCCTTCTTGACGGTGACGGCCTTCGTGGGGGCGCCGTCCTTGGCCCCGCCCTCGACGCCGCCCGCCGCCACGGCCTTGACCGCCGTGAGCCCGGCCGCGTCCATCGTGCCGAACGGCGTGTACGACGGCGGGAGTTTGCTGTCCTTGTAGACGAGGAAGAACTGGCTGCCGCCGCTGTTGGGCGTGCTCGTGTTCGCCATTGCCACCGTGCCCGCCGGGTAGGTGACGGTGCCGTCGGCGCCGGCCTTGCCGAGGCCCGCCAGATTCTCGTCCGGGATCGTGTAGCCCGGACCGCCCGTGCCGTCGCCCTTCGGGTCGCCGCACTGCAGGACGAAGATGCCCTCCGTGGTGAGACGGTGACACTTCGTGTTGTCGAAGTAGCCCTTGTCCGCGAGGTGCTTGAACGAGTTCACCGTGTGCGGGGTCTTCGCGGCGTCCATCGTGAACGCGATGTCGCCCTGGGTGGTCTTCATCGACATCGTGTACGTGCCCTTCGCCGCGATGGCCATCGCGGGCTCCGGCACACTGCTCTCGCTCTGCGTGGGCGTCGGGGACTGGCCGGCGTCCTTCACCGCGGAGTCGTCCTTGCCGCCGCCGTCCGTCAGGCCCACCGAGAGGTACGCCGCGCCACCGGCGGCCACGACCACGGCGAGCACGGCCGCGATGACCGCGTTGCGGCGCCTGGACTTCTTGCGGACCTCCTCGCGGCGTCGCTGCTGCCGCTCGAACTTCTCCCTGGCGAGCTGCCGCCGCCGCTGATCGCTGCTGACCACCGGGTCTTCTCCTCGTGGATGATGTGATCTATCGGGCCGGGTGTGCCCGTACCGTATACGGGTTCGCTGTGAAATGAACTGCGCCGGTAGGCTCTGACCTGTTGCCATTCGTCAGCGAATCCCCGTCGGACGACAGACTGAGGACGATCGTGCTTATTGCCGGGTTCCCCGCCGGAGCCTGGGGGACCAACTGTTATCTGGTCGCCCCGGCAGCAGGCGAGGAGTGCGTGATCATCGACCCGGGCCACCAGGCCGCCGAGGGAGTCGAGGAGACACTCAGGAAGCATCGGCTCAAGCCCGTGGCCGTAATGCTCACCCATGGCCACATCGACCATGTCGCCTCGGTCGTCCCGGTGTGCGGAGCCCATGACGTGCCGGCGTGGATCCACCCCGCCGACCGCTACATGATGAGCGACCCGGAGAAGGCGCTCGGCCGCTCCATCGGGATGCCGCTCATGGGCGAGCTGACCGTGGGGGAGCCGGACGACGTCCACGAGCTGACGGACGGCGCGGCCCTGAAACTGGCCGGTCTCGAGCTGACCGTGTCGCACGCGCCCGGCCACACCAAGGGCTCGGTGACCTTCGGTCTGCCCGACGCCGCAGACATCCCGCCGGTCTTCTTCTCGGGCGATCTGCTCTTCGCCGGTTCCATCGGACGCACCGACCTGCCCGGCGGTGACATGGCCGAGATGCTCGACTCGCTGGGCCGTGTGTGCCTGCCGCTCGACGACTCGACCGTGGTCCTGTCCGGCCACGGCCCCCAGACCACCATCGGCCGTGAGCGCGCCACCAACCCGTATCTGCGGGAGGTCGCCGCCGGCCAGGGAGACGGCACCACCGCCGCTCCCCGACGAGGAATGTAGCGAGAGGTCCGTGAGCACCTTCCAGGCCCCCAAGGGCACGTACGACCTGATCCCGCCGGACTCCGCCAAGTACCTGGCGGTGCGCGAGGCGATCGCCGCGCCGCTGAGGAACTCCGGCTACGGCTACATCGAGACGCCCGGCTTCGAGAACGTCGAGCTGTTCGCGCGCGGCGTCGGTGAGTCCACCGACATCGTCACCAAGGAGATGTACGCCTTCGAGACCAAGGGCGGCGACAGGCTCGCCCTGCGGCCCGAGGGCACCGCGTCCGTGCTGCGCGCCGCTCTGGAGGCCAATCTCCACAAGGCCGGAAACCTGCCGGTCAAGCTCTGGTACTCGGGCTCGTACTACCGCTACGAGCGCCCGCAAAAGGGCCGCTACCGGCACTTCTCGCAGGTCGGCGCCGAGGCGCTGGGCGCCGAGGACCCGGCGCTGGACGCCGAGCTGATCATCCTGGCCGACCAGGCCTACCGCTCGCTGGGCCTCAGCAACTTCCGCATCCTGCTGAACTCGCTCGGCGACAAGGAGTGCCGCCCCGTCTACCGCGACGCCCTCCAGGGCTTCCTGCGCGGGCTCGACCTGGACGAGGACACCCGTCGCCGGGTCGACATCAACCCCCTGCGGGTCCTCGACGACAAGCGCGACAGCGTCCAGCGGCAGCTCGTGGGCGCGCCGCTGCTCCGCGACCACCTGTGCGACGCGTGCAAGGCGTACCACGAGGAGGTGCGCGACCTGCTGACGGCGGCCGGCGTCGCCTACGAGGACGACGAGAAGCTGGTGCGCGGACTGGACTACTACACGCGCACGACCTTCGAGTTCGTCCACGACGGTCTCGGCTCGCAGTCCGCGGTGGGTGGCGGCGGCCGCTACGACGGCCTGTCCGAGATGATCGGCGGCCCCGCGCTGCCGTCCGTCGGGTGGGCCCTCGGCGTCGACCGTACGGTCCTGGCGCTGGAGGCCGAGGGCATCGAGCTCGAACTGCCCTCCGCCACTGGCGTGTTCGCCGTCCCGCTCGGCGAGGAGGCGCGCCGCGTCCTCTTCGGTGTCGTCACCGAGCTTCGCAGGTCGGGCGTCGCCGCCGACTTCAGCTACGGCGGCAAGGGCCTCAAGGGCGCGATGAAGAACGCGAACCGCAGTGGTGCGCGGTACGCGATCGTCGCCGGCGAGCGGGACCTCGCGGAGGGCGTGGTCCAGCTCAAGGACATGGAGTCCGGCGAGCAGACGGCGGTCCCGCTGGACGGCCTGGTCGCGGCGGTCAGGTCGCGCCTGTCCTGAGGCGGGCGTGAGCCCTCGGGGCCCCTGCGCGCGTACGTCCTTATGTCCATCGAACGGTGGACGCGTGCAGGGGTGCGGCAGAATGACGGTGCCAGCGGTGCCCGAGTGATGGAACGGCGATATGACGACTGCAGCGGTTGACGGTGTGTCCTCCGGCAAGGAAGCGGAGGCCGCGCGCGGCGCCGTCGGCGGCAGCCGCGCGTTCGCCTGGCTACTGGTGATCACCGGCGCGGCCGGGCTGCTGGCCTCCTGGGTCATCACGATCGACAAGTTCAAGATCCTCGAGGCCGAGATCGCGGGGACGACCTTCACCCCCGGCTGCAGCCTCAACCCGATCGTCTCCTGCGGCAGCGTCATGGAGAGCGACCAGGCCTCCGCCTTCGGGTTCCCCAACCCGATGCTCGGCCTCGCCGCGTACGCCGTCGTGATCTGCGTCGGCATGAGCCTGCTGGCCGGGGCCCGCTTCCGCCGCTGGTACTGGCTGACGTTCAACGCGGGCACCCTCTTCGGCGTCGGATTCTGCACCTGGCTGCAGTACCAGTCGCTGTACAACATCAACGCGCTGTGTCTGTGGTGCTCGCTGGCGTGGGTCGCCACGATCTTCATGTTCTGGTACGTGACCTCGCACAACATCCGCAACGGACTGCTCCCGGCCCCGGCGTGGGCGAAGAACTTCCTGGCCGAGTTCGCCTGGGTCCCGCCCGTGCTGCACACCGGCGTCATCGGGATGCTGATCCTGACCCGCTGGTGGGACTTCTGGACCGGCTGACGGATCCGGCCGAGGGCGTGGACAGGGTTGTCAGTGCCCTGACTTAGGCTTCTTCACGTGGAGCCCGATCTCTTTACCGCCGCGGCAGAGGAACGCCAGGAGAAGGACCCGTCCGCGAGTCCCCTGGCGGTCCGGATGCGCCCGCGCACCCTCGACGAGGTCGTGGGCCAGCAGCATCTGCTGAAGCCGGGATCGCCGCTGCGCAGACTCGTCGGCGAAGGCTCCGGCGGGCCCGCCGGAGCCTCGTCGGTGATCCTCTGGGGCCCGCCGGGCACCGGCAAGACGACGCTCGCGTATGTCGTCTCCAAAGCGACGAACAAGCGCTTCGTCGAGCTCTCCGCGATCACGGCCGGTGTCAAGGAGGTCCGCGCGGTCATCGAGGGCGCCCGTCGCGCCGCCGGCGGCTTCGGCAAGGAGACCGTCCTCTTCCTCGACGAGATCCACCGCTTCAGCAAGGCACAGCAGGACTCCCTGCTCCCCGCCGTGGAGAACCGCTGGGTGACCCTGATCGCGGCGACGACCGAGAATCCGTACTTCTCGGTGATCTCACCGCTGCTGTCCCGCTCCCTGCTGCTCACCCTGGAGCCCCTCACCGACGACGACCTGCGCGCGCTCATGCGGCGGGCACTGGCCGAGGAGCGCGGTCTCGGCGACGCGGTGACGCTGCCCGACGACGCCGAGGCGCATCTGCTGCGGATCGCCGGCGGAGACGCCCGGCGGGCGCTGACCGCGCTGGAGGCCGCCGCCGGCGCGGCCCTCGCCAAGAGCGAGAAGGACATCTCCCTCACGACCGTGGAGGAGACCGTCGACCGTGCGGCCGTGAAGTACGACCGGGACGGCGACCAGCACTACGACGTGGCGAGCGCGCTCATCAAGTCCATCCGCGGCTCCGACGTGGACGCCGCGCTGCACTATCTGGCCCGCATGATCGAGGCGGGGGAGGATCCCAGGTTCATCGCCCGGCGGCTGATGATCTCGGCGAGTGAGGACATCGGCCTCGCCGACCCGACGGCGCTGCCGACGGCCGTCGCCGCCGCCCAG
Organism: Streptomyces sp. NPDC091376; assembly: GCF_044757085.1. Classification (NCBI taxonomy): domain Bacteria; kingdom Bacillati; phylum Actinomycetota; class Actinomycetes; order Kitasatosporales; family Streptomycetaceae; genus Streptomyces; species Streptomyces sp. NPDC091376. The sequence continues at coordinate 152,686 of NZ_JBIVUF010000003.1, read as the reverse complement.
GCCGTGGCCATGATCGGTTTCCCCGAGGCGGCGCTCACCCTCAGCCATGCCACCATCGCGCTGGCCCTGGCCCCGAAGTCCAATGCCGCGACGATGGCGATAGGCGCCGCTCTCGCGGATGTGCGGGGCGGTCTCGCCGGCCCGGTCCCGCCGCATCTGCGCGACGGCCACTACAAGGGCGCGGCCAAGCTGGGTCACGCCCAGGGGTATGTGTATCCGCACGACGTCCCGGGCGGCATCGCCCCGCAGCAGTACGCGCCGGACGCGGTCCACGGCAAGCGCTACTACGAACCGACGCGGTACGGCGCGGAGGCACGTTACGCGGACGTGGTCGAGAAGGTCCGCGAGCGCCTCCGGGGCGGTGAAGCGGGGAACGACCGCTGAGGCGCGTCGTCAGCCCATCGCCGCGGAGAAGAGCGTGTGCATGGCCTGCCGCAGCTCCCCGGTGTCCCGCACCGGCTCGGGGAAGTCGAAGCGCGCGTCGAAGGCGCGGCCCCCCTTCTTCTCCGTGATGCGCACCCGCAGCCCGAACCGGTCGAGTGCCAGCGGCACCACGTCATGCTCCGCGGAGGGCTTGTCCTTGCGGTCGCCGAGCAGGGTGGCCAGCCCGCGCACCTGGTCGGCGTGGGTGGAGTGCAGATGCTGCAGCAGTTCCGCCTCGTGCCGCGCGACCGGATCGGGCTCGGTCCCGCCGAGGTCGTCGGGCTCCACACTGCCCGTGCCCCACAGATCGTCCACGGAGATCTCGCCGGTCTCCAGCCGTACCAGCATCCAGGAGGGGTGCTCCGTGTCGCTCTCCAGCACCGCGCGCACGGGGTGCCGCTCGGCGAGCAGTTCCCGGTAGCGGTCGCGGTCCTCGTTGCGCACGGCGGTCAGCCAGCCGGCGAGCCAGGCGCGGCCGCGGATCCGCTGCCGTACGGCGACGGGGGCGACATCCGTGATCTCCATCACGCAGGTCAGGTCGTCGTCCTGGGCGTACGCCGCGGCCCTGGCGGTGGGAGAATCCCATGGCACAAGGAGAACGATGTCCCCCTCAGGGGTGACGGTGCGCGCGGCGGGTTCCCAGAACCCTGGACCCTGGTCGCGAGCACCGGGCAGCGTGAGGGATACTGAGGCGTTGTACTCAACGAGGGTTCGTACGCGCTCGGCTTTGGTGGGCTGCCGAGCGTCTTCCCTGGGACGCGGCTGACCTTGTTCATCGTCGTCGTAAGCAGGCGCTGGGGCGTCTGAACTGCGATGCGCACTGGGCAGGGGGATCCCATGTGGTCGAGACATTACGTCCTCCTCGATTAAGGTAAGGCTCACCTAACTTACATGGAGGTAGGTTCCCCGTGAACCAGTCGCGACCCAAGGTCAAGAAGTCGCGTGCACTCGGCATCGCCCTGACGCCGAAGGCCGTCAAGTACTTCGAGGCTCGCCCCTACCCGCCGGGTGAGCACGGCCGTGGCCGCAAGCAGAACTCGGACTACAAGGTCCGTCTGCTCGAGAAGCAGCGTCTTCGCGCTCAGTACGACGTCTCCGAGCGGCAGCTGGTCCGTGCCTACGAGCGCGCCAGCAAGGTCCAGGGCAAGACGGGCGAGGCCCTGATCATCGAGCTCGAGCGCCGTCTCGACGCCCTGGTGCTCCGGTCCGGCATCGCCCGCACGATCTACCAGGCCCGTCAGATGGTCGTTCACGGCCACGTCGAGGTCAACGGTGGCAAGGTCGACAAGCCCTCGTTCCGTATCCGCCCGGACGACGTCGTCACGATCCGCGAGCGCTCCCGCGAGAAGCACCCCTTCCAGGTCGCCCGTGAGGGTGGCTACGCGCCCGACGGCGAGACCCCGCGCTACCTGCAGGTCAACCTCAAGGCGCTGGCCTTCCGCCTGGACCGGGAGCCGAACCGCAAGGAGATCCCGGTGATCTGCGACGAGCAGCTGGTCGTCGAGTACTACGCCCGCTGATCCAGCGGTCGTAGAACACCACGGCTTCGCGCCTCAGCCCGCCGCTCCCCCCGCCGATTCCGGCGGGGGAGCGGCGGGCTCTCGCGTTCCCGAACGGGGTCCCGTTCCCGTGCTGATACGGGTACGGGGCGCGACCTCCGGCGCGATAGGGTCGGACAAAGACTTTCGAAGTGACCCTCGACGAGCAGAGAGCGGTGCAGCGTGACCGGTGGAGAGGTTGCCGGGATCCTGGTGGCTGTCTTCTGGGCGATCCTGGTCTCCTTCCTCGCCGTGGTGCTGGTGAGGCTGGCGCAGACGCTCAGGGCGACCACCAAGCTGGTGGCGGAGGTGACCGAGCAGGCCGTGCCACTGCTGGCCGACGCCTCCGCGACCGTCCGGTCCGCGCAGACCCAGCTCGACCGGGTCGACGCCATCGCCTCCGACGTCCAGGAGGTCACCTCCAACGCCTCGGCACTCTCCACCACCGTCGCCTCGACGTTCGGCGGCCCGCTGGTGAAGGTCGCGGCGTTCGGCTACGGCGTACGCCGGGCGATGAGCCGCAACAAGACCGATGCGCCGCCCGCGCAGACCCGTCGCACGGTCGTCGTCGGCCGCACCGTACCGGCCGCGAGGCGCCGCAAGCAGAAGGGCTGAGCGCGATGTTCCGTCGTGCGTTCTGGTTCACCGCGGGCGCCGCCGCCGGCGTGTGGGCCACCACCAAGGTCAACCGGAAGCTCAAGCAGCTGACCCCGGAAAGCCTGGCCGCACAGGCCGCGAACAAGGCGGTCGAGACCGGGCACCGTCTCAAGGACTTCGCCCTCGACGTCCGGGCCGGGATGGCCCAGCGCGAGGCCGAGCTCGGCGAGGCCCTGGGGATCGAGGAGCCCGTCGACCGGGGACTGCCCGCGCAGCGCGGTCGCACCGCCCTCGAAAACCAGAAGCAGTACAGGAAGCACTACGAGATGCTTGACAAGAAGCATCCGTACAACCGGAATGAGGACCACTGATGGAGTCGGCTGAAATCCGCCGCCGCTGGCTGAGCTTCTTCGAGGAGCGCGGGCACACCGTCGTGCCTTCGGCGTCGCTCATCGCGGACGACCCGACTCTGCTCCTGGTCAACGCGGGCATGGTGCCCTTCAAGCCGTACTTCCTGGGCGAGACCAAGCCGCCCGCCCCGCGCGCCACCAGCGTGCAGAAGTGCGTGCGTACGCCCGACATCGAAGAGGTCGGCAAGACCACCCGCCACGGCACGTTCTTCCAGATGTGCGGCAACTTCTCCTTCGGCGACTACTTCAAGGAAGGCGCCATCAAGTACGCCTGGGAGCTGCTCACCGGCTCCGTGGCGGACGGCGGCTACGGACTGGAGCCGGAGAAGCTCTGGATCACGGTGTACCTCGACGACGACGAGGCCGAGCGCATCTGGCGCGAGGTCGTCGGCGTCCCCGCCGAGCGCATCCAGCGCCTCGGCAAGAAGGACAACTTCTGGTCCATGGGCGTGCCCGGCCCCTGTGGCCCCTGCTCGGAGATCAACTACGACCGCGGTCCCGCGTTCGGCGTCGAGGGCGGCCCGGCCGTCAACGACGAGCGCTACGTGGAGATCTGGAACCTGGTCTTCATGCAGTACGAGCGTGGCGAGGGAACCTCCAAGGAGGACTTCGAGATCGTCGGTGACCTGCCGAGCAGGAACATCGACACCGGTCTCGGCCTCGAGCGTCTCGCCATGATCCTGCAGGGCGTGCAGAACATGTACGAGACCGACACCCTGCGCGTGGTCATCGACAAGGCCACCGAGCTCACCGGCGTCCGCTACGGCGAGAACCACGACTCGGACGTGTCCCTCCGCGTGGTCGCCGACCACCTGCGTACGTCCGTGATGCTCATCGGCGACGGCGTCACCCCCGGCAACGAGGGCCGCGGCTACGTGCTGCGCCGCATCATGCGCCGCGCCATCCGCAACATGCGCCTCCTCGGCGCCACCGACCCGGTGGTCGCCGCTCTCGTCGACGTGGTCGTCAAGACCATGGGGCAGCAGTACCCGGAGCTGGAGACCGACCGCAAGCGCATCGAGTCCGTCGCGCTCGCCGAGGAGGTCCGCTTCCTCAAGACGCTGAACGCCGGTACGAACGTGCTGGACGGCGCCGTCACCGAGGCCCGCAGCGCCGGCTCGAAGGTCCTCTCCGGCGACAAGGCCTTCCTGCTCCACGACACCTGGGGCTTCCCGATCGACCTCACGCTGGAGATGGCCGCCGAGCAGGGCCTGACCGTGGACGAGGACGGCTTCCGTCGGCTGATGAAGGAGCAGCGGGAGCGCGCCAAGGCCGACGCCAGGGCGAAGAAGACCGGCCACGCCGATCTGTCCGCCTACCGCGAGGTCGCCGACACCTCCGGCACGACCGAGTTCACCGGCTACGGCCACACCGAGGGCGAGTCGACCATCGTCGGTCTGCTCGTCGACGGTGTCCCCTCTCCGGCCGCCTCCGAGGGCGACGAGGTCGAGGTCGTCCTCGACCGCACCCCCTTCTACGCCGAGGGCGGCGGCCAGCTCGCCGACCAGGGCCGGATCAAGCTCGACACGGGCGCCGTCATCGAGATCCGCGACGTCCAGCAGCCGGTCCCCGGTGTCTCCGTGCACAAGGGCTCGGTGCAGGTCGGCGAGGTGACCGTGGGCGCCTCCGCCTACACCGCCATCGACGTCAAGCGCCGCCGGGCCATCGCCCGCGCCCACAGCGCCACCCACCTCACCCACCAGGCGCTGCGCGACGCCCTCGGCCCCACGGCCGCCCAGGCGGGCTCCGAGAACTCCCCGGGCCGCTTCCGCTTCGACTTCGGCTCGCCCGCCGCCGTCCCCGGCACGGTCCTCACCGACGTCGAGCAGAAGATCAACGAGGTCCTGGCCCGGGAGCTCGACGTCCAGGCCGAGGTCATGAGCATCGACGAGGCCAAGAAGCAGGGCGCCATCGCCGAGTTCGGCGAGAAGTACGGCGAGCGGGTGCGGGTCGTCACCATCGGCGACTTCTCCAAGGAGCTGTGCGGCGGTACGCACGTCCACAACACCGCCCAGCTGGGTCTGGTGAAGCTGCTCGGCGAGTCGTCGATCGGCTCCGGCGTGCGCCGGATCGAAGCCCTCGTCGGCGTCGACGCGTACAACTTCCTGGCCAAGGAGCACACGGTCGTCGCCCAGCTCCAGGAGCTGGTCAAGGGCCGCTCCGAGGAGCTGCCGGAGAAGATCGCGGCCATGCTCGGCAAGCTGAAGGACGCCGAGAAGGAGATCGAGAAGTTCCGCGCGGAGAAGGTGCTCCAGGCCGCCGCCGGTCTCGTCGAGAGCGCCAAGGACGTGCGTGGCATCGCCCTGGTCACCGGCCAGGTCCCGGACGGCACCTCCGCCGACGACCTGCGCAAGCTGGTCCTCGACGTCCGGGGCCGCATCCCGGGTGACCGTCCGGCCGTCGTGGCCCTGTTCACCACGGCCAACGGCCGTCCGCTGACCGTCATCGCCACCAACGAGGCCGCCCGCGGGCGCGGCCTCAAGGCCGGCGAGCTGGTCCGTACGGCCGCCAAGACCCTCGGCGGTGGCGGTGGCGGCAAGCCCGACGTGGCTCAGGGCGGCGGCCAGAACCCGGCCGCGATCGGCGACGCCATCGACGCCGTCGAGCGTCTGGTCGGCGAGACGGCCTGATCGTGAGCGACGCGCGTGCGGCCGCCGGGCCGCGGCCGACGACGACACCCGCACTGCGCCGCGCGGGCGCGGAAGCGAGCGGGGTGTGAGTGCGATGCGCAGAGGACGTCGTCTTTCGATCGACGTCGGGGACGCCCGCATCGGGGTCGCCTCGTGCGACCCCGACGGGGTCCTCGCCACCCCGGTGGAGACCGTGCCCGGACGTGATGTCCCGGCCGCCCACCGGCGGCTGAGGCAGCTCGTCGACGAGTACGAGCCGATCGAGGTCGTCGTCGGCCTGCCCCGCTCGCTGAGCGGTGGCGAGGGCCCCGCGGCGGCCAAGGTCCGCGGCTTCGCCCAGGAACTGGCCCGGGGCATCGCCCCCGTGCCGGTACGACTGGTCGACGAGAGGATGACCACAGTGACGGCCGGGCAGGGCTTGCGTGCCTCGGGCGTGAAGTCCAGAAAGGGCCGGTCTGTCATCGACCAAGTGGCCGCAGTTGTCATCCTTCAGAACGCTTTGGAGACCGAACGGACCTCCGGGGGTCCCCCGGGCGAGGGCGTCGAAGTGGTCATCTGATCGCGATACGGTAACGTTCCGCGCGATGCGGCGGTGTTCGAACACCGCCGCACAACGTAGAGGCGGACCGTCCGTGCCCGCCTCTCGGCTCTAGGGGATCGATGACTGAGTATGGCCGGGCCCCCGGCTCCGAACCGTGGCACCCCGAGGACCCGCTGTACGGGGACCAGGGGTGGAGAGGACAGCAGGGCGACGGCTCTGTGTCCTACGGCGGCCAGCAGCAGTACCCGCAGCAGCCGCAGGCGCCCGAGCCCCACTACGGCAACGATCCGCAGTACCAGCAGGGATACCAGCAGCAGTATCCCCAGCAGCAGTACGACGGCGGGCAGTACGCGCCCCAGCAGCAGGGACACCGGCCTGGGCAGCAGCAGTACCCCCAGCAGCACGGACACCAGCAGTACGCACAGCAACAGCACGCCCAGCAGCACGGGCAGCAGCAGTACGACCAGCAGCAGTACGGCGGCCAGTGGGACACCGGTCAGCAGCCCGTGATGCCGTACGACCCGAACACGGGAGCCGTCCCGTACGGCGCGGGAGCCGACTACTACGGCACGTCCGACGCCTACCCGCCGCCGCAGCCTCCCGGCCACCGCGGTGCCCCGCCGCAGCAGGCACAGCAGACTCGGCAGGCGCCCGCGCCGGAGGACGACTGGGCGGCGGAACCGCAGGAGGAGGACCACCCGTTCTTCACCGGCGAGGACCGCCGTGAGGACGACGACCACGACGAGGACCCCGGCGACGGGCGACGGCGTGGCGGTGACGGCGGACGCGGCCCTGGCAAGAAAAAGAAGAAGGGCCGCAACGGCTTCGCGTGCCTGTTCGTCGCGGTCGTCCTGGTCGGCGGGGCCGGCGGCGTCGGCTACGTGGGATACCAGTTCTGGCAGGGCCAGTTCGGCGCGGCACCCGACTTCGAGGGCGCCGGCAGCGGACAGGTCCAGGTCACGGTCCCGCCGGGGGCGAGCGGCACCGAGATCGGGACGCTCCTCAAGGAAGCCGGCGTCGTGAAGAGCGTCGACGCCTTCATCTCGGCACAGAACGAGAACCCCCGGGGCCGCAGCATCCAGGACGCCGTGTACACCCTGAAGAAGGGCATGTCCGCGGACGAAGCCGTCAAGCTGATGCTCAACCCCGCCAGCCGCAACGGCCTCACCTTCGCCGAGGGCGCGCGCAACGCCCAGATCTACGAGCAGATCGACAAGCGTCTCGAACTCGATCCCGGCACCACCAAGTCCGTCGCCGAGAAGCAGGCGAAGACGCTCGGGCTCCCCGCCTGGGCGCAGGGCCACGAGAACGTCAAGGACCCGCTGGAAGGTTTCCTCTACCCCGCCACCTATCCGGTCGCCAAGGGTGCCAAGCCCGAGGAGATCCTCAAGGCGATGGTCAAGCGGGCCAACCAGGAGTACGGCCAGGTCGACCTCGAGGCCAAGGCGAAGCAGTTCAAGCTGAAGAACGCCTGGGAACTGGTCACCGTGGCCAGCCTCGTGCAGGCCGAGGGCAAGAACGAGTCGGACTACAAGAAGATGGCCGAGGTCGTCTACAACCGGCTCAAGCCCACCAACACGGAGACCAACCAGAAGCTGCAGTTCGACTCGACCTACAACTACCTCAAGGGTCAGAGCAAGATCGACATCACTGAGGACGAGATCAACAGCAACCAGGACGCGTACAACACGTACACCCAGAAGGGGCTGCCGCCCGGGCCCATCGGCAACCCCGACGTGACGGCTCTGAACGCTGCGATCACCCCGACCTCGGACGGCTGGATGTACTTCGTGGCGACCGACGGCAAGCACAAGACCGAGTTCGCCAAGACCCATGCGGAGTTCGAGAAGCTCAGGGACAAGTTCAATGAACAGCGCGACACCGACTGACATCCGCCGGGCCGCGGTCCTCGGGTCGCCCATCGCCCACTCGCTCTCCCCGGTGCTGCACCGGGCCGCCTACGCGGCGATGGGCCTCACCGGCTGGTCGTACGACCGCTTCGAGGTGAGCGAGGCGGACCTGGCGGGCTTCCTCGGCGGGCTGGACGCCTCCTGGGCGGGACTGTCGCTGACCATGCCGCTGAAGCGGGCGGTCATCCCGCTGCTCGACGCGATCAGCGACACCGCGGCGGCCGTCGAGGCCGTCAACACCGTCGTCCTCGACGAGGACGGCCGGCGCACGGGGGACAACACCGACATCCCCGGCATGATCGCCGCGCTGCGCGAGCGCGGCGTCGAGAAGGTCGACCACGCGGCCGTCCTCGGCGCCGGCGCCACCGCGTCCTCCGCGCTCGCCGCGCTCGCCCGGATCTGCACGGGACCGGTCACCGCGTACGTACGCAGCCATGTCCGTGCCGAGGAGATGCGCGGCTGGGGCGAGCGGCTCGGGGTCGAGGTGCACACCGCCGACTGGGCGGAGGCGGGTCATGCCTTCGACTCCCCGCTCGTCGTCGCCACCACGCCCGCGGGCGCGACGGACGCCCTCGTTCCGTATGTGCCGGAGCGCCCCGGCACGCTCTTCGACGTCCTCTACGACCCGTGGCCGACGCCGCTCGCGGCGGCGTGGGCCGAGCAGGACGGCTCCGTCGTCGGCGGACTCGACCTGCTCGTGCACCAGGCCGTTCTCCAGGTCGAGCAGATGACCGGCCGCTCCCCGGCGCCGCTCGCCGCGATGCGCGCGGCCGGCGAGGAAGCCCTCGCCGCACGCTGACCCCGGCCCGCCGCCGGGCGCAATCCCGTCCGTCTGCTGGACCACTGGCCGGGTCGGGTGCCCGGACGTGGGAGGATCAGAGGAGGCGGGCCAGGGTCGCGCGCCCCCTGGCTGTGGCTGGGAGGTACCCCCGGGTCGCGCCGTCGCAGTTCGAGGCGCGAGCAGGAGGAGCACCGTTGAGCAGGTTGCGCTGGTTGACCGCGGGGGAGTCGCACGGACCCGCACTGGTGGCGACGCTGGAGGGTCTTCCCGCCGGTGTCCCGATCACCACGGAGATGGTGGCGGACCACCTGGCCCGGCGGCGCCTCGGCTATGGACGCGGTGCGCGGATGAAGTTCGAGCGTGACGAGATCACCTTCCTGGGCGGCGTGCGGCACGGCCTCACGATGGGCTCACCGGTCGCGATCATGGTGGGCAACACCGAGTGGCCGAAGTGGGAGCAGGTCATGGCGGCCGATCCCGTCGACCCGGCGGAGCTGGCCGAGCTGGCCCGCAACGCCCCGCTGACCCGGCCCCGGCCCGGTCACGCCGATCTCGCCGGCATGCAGAAGTACGGCTTCGACGAGGCCCGTCCGATCCTGGAGCGGGCCAGCGCCCGCGAGACCGCGGCCCGGGTCGCCCTCGGTGCCGTGGCCCGGTCCTACCTCAAGGAGACCGCGGGCATCGAGATCGTCTCCCACGTGGTCGAGCTGGCCGCCGCCAAGGCCCCCTACGGGGTCTACCCGACCCCGGCCGACGTCGAGAGGCTCGACGCCGACCCGGTGCGCTGCCTCGACGCCGACGCCTCGAAGGCGATGGTCGCCGAGATCGACCAGGCCCACAAGGACGGCGACACCCTCGGCGGCGTCGTCGAGGTCCTCTCCTACGGCGTGCCGGTGGGCCTCGGTTCGCACGTGCACTGGGACCGTCGGCTGGACGCCCGGCTCGCCGCCGCGCTCATGGGCATCCAGGCCATCAAGGGTGTCGAGGTCGGCGACGGCTTCGAGCTCGCCCGCGTCCCCGGCTCCAAGGCGCACGACGAGATCATCGCCACCGAGGACGGCATCAAGCGCACCTCCGGCCGCTCCGGGGGCACCGAGGGCGGCCTGACCACCGGTGAGCTGCTGCGCGTACGGGCGGCCATGAAGCCGATCGCGACCGTCCCGCGGGCGCTGAGGACCGTCGACGTGAGCACGGGCGAGGCCGCCGCCGCGCACCACCAGCGCTCCGACGTGTGCGCCGTGCCGGCCGCCGGCATCGTCGCCGAGGCCATGGTGGCGCTGGTCCTGGCCGATGCCGTCGCCGAGAAGTTCGGTGGCGACAGCGTCCCCGAGACCCGCCGCAACGTGCGGTCGTACCTCGAGAACCTGGCTGTCCGGTGAGCCCACGGGTCGTACTGGTCGGGCCGATGGGCGTCGGCAAGTCCACCGTCGGGGCCCTCCTCGCCGAGCGCATCGGCACCGGCTACCGGGACACCGACGCCGACATCGTCGCCGCCCAGGGCCGGGAGATCTCCGACATCTTCATCGAGGACGGCGAGCCCCGCTTCCGCGAGCTGGAGCGCGCGGCCGTCCGTGCCGCCGTCGCCGAGCACACGGGCGTCCTCTCCCTCGGGGGCGGCGCCGTCCTCGACGAGGGCACCCGCGATCTGCTGTCCGGGCTGCCCGTCGTGTACCTCTCGATGGACGTCGAGGAGGCCGTACGCCGGGTCGGGCTGAACACCGCCCGCCCGCTGCTGGCCGTCAACCCGCGCCGCCAGTGGCGCGAGCTGATGGAGGCCCGTCGGCATCTGTACACCGACGTCGCCCGTGCCGTCGTCGCCACCGACGACCGCACGCCCGAAGAGGTCGCCCAGGCGGTCCTCGACGCACTCGACATGCAGGACCTCCCCGGGGGCGAGCCCCGGACCCCCGGCCAGGAGAAGACCCGATGACCGAGCAGGCAGTGACGCGTATCCAGGTCGGCGGCACGGCAGGTACCGACCCGTACGAGGTGCTCGTCGGCCGCCGGCTGCTCGGGGAACTCCCCGGGCTGATCGGCCCCAGGACCAAGCGCGTCGCCGTCATCCACCCCGAGGCGCTCGCCGAGACCGGTGAGGCGATCCGCGAGGACCTCGCGGGACAGGGCTTCGAGGCCGTCGCCATCCAGGTGCCCAACGCGGAGGAGGCCAAGACCGTCGAGGTCGCGGCCTACTGCTGGAAGGCCCTCGGCCAGACCGGCTTCACCCGCACCGACGTCATCGTCGGCGTCGGCGGCGGCGCCACCACCGACCTGGCCGGGTTCGTCGCCGCGAGCTGGCTGCGCGGGGTGCGCTGGATCGCCGTACCGACGACGGTCCTCGCCATGGTGGACGCCGCGGTCGGCGGAAAGACCGGCATCAACACCGCCGAGGGCAAGAACCTCGTCGGTGCCTTCCACCCGCCGGCCGGGGTGCTGTGCGACCTCGGCGCGCTGGACTCTCTCCCCGTCCACGACTACGTCAGCGGCATGGCCGAGATCATCAAGGCCGGCTTCATCGCCGACCCGGCCATCCTCGACCTCGTCGAGGCCGACCCGGAGGGCGCCCGCAGCCCGGCGGGGCCGCACACGTCGGAGCTGATCGAGCGCTCGATCCGGGTGAAGGCCGAGGTCGTCTCCAGCGACCTCAAGGAGTCGGGCCTGCGCGAGATCCTCAACTACGGCCACACCCTGGCGCACGCCATCGAGAAGAACGAGCGCTACAAGTGGCGGCACGGCGCCGCCGTGTCGGTCGGCATGGTCTTCGCGGCCGAACTGGGCCGTCTCGCCGGGCGGTTGGACGACGCGACCGCCGACCGGCACCGCACCGTCCTGGAGTCCGTCGGGCTGCCGCTGACCTACCGCGGCGACCAGTGGCCCAAGCTGCTGGAGACCATGAAGGTCGACAAGAAGTCCCGCGGCGATCTGCTGCGCTTCATCGTGCTCGACGGTCTCGCCAAGCCGACCGTGCTGGAGGGACCGGACCCGGCGGTGCTGCTCGCGGCGTTCGGCGAGGTGTCCGCGTGAGCCGCCGCGTCCTCGTCCTGAACGGGCCGAACCTCGGCCGGCTCGGCTCGCGGGAGCCGGACGTGTACGGCGCCACGTCCTACGAGGGGCTGGTGGACGCCTGCCGCTCGCTCGGCAAGGAGCTCGGCTTCGACGTCGACGTCCGCGAGACGAACGACGAGGGCGAGATGATCCGCTGGCTGCACGAGGCGGCCGACGGGTCGACCCCCGTCGTGATCAACCCCGGTGCGTTCACGCACTACTCGTACGGGATGCGGGACGCGGCGGCCCAGCGCACGGCCCCGCTCATCGAGGTGCACATCTCGAACCCCTACGCACGCGAGGAATTCCGCCACACTTCGGTGATCGCGGCGGTCGCCTCCGGAACGGTCGCGGGCTTCGGCATCGGCTCGTACCGGCTGGCCCTGCGCGCACTGGCCGAGGAACTCGGCGGCTGAACCTGCCCGGCCCGGGCACTTCGTACCGGCCCCGGCCGTTCCCACTGGGGCGGCCGGGGAGGGTACCGTTCGGTACGGGCCGGTCAACTGCCGCCCGACCAGCGTGAAGTCGTACGAGACGGAGTGGCACCGGATGCAGCACGCAGTGGGAGCTCCGCTGCCGCCCGACGGGCCGGGACACCTCCCGGGTCCCGTTCCCGGATCCATACCCGGGCCCGGCACCGCGCCCGGATGGGAGCACCAGGCGCAGCACCCCGGCCCCGCGCCGCAGGGGCCGCCCACCGCCGGCTGGAGCGGCCCGGCCCCGCAGCAGGCGCCGATGCCGCCCTCGCCCGACACCACGGGCCACGTCCAACTGCCACCGGGCGGACCGGTTCCCCTGCCCGCGCCCCCGCCTCCTGCCGACTCCGGCACCGGCGCCGCCCCGCTCGCGGTGCTGCTGATCGGCCCCGCGGGCGCGGGCAAGACGACCGTCGCCCGCCACTGGGCGCGGAACCGGCGTGTCTCCACCGCCCACATCAGCCTCGACGACGTCCGCGAATGGGTCTGCTCCGGCTTCGCCGACCCCCAGTCCGGCTGGAACGACCAGTCCGAGGCCCAGTACCGGCTCGCCCGCCGCACCTGTGGCTTCGCCGCGCGCAACTTCCTTGCCAACGGCATCTCCTGCATCCTCGACGACGCCGTCTTCCCCGACCGCCCCGTCGTCGGCCTCGGCGGCTGGAAGCGTCATGTGGGCCCCGGGCTGCTGCCCGTCGTGCTGCTGCCGGGCCTGGAGATCGTCCTGGAGCGCAACGCCGCGCGCAGCGGCAACCGCCGGCTCTCCGACGAGGAGGTCGCCAGCATCCACGGCCGCATGGCCGGCTGGTACGGCTCGGGACTGCCGATCATCGACAACTCCCAGTGCGACGTCGAGACCACGGCCCGCATCCTCGACGACGTCCTGGCGCGCGCCATCGCGAGCCCCCCGGCCTGGTAGGACGGACACGCTCAGCCCCCGGCCGTTCCGCCGGCCGGAGCGAGGACCGGGTTCGCCCGGGGCCACCGGGCGTCCCGCCGACCGGACCCGGCCGGCACGCCCACCCGGCCGTTCCGCCGACCGGGACGGACACCGTTCCCCTCGCGGCCGCCGGCCGCGGCGGCCACCGCCCGCCCGGCCGGGCAACCGAGGACCGGCGCTCCGGGCCACCCGATGGTCCGCGACCCCAGCCGCGGGCTTGTCCCCCGGGCGGATCGTGGACCGGGGCCGCCGGGCCCGCGTCACCCCGTGCGCCTCACACCCGGCGCGCCCGCCCGATGGTGGCGGCGACGCCTCGGGCAGAGGAGCGCGCACCCCGCTCGGACGCGCTCGGACGGCCGGATCGGCTCCGCGCTCTTAGGCTCGTGACATGTCCGAGGTGTTCGCTGCCCGCCGCGCCCGGCTGCGCGACCGCTGCGTCGCGGCCGGCAGCGCAGCGGCGCTGATCTCCCGGCCCGCCAACGTCCGCTATCTCGCAGGCGGCGCCCCACCCGGCGCCGTGCTGCTGCTGGGCCCCGCAGGCGACACCGACGACGTACTGCTGTGTCCCAGCGCGCCCACCGGCGACCCCGTCGAGGGACGCATGGACGAGCAGCTGCGGCAGATCGTCCTGCCCACCGACGGAGGAGACCCGGCCGTCGCCGCCGCGCGCACCGCCGACACCGACGGCGCGGACTCCCTGGCCGTGGAGGAGAACCACCTCACCGTCGCCCGCCACCGCGCCCTCGCCACCGTCACCCCGCATCTGCGCCTGGCCGACCTCGGCGGCGCCGTCGAGCAGCAGCGGATGGTGAAGGACGAGGACGAGATCGCCTGCCTGCGCATCGCGGCCGAGATCACCGACCAGGCCCTCGGCGAGCTGCTGGAGTCCATCCTCGTCGGCCGCACCGAGCGGCACCTCGCCCTCGAGCTGGAGCGCCGCCTCGTCGACCACGGCGCCGACGGCGCCGCGTTCCCCACCTCCGTCGCCACCGGCCCCCACGCCGGCCGCGGCGGCCACCGCCCGTCCGACCGGCGCGTCGAGGAGGGCGATTTCCTGTCCGTCTGCCTGGGCGCCAACTACCGCGGCTACCGCTGCGAGATCGGCCGTACCTTCGTCATCGGCACCACTCCCGCGGACTGGCAGATCGAGCTGTACGAACTCGTCTTCGCCGCTCAGCGGGCCGGCCGCGAGGCCCTCGTGCCCGGTGCCGGGTACCGGGACGTCGACCGCGCGGCACGCCACGTACTGGACGCGGCGGGCTACGGCGAAGGGCTCGCGCCCTCGACCGGCCACGGTGTAGGACTGGAAATCGACGAGGACCCGCAGCTGGCACCTGCGGCCATGGGTAAACTGGACGCTTGTGTGCCGGTCACCGTCGAACCGGGGGTTCACCTCCCGGGCCGGGGCGGAGTCCGGATCGATGACACGCTCGTCGTGCGCCAGGAGGCGGACGGCGGACCCGAGCTACTCACCATCACGACCAAGGAGCTGCTCGCGCTCTAGCCGAGCTCGCAGCGCGTACCTTCGCTTCTCCTCGGTCGTCCACCAGCGTCAGTCCAGGAGATTCCGCAACCGTGGCTTCCACGAACGACCTCAAGAACGGCATGGTGCTCAAGCTCGACAACGACCAGCTGTGGTCCGTCGTCGAGTTCCAGCACGTCAAGCCCGGCAAGGGCCCGGCCTTCGTGCGCACCAAGCTCAAGAACGTGCTGTCCGGCAAGATCGTCGACAAGACGTTCAACGCCGGTGTGAAGGTCGAGACGGCCACCGTCGACCGCCGCGACATGCAGTTCTCGTACATGGACGGCGAGTACTTCGTCTTCATGGACATGCAGACGTACGACCAGCTGCACGTGTCGCGCGCCGCTGTCGGCGACGCCGCGAACTTCCTCATCGAGGGCTTCACCGCCACCGTCGCCACCCACGAGGGCGAGGTGCTCTACGTCGAGCTCCCGGCCGCCGTCGAGCTGGTCATCCAGGAGACCGAGCCGGGTGTCCAGGGCGACCGCTCCACCGGTGGCACCAAGCCCGCGACCCTGGAGACCGGTTACACCATCCAGGTCCCGCTCTTCATCACCACCGGTGAGAAGATCAAGGTCGACACCCGTTCCGGCGACTACCTCGGCCGGGTGAACAGCTAACCGTGGCTGCCCGCAACAAGGCCCGCAAGCGTGCCTTCCAGATCCTCTTCGAGGCCGACCAGCGCGGGGCTTCCGTGCAGGAAGTCCTCGCGGACTGGATCCGGCACTCGCGGTCCGACGACCGTCAGCCGCCGGTCAACGAGTACACGATGGAGCTGGTCGAGGGGTACGCGGAGCACGCGCGCCGCATCGACGAGCTCATCGCCACCTACGCGGTCGGCTGGACGCTCGACCGGATGCCCGTCGTCGACCGCAACATCCTGCGGCTCGGCGCGTACGAGCTGGTGTGGGTGGACGAGACCCCCGACGCGGTGGTGATCGACGAGGCGGTGCAGCTCGCCAAGGAGTTCTCCACGGACGACTCGCCGTCCTTCGTGAACGGCCTGCTGGGCCGCTTCAAGGACCTGAAGCCGAGCCTCCGCCGCGACGCGTAGGCCTCGGGCCGAGCCGAGCCACGAAGGCCCGCAGCACTCCGTGCTGCGGGCCTTCGGCCGTTTCCCGGCCCTGGCCGGGGCAGAGCGCACCCTCGCGCGGCACCAGACCCCGGCAGGAATCACCGCGTGGGGCACGGCGCGGCCACGGCGTGGGGCGTCGCCCCGGCACGAATCACCGCGCGGGGCGTTGCCCCGGGCGACGCCACGAGGACGGCAGCGTCCGCGCCGCGGCGTTGCCCGAACGCACGACGGGCCGGCAGGAAGCACTGCTCCCCCCCGGCCCGGCGGCACGTTTCTGCAGGTGTGGCGTCAGCCTTCTTCATGTGCGACGGCGCGCCGCGCATCCGCATCCAGCACACCCCAGCTGATCAGCTGCTCGGTCAGCACCGAGGGCGACTGGTCGTAGATGACGGCGAGCGTGCGCAGGTCGTCCTGGCGGATCGAGAGCACCTTGCCGTTGTAGTCACCGCGCTGGCTCTGGATCGTCGCCGCGTAACGCTGCAGCGGGCCGGCCTTCTCGGCGGGGACATGGGCGAGACGCTCCAGGTCCAGAACGAGCTTCGGCGGCGGCTCGGCCGCGCCGCCGGGCGTGGTGCCCGGAAGAAGCTCCTGCACCGGCACTCCGTAGAAGTCCGCAAGCTCGGCGAGACGCTGCACGGTCACCGCGCGGTCACCGCGCTCGTACGACCCGACGACGACGGCCTTCCAGCGGCCCTGGGACTTCTCCTCCACCCCGTGGAGCGAGAGCCCCTGCTGGGTACGGATGGCGCGGAGCTTGGCCCCGAGCTGTTTTGCGTATTCGCTGGACATATAGCTCCCCGGACGCTGTATCGCTGTATCAACGTGCGGCTCCGCCGCGCGGCTGGTCACTCACTGTGAGGTTACGCAGCGTTACTTGGCTGCGTCAAGCCGAATGGTCCGTACGACCCTCCCGAGGGGGATGACCAGCGGCGCCTCCCGGCCCTGGTACTGTTGACGGCGCAAATCCGACGTCCTTTAAGGTCCGTCCCGTGAGGCGGAGAAGGAGGTCCGTTTCTTATGGACACCATCAATTCCGATGTCGCTCGCCCCGTTCTCGAAGGCCCGGACATCGCGCGGGTGCTGACCCGCATCGCCCACGAGATCGTGGAGCGTGCCAAGGGCGCCGAGGACGTGGTGCTCCTCGGTATCCCGACACGCGGGGTCTATCTTGCCCGCCGTCTCGCCGACAAGCTCGCCGAGATCACCGGCCGCACCATCCCCGTCGGGTCCCTCGACATCACCATGTACCGCGATGACCTGCGGCTTCGTCCTGCCCGTGCCCTCGCACGCACGGACATCCCGGCCGAGGGCATCGACGGCCGTCTGGTCGTCCTCGTCGACGACGTGCTCTTCTCCGGCCGCACGATCCGCGCCGCCCTCGACGCGCTGAACGACATCGGCCGTCCGCGAGCCGTCCAGCTGGCGGTCCTCGTCGACCGCGGCCACCGCGAACTGCCCATCCGAGCCGACTACGTCGGCAAGAACCTCCCGACGTCGCTGCGGGAGACGGTCAAGGTCCTGCTCGCCGAGGAGGACGGTCGCGACACCGTGCTGCTCGGGATGCAGGAGACCGCCCCGGCCGGCGAGCAGTAGCACTCCCGTACGGCCCCCTCCCGCCCTACGGGCCCGCCTGTGCGCCCGCATGCCCGCACACCTCCACACCCCGGAGCACACCCAGATGAAGCGTCACCTCATCTCGGCCGCCGACCTCACCCGCGACGACGCCGTTCTCATCCTCGACACCGCCGAGGAGATGGCCCGGGTCGCCGACCGGCCGATCAAGAAGCTGCCGACCCTGCGCGGCCGTACCGTCGTCAACCTCTTCTTCGAGGACTCGACCCGGACCCGGATCTCCTTCGAGGCGGCCGCCAAGCGGCTCTCCGCCGACGTGATCAACTTCTCCGCCAAGGGCTCCTCGGTCTCCAAGGGCGAGTCCCTGAAGGACACCGCGCTGACCCTGGAAGCGATGGGCGCGGACGCCGTCGTCATCCGCCACCACGCCTCCGGCGCCCCCTACCGCCTCGCCAACTCCGGCTGGATCGACGGAGCCGTCGTCAACGCCGGCGACGGCACCCACGAGCACCCCACCCAGGCGCTGCTGGACGCCTTCACCCTGCGGCGCCGCCTCGTCGGCAGGGACGAGGGCCTGGGGCGTGACCTGGACGGCCGCCGCATCACGATCGTCGGCGACATCCTGCACAGCCGCGTCGCCCGCTCCAACGTCCATCTGCTGACCACGCTCGGTGCCCATGTCACGCTCGTCGCCCCGCCCACCCTGGTGCCGGTCGGCGTCGGGGCCTGGCCGTGCGAGGTCAGCTACGACCTCGACGACGTGCTGCCGAAGTCCGACGCCGTGATGATGCTGCGTGTGCAGCGCGAGCGGATGAACGCCGCCTTCTTCCCGACCGAGCGCGAGTACTCACGCCGCTACGGCCTGGACGGCGACCGGATGGCCCGGATGCCCGAGCACGCGGTCGTGATGCACCCCGGCCCGATGAACCGCGGCATGGAGATCACCGCCGAGGTCGCCGACTCCGACCGCTGCACCGCGATCGAGCAGGTCGCCAACGGTGTGTCGATCCGCATGGCCGTCCTGTACCTGCTGCTGGGCGGAGCCGAACCCGCCCCTGCCGCCACCAACGCCCGTACCGAGGAGAGCAAGTAACGATGAGCAAGATCCTGATTCGTGGCGCGAAGGTGCTCGGTGGCGAGGCGCAGGACGTCCTGATCGAGGGCGAGACCATCGCCCGGGTCGGCACGGGCCTGGAGGCCGACGGTGCCCAGGTGGTCGAGGCCGAGGGCCGGATCCTGCTGCCCGGCCTGGTCGATCTGCACACCCACCTCCGCGAGCCGGGCCGTGAGGACTCCGAGACCGTCCTCACCGGCACCCGCGCCGCCGCGAGCGGCGGCTACACGGCCGTGTTCGCCATGGCCAACACCTTCCCCGTCGCGGACACCGCCGGCGTCGTCGAGCAGGTGTGGCGGCTCGGCAAGGAGCACGGCTACTGCGACGTCCAGCCCATCGGCGCCGTCACCGTCGGCCTGGAAGGCAAGAAGCTCGCCGAGCTGGGCGCCATGCACGACTCCGCCGCCGGCGTCACCGTCTTCTCCGACGACGGCAAGTGCGTCGACGACGCCGTGATCATGCGCCGCGCGCTGGAGTACGTGAAGGCCTTCGGCGGCGTCGTCGCCCAGCACGCGCAGGAGCCCCGCCTCACCGAGGGCGCCCAGATGAACGAGGGCGTCGTCTCCGCCGAGCTGGGCCTCGGCGGCTGGCCGGCCGTCGCCGAGGAGTCGGTGATCGCCCGCGACGTCCTCCTGGCCGAGCACGTCGGCTCCCGCGTCCACATCTGCCACCTCTCCACCGCCGGTTCCGTCGAGATCGTCCGCTGGGCCAAGTCCCGCGGCATCGACGTCACCGCCGAGGTCACCCCGCACCACCTCCTCCTCACCGACGAGCTGGTCCGTACGTACAACCCGGTCTACAAGGTCAACCCGCCGCTGCGCACCGAGCGCGACGTCATGGCGCTGCGCGAGGCCCTCGCCGACGGCACGATCGACATCGTCGCCACCGACCACGCTCCTCACCCGCACGAGGACAAGGACTGCGAGTGGGCCGCCGCGGCCATGGGCATGGTCGGCCTGGAGACCGCGCTGTCCGTCGTCCAGCACACGATGGTCGAGACCGGCCTGCTGACCTGGGAAGGCGTGGCCGACCGGATGTCGTTCACGCCGGCCCGCATCGGCGCCGCGGACGGCCATGGACGGCCCGTCTCGGCTGGTGAGCCCGCCAACCTCACGCTGGTCGATCCGGCATACCGTGGAAACGTGGACCCCGCGGGCTTCGCCTCCCGCAGCCGCAACACGCCCTACGAGGGCCGCGAGCTGCCGGGTCGCGTCACCCACACCTTCCTGCGGGGCCGGGCGACGCTCATGGACGGGAAGCTGGCGTGACACCACTCATCATTCAGGCGGCCGAAGCGGCCGAGCGGAAGTCCGCGGAGGTCACCGACTGGGCCGCGCGCCTCGGCTGGGTCGCCGGGCTGCTGCTCTTCATCGCCCTCGTCTACTGGCTGATGCGCCAGGGCTGGAAGTGGCGCGGTGAGCTCCAGTCGGGTCTCCCCGAACTGCCCGTGGCGCCCGAGAACGCGGGTCAGGCGAAGCTGCGGCTCAGCGGCCGCTACCACGGCTCGACGACCGCCGGGCAGTGGCTCGACCGGATCGTCGCCCGGGGCCTGGGCAACCGCAGCCGCGCCGAGCTGACACTCACCGACGCCGGGATCGACGTCGTACGCCCCGGTGCCGCGGACTTCTTCATCCCGGCCGCGGCCCTGCGCGAGGCCCGCCTCGACAAGGGCATCGCCGGCAAGGTCCTCGCCGAGGGCGGACTGCTGATCGTCACCTGGGCGCACGGCGACACGCAGCTCGACTCCGGCTTCCGCTCCGACCACGCGGCCGAGCACGCCGCCTGGGTCGAAGCCGTCAACTCCATGATCACGACCGACACCACGGAAGGCGCCGCACGATGACGACCTCCACCAGGGGAACCCGCGTTCCCGCCGTACTCGTCCTGGAGGACGGCCGTGTCTTCCGCGGCCGCGCCTACGGGGCCGTGGGGGTGACCTTCGGCGAGGCCGTGTTCTCCACCGGCATGACCGGCTACCAGGAGACCCTCACCGACCCGTCGTACCACCGCCAGGTCGTCGTGATGACCGCCCCGCACGTCGGCAACACCGGCGTCAACGACGAGGACCCCGAGTCGCAGCGCATCTGGGTGTCCGGCTACGTCGTCCGCGACCCCGCCCGCGTCCCCTCCAACTGGCGCGCGCAGCGCTCCCTGGACGAGGAGCTCGACCGCCAGGGCGTCGTCGGCATCAGCGGCGTCGACACCCGCGCCCTCACCCGTCATCTGCGGGAGCGCGGCGCCATGCGCGTCGGCATCTTCTCCGGCAACGCGCTGCCCGACGAGGGCACGATGCTCGCCGAGGTGCGCCAGGCCCCCGAGATGAAGGGCGCGGACCTGTCCGCGGAGGTCGCCACCAAGGAGACGTACGTCGTCCCCGCGATCGGCGAGAAGAAGTTCACCGTCGCCGCCGTCGACCTCGGCATCAAGGGCATGACCCCGCACCGGATGGCCGAGCGCGGCATCGAGGTGCACGTCCTGCCCGCCACCGCCACCGCCGAGGACGTCTTCGCCGTCGGCCCCGACGGGGTGTTCTTCTCCAACGGCCCGGGCGACCCGGCCACCGCGGACCACGCCGTCTCCGTCATGCAGGCCGTCCTGGAGCGCAGGACGCCGCTGTTCGGCATCTGCTTCGGCAACCAGATCCTCGGCCGGGCGCTGGGCTTCGGCACGTACAAGCTCAAGTACGGCCACCGCGGCATCAACCAGCCCGTGCAGGACCGTACGACCGGCAAGGTCGAGGTCACCGCGCACAACCACGGCTTCGCCGTCGACGCCCCGCTCGACAAGGTCTCCGAGACCCCCTACGGCCGCGTCGAGGTCTCCCACGTCTGCCTCAACGACAACGTGGTGGAGGGCCTCCAGCTGCTCGACCAGCCGGCCTTCAGCGTCCAGTACCACCCCGAGGCGGCCGCGGGCCCGCACGACGCCGCGTACCTGTTCGACCGCTTCACGTCTTTGATGAGCACAGCACTGATGGAGGGCCAGCGTGCCTAAGCGCACCGATATCCAGTCCGTCCTGGTCATCGGCTCCGGCCCGATCGTCATCGGCCAGGCCGCCGAGTTCGACTACTCCGGCACCCAGGCCTGCCGGGTCCTCAAGTCCGAGGGCCTGCGCGTCATCCTGGTGAACTCCAACCCGGCGACGATCATGACCGACCCGGAGATCGCCGACGCCACGTACGTCGAGCCCATCACCCCCGAGTTCGTCGAGAAGATCATCGCCAAGGAGCGCCCCGACGCCCTCCTGCCCACCCTCGGCGGCCAGACCGCGCTCAACACCGCGATCGCCCTGCACGAGTCCGGCACCCTGGACGAGTACGGGGTCGAGCTCATCGGCGCCAACGTCGAGGCCATCAACAAGGGCGAGGACCGCGAGCTCTTCAAGGACGTCGTCGAGGCCGTCAACCGCAAGATCGGCCACGGCGAGTCCGCGCGCTCGGTCATCTGCCACACCATGGACGACGTCCTCAAGGGCGTCGACACCCTCGGCGGCTACCCCGTCGTCGTCCGGCCCTCCTTCACCATGGGCGGCGCGGGCTCCGGCTTCGCCCACGACGAGGACGAGCTGCGCCGCATCGCCGGCCAGGGCCTGACCCTGTCTCCCACCACCGAGGTGCTCCTGGAGGAGTCCATCCTCGGCTGGAAGGAGTACGAGCTGGAGCTGATGCGCGACAAGCACGACAACGTCGTGGTCGTCTGCTCCATCGAGAACTTCGACCCGATGGGCGTGCACACCGGTGACTCGATCACCGTCGCCCCGGCGATGACGCTGACCGACCGCGAGTACCAGATCCTGCGGGACATCGGCATCGCCGTCATCCGCGAGGTCGGCGTCGACACCGGCGGCTGCAACATCCAGTTCGCCGTCGACCCCGAGGACGGCCGGGTCATCGTCATCGAGATGAACCCGCGCGTGTCCCGGTCCTCCGCACTGGCGTCCAAGGCCACCGGCTTCCCGATCGCGAAGATCGCCGCCCGGCTCGCCGTCGGCTACACGCTGGACGAGATCCCCAACGACATCACGGAGAAGACGCCGGCGTCCTTCGAGCCGACGCTCGACTACGTGGTCGTCAAGGCGCCTCGCTTCGCCTTCGAGAAGTTCCCCTCCGCCGACGCCACCCTCACCACCACCATGAAGTCCGTGGGCGAGGCCATGGCCATCGGCCGCAACTTCACCGAGGCGCTGCAGAAGGCCCTGCGCTCCCTGGAGAAGAAGGGCAGCCAGTTCGAGTTCACCGGCGAGCCCGGCGACAAGGACGAACTGCTGCGTGAGTCGGTCCGCCCGACCGACGGCCGGATCAACACCGTCATGCAGGCCATCCGCGCCGGAGCCACCCAGAGCGAGGTCTTCGACGCCACGAAGATCGACCCCTGGTTCGTCGACCAGCTCTTCCTGATCAAGGAGATCGCCGACGAGCTGGCAGCCGCCGAGAAGCTCGACCCCGAACTCCTCGCCGACGCCAAGCGCCACGGCTTCTCCGACGCCCAGATCGCCGACATCCGGGGCCTGCGCGAAGACGTCGTCCGCGAGGTCCGGCACGCCCTCGGAATCCGCCCGGTCTACAAGACGGTCGACACCTGCGCCGCCGAGTTCGCCGCGAAGACCCCGTACTTCTACTCCTCCTACGACGAGGAGAGCGAGGTCGCGCCCCGCGAGAAGCCCGCGGTGATCATCCTGGGCTCGGGCCCGAACCGGATCGGCCAGGGCATCGAGTTCGACTACTCCTGCGTCCACGCCTCCTTCGCGCTCAGCGACGCGGGCTACGAGACCGTGATGGTCAACTGCAACCCGGAGACCGTCTCCACCGACTACGACACCTCCGACCGGCTGTACTTCGAGCCGCTCACCCTGGAGGACGTGCTGGAGATCGTCCACGCCGAGTCCCTCGCGGGCCCCGTCGCCGGTGTCGTCGTCCAGCTCGGCGGCCAGACCCCGCTCGGCCTGTCGCAGGCCCTCAAGGACAACGGCGTCCCGATCGTCGGCACCTCCCCGGAGGCGATCCACGCCGCCGAGGACCGCGGAGCCTTCGGCCGTGTCCTCGACGACGCCGGCCTCCCCGCGCCCAAGCACGGCACCGCCACCACCTTCACCGAGGCCAAGGCCATCGCCGACGAGATCGGCTACCCCGTCCTCGTACGCCCGTCGTACGTGCTCGGCGGCCGCGGCATGGAGATCGTGTACGACGAGACCCGGCTGCAGTCGTACATCTCGGAGTCCACCGAGATCAGCCCCGACCGGCCGGTCCTCGTCGACCGCTTCCTCGACGACGCCATCGAGATCGACGTCGACGCGCTCTACGACGGCACCGAGCTCTACCTCGGCGGCGTCATGGAGCACATCGAGGAGGCCGGTATCCACTCCGGCGACTCGGCCTGCGCCCTGCCCCCGATCACGCTCGGCGGCTTCGACATCAAGCGCCTGCGCGCCTCGACCGAGGCCATCGCCCGCGGGGTCGGCGTACGCGGACTGATCAACATCCAGTTCGCGATGGCCGGCGACATCCTCTACGTCCTGGAGGCCAACCCGCGCGCCTCCCGCACCGTCCCCTTCACCTCGAAGGCGACCGCCGTGCCGCTGGCCAAGGCCGCCGCCCGGATCTCGCTCGGCGCCACCGTCGCCGAACTGCGCGAGGAGGGACTGCTGCCCGCGAACGGCGACGGCGGCACGCTCCCGATGGACGCGCCGATCTCCGTCAAGGAGGCCGTGATGCCGTGGAGCCGCTTCCGCGACATCCACGGACGCGGCGTCGACACCGTCCTCGGCCCGGAGATGCGCTCCACCGGCGAGGTCATGGGCATCGACACCGTCTTCGGCACGGCGTACGCCAAGTCGCAGGCGGGCGCCTACGGACCGCTGCCCACCAAGGGGCGCGCCTTCTTCTCCGTCGCCAACCGCGACAAGCGCTCGATGATCTTCCCGGCCCGGGAACTCGTCGCGCACGGCTTCGAACTGCTCGCCACCTCCGGCACGGCCGAGGTGCTCAAGCGCAACGGCATCCACGCCACCATCGTGCGCAAGCAGTCCGAGGGCGAGGGCCCGGACGGCGAGAAGACCATCGTCCAGCTGATCCACGACGGCCAGGTCGACCTGATCGTCAACACCCCGTACGGCACCGGTGGCCGCCTCGACGGCTACGACATCCGCACGGCGGCCGTGGCGCGCGGCGTCCCGTGCCTGACGACGGTTCAGGCGCTCGCCGCCGCCGTCCAGGGCATCGACGCGCTCAACCTCGGCGGTGTGGGAGTCCGTTCACTCCAGGAACACGCGGAACATCTGATCGCGGCCCGCGACTGACAGCCCACAAGGGGGACACCGGAAACGGTGTCCCCCTCCTCATGAGGACACCGACATGTACAAGCTGTTCTTCAACCTGGTCTTCAAGCGGATGGACCCGGAGGCGGCCCACCACCTCGCCTTCCGCTGGATCCGCCTCGCGGTCCGCGTCCCCGTGCTGCGCACGTTCGTCGCCGCCGCCCTCGCCCCCCGCCACAAGGAACTGCGCACCGAGGCGCTCGGCCTGCGCATGCACGGCCCGTTCGGACTCGCGGCCGGCTTCGACAAGAACGCCGTCGCCATCGACGGCATGTCGATGCTCGGTTTCGACCACATCGAGATCGGTACCGTCACGGCGCAGCCCCAGCCGGGCAACCCCAGGAAGCGGCTCTTCCGCCTCGTTCCCGACCGGGCGCTGATCAACCGCATGGGCTTCAACAACGAGGGCTCCGCCGCCGTCGCCGCCCGCCTCGCCACCCGCCACGAGATCTTCCGCACGATCGTCGGCGTCAACATCGGCAAGACCAAGGTCGTCCCCGAGGAGGAGGCCGTCGGCGACTACGTGACCTCGACGGAGCGGCTCGCCCCGTACGCCGACTACCTCGTGGTCAACGTCAGCTCGCCGAACACGCCCGGCCTGCGGAACCTCCAGGCCACCGAGGCCCTGCGCCCGCTGCTCAGCGCCGTACGCGAGGCAGCCGACCGCACCGTCACCGAACGCCGCGTCCCGCTGCTCGTCAAGATCGCGCCGGATCTCGCCGACGAGGACGTCGACGCCGTCGCCGACCTGGCCGTCGAACTCGGCCTGGACGGGATCATCGCCACCAACACCACCATCGCCCGCGACGGCCTCGGCCTGACGTCCGGCCAGGAGCTGGTGAAGGAGACCGGCGGGCTGTCCGGCGCCCCCCTCAAGGAGCGCTCCCTGGAGGTGCTGCGCCGCCTGTACGCGCGCGTGGGGACCCGTATCACCCTCGTCGGCGTCGGCGGCATCGAGAACGCCGAGGACGCCTGGCAGCGCATCCTCGCCGGCGCCACGCTCGTCCAGGGCTACAGCGCCTTCGTCTACGAGGGCCCGTTCTACGCCCGTGCCGTCCACAAGGGCCTCGCCGCCCGCCTGGCCGCGAGCCCGTACGCCACCCTCGCCGAGGCCGTCGGCGCCGAGACCCGAAAGGCAGCAACCGCATGAGCCCCCTGGAGACCTCGGCACCCTTCGGTGCCCGACTGCGCCACGCCATGGACACGCGCGGGCCGCTGTGCGTCGGGATCGACCCGCACGCCTCGTTGCTGACCGCGTGGGGGCTGAACGACGACATCACCGGCCTGGAGCGCTTCACCCGTACGGTCGTCGAGGCGCTCGCCGACCGGGTCGCCGTCCTCAAGCCGCAGTCCGCGTTCTTCGAGCGCTTCGGCTCGCGCGGCATCGCGGTCCTGGAGAAGGCCGTCGAGGAGTCCAGGGCCGCCGGCGCCCTGGTCCTGATGGACGCCAAGCGCGGCGACATCGGCTCGACCATGGGCGCTTACGCCGAGGCGTACCTGCGCAAGGACTCGCCGCTGTTCTCGGACGCGGTCACGGTCTCGCCGTACCTCGGCTTCGGATCGCTGCGGCCGGCGCTGGACCAGGCCGTGATCAACGGCTGCGGGATCTTCGTCCTGGCCCTGACCTCCAACCCGGAGGGCGCCGAGGTCCAGCGCTCCACGGCGGCGGGCGGCGTGTCGCTCGCCCAGCTCATGCTGAACCACATGGCGGACGAGAACGCCGGAGCGGATCCGATGGGCTCGGTCGGCGCGGTCGTCGGTGCCACGCTCGGCGAGGCGGGCGTGGACCTGGACATCAACGGTCCGCTCCTCGCGCCCGGCATCGGCGCCCAGGGCGCGACCCCGGCCGATCTGCCGGGCGTCTTCGGCCCGGCCGTGCGCAACGTCGTCCCGAGCGTGAGCCGTGGCGTGCTGCGGCACGGTCCGGACGCCGCCGCGCTGCGGGAGGCGGCGGCACGGTTCAGTGACGAAGTGCGGGCGGCCGTCGACGGAGCGTAACGCCCCGGGCGGGCCTGTCGGGTCCGTACGACGGGTCCCACGGTCCGCCCGCCCGCTCGACCAGGAGGTCATGCGCGTCTCTCATGGGCGATTTCTTGACAGAAACCGGGTCGGTATGTCTGGAATATCCAAGTCGGCCGATGCTGACCAGGACTTTTCCGCTGTTCTCGCTGACTGGAGCGGTCTCGGCCGCTAGTCTCCGTCGAGAGCCAGCGATGCAACGACCAGTGCGTTGCTCGTTGCTCGCCTGGTGTGGGGCGACTAGGTTCCTCACCGGTCCGTATCCGACAGTTCGACATCCGAGGTGACGTAGGCGTGGCTCTTCCGCCCCTTACCCCTGAACAGCGCGCAGCCGCGCTCGAAAAGGCCGCCGCGGCTCGCCGGGAGCGGGCCGAGGTCAAGAATCGACTCAAGCACTCCGGCGCCTCCCTCCACGAGGTCATCAAGCAGGGCCAGGAGAACAACGTCATCGGCAAGATGAAGGTCTCCGCCCTGCTCGAGTCCCTCCCCGGCGTGGGCAAGGTCCGTGCCAAGCAGATCATGGAGCGACTCGGCATCTCCGAGAGCCGCCGTGTGCGGGGTCTCGGGTCCAACCAGATCGCGTCGCTCGAGCGCGAGTTCGGCGGCGGCGCCGCCTGACGTTCCCGGGCACTCCCGAGAACCTGGATAATCGCTGCATGGCAGCAGAGGTACGTCCGCGGCTGACCGTGCTCTCCGGCCCCTCCGGGGTCGGTAAGAGCACGGTCGTCGCCCATATGCGCAAGGTCCACCCCGAGGTATGGCTCTCGGTGTCGGCCACCACCCGTAAGCCGCGCCCAGGCGAGCGTCACGGCGTCCAGTATTTCTTCGTCGGCGACGACGAATTCGACAAGCTGATCGCCAACGGCGAGCTCCTGGAATGGGCAGAATTCGCGGGCAATCGCTACGGCACCCCGCGCCGTGCGGTACTGGAGCGCCTCGAGGCCGGCGAGCCGGTGCTTCTGGAGATCGATCTCCAGGGCGCCCGGCAGGTCAAGGAGTCGATGCCGGACTCCCAGCTGGTCTTCCTGGCCCCGCCGAGCTGGGACGAACTGGTCCGCCGGCTCACCGGCCGGGGAACCGAGTCTCCCGATGTGATCGAGCGCCGCCTCGAAGCGGCGAAGGTCGAACTGGCCGCGGAGGCCGAGTTCGACACCACCCTGGTCAACACCTCCGTCGAGGACGTGGCGCGCGAGCTGCTAGCCTTGATGGCAGTTGTCTGATCTTGTTCGATTTCCCAGAAGTTTCTTCGGAAGGCTAGAGCGTGTCCTCTTCCATCACCGCGCCCGAGGGCATCATCAACCCGCCGATCGACGAGCTCCTCGAGGCCACCGACTCGAAGTACAGCCTGGTCATCTACGCGGCCAAGCGCGCGCGCCAGATCAACGCGTACTACTCGCAGCTCGGTGAAGGCCTTCTCGAGTACGTCGGTCCGCTGGTGGACACCCACGTCCACGAGAAGCCGCTCTCGATCGCCCTGCGCGAGATCAACGCGGGTCTGCTGACCTCCGAGGCCATCGAGGGCCCGGCCCAGTAAGGCGCACGTTCGCTTCATCCCAGGCCCGGCGGTACGTCCGCCGGGCCTGTGGTGTGTCATAGAGGCGTACGAATCGTCATCCGCGGGTTCTCGTCATCGGCGGGTCGTCGTCATCAGTGGGAGCGGGAGACGCAGTGGAGAAGCCGAAGGTCGTTCTGGGTGTCAGCGGCGGCATCGCCGCCTACAAGGCGTGCGAGCTGCTGCGCCGGCTGACCGAGTCCGGGCACGAGGTCCGGGTCGTCCCCACCGCCTCCGCGCTCCATTTCGTCGGCGCCGCGACCTGGTCGGCGCTCTCGGGGCACCCGGTCTCCACGGAGGTCTGGTCCGACGTCCACGAGGTGCCGCACGTGCGCATCGGACAGGGCGCCGACCTCGTCGTGGTCGCGCCGGCCACCGCCGACATGCTGGCGAAGGCCGCCCACGGCATCGCCGACGACCTCCTCACCAACACGCTGCTCACCGCCCGGTGTCCCGTCGTCTTCGCGCCCGCCATGCACACCGAGATGTGGGAGCACCCCGCCACCCAGGAGAACGTGGCGACGCTGCGCCGCCGCGGCGCGGTCGTGATCGAGCCCGCGGTCGGCCGGCTCACCGGCGTCGACACCGGCAAGGGCCGGCTCCCCGAGCCCGGCGAGATCTTCGAGGCCTGCCGCAGGGTGCTGGCCCGTGGCGTCGCCGCTCCCGACCTCGTCGGCCGCCATGTCGTGGTCAGTGCCGGCGGCACCCGTGAGCCGCTCGACCCCGTCCGCTACCTGGGCAACCGCTCCTCCGGCAAGCAGGGCTACGCGCTGGCGCGTACCGCCGCGGCCCGGGGCGCCCGGGTGACGCTGATCGAGGCCAACACGGGCATGGCCGACCCGGCGGGCGTGGACGTCGTCCACGTCGGCACCGCCGTACAACTGCGTGAGGCCGTGCTCAAGGCGGCCGCCGACGCCGACGCGGTGGTGATGGCGGCGGCCGTCGCCGACTTCCGCCCCGCGGTGTACGCCGAAGGAAAGATCAAGAAGAAGGACGGCCAGGAGCCCGCACCGATCACGCTGGTGCGCAACCCCGACATCCTCGCCGAGATCTCCGCCGACCGCGCCCGGCCGGGGCAGATCGTCGTCGGTTTCGCCGCCGAGACCGACGACGTTCTCGTCAACGGCCGCGAGAAACTGCGGCGCAAGGGCTGTGACCTGCTGGTCGTCAACGAGGTGGGGGAGCGCAAGACCTTCGGGTCCGAGACCAACGAAGCCGTGGTCCTGGCGGCGGACGGCGGCGAGACGCCCGTCCCGTACGGGCCGAAGGAAGGCCTTGCGGACACGGTGTGGGACCTGGTGGCGCCGCGCCTGGCGTGACGAACGGCCGGGTCCGGCGTGACCTGCCACCCTGTCCGGAGCGACCTACCACCGCGTGATGTGACGTACCACCGGGTGGTGTGACGTACCACTCAAATCGAGCGGCCCTCGTGCGGCTGATGGGGAGACACGCGCGCAGATGGGTGAATCCGGGATGAATTTCTCAACCCCGCCGTCGGTACCGCCAAATGCGTCGAAACCCGTCCGTCCGGCCGTGTGCGCGGGCCGATCACCGAGCTGATTCGGACGAATCCCGTGCTGTTTGGCTCCCACGTGGCGAGACGCGGGGTCCGGTCGGCGGAAGGTCCCGATAAACTGTCCCTCGGAACGACGCGGGGCGCAGCCCCCCGGCCGGTCCGCCAATGATCAGCCAGCAGCCGCTGCAACCCCAGGGAGCGTTGTGTCCCGTCGCCTGTTCACCTCGGAGTCCGTCACCGAGGGTCACCCCGACAAGATTGCTGACCAGATCAGCGACACCATTCTCGACGCACTGCTGCGCGAGGACCCCTCGTCCCGCGTCGCCGTGGAGACCTTGATCACCACCGGTCTGGTGCACGTGGCCGGCGAGGTGACCACCAAGGCGTGGGCCGACATCCCCACCCTGGTGCGCAACAAGGTCCTCGAGATCGGCTACGACTCCTCGAAGAAGGGCTTCGACGGCGCCTCCTGCGGCGTCTCGGTGTCCATCGGCTCCCAGTCCCCCGACATCGCGCAGGGCGTCGACACGGCGTACGAGAGCCGTGTCGAGGGTGACGACGACGAGCTCGACAAGCAGGGCGCCGGCGACCAGGGCCTGATGTTCGGGTACGCGTGCGACGAGACGCCCGAGCTGATGCCGCTGCCGATCTACCTGGCGCACCGGCTCTCCCGCCGCCTCTCCGAGGTGCGCAAGAACGGGACCATCCCCTACCTGCGCCCTGACGGCAAGACCCAGGTCACCATCGAGTACGACGGCGACAAGGCCGTCCGCCTCGACACGGTCGTGGTCTCCTCGCAGCACGCCTCCGACATCGACCTGGACTCGCTCCTCGCGCCCGACATCCGTGAGTTCGTCGTCGAGCACGTGCTGAAGCAGCTCGTCGAGGACGGCATCAAGCTGGACACCGACGGCTACCGCCTGCTGGTCAACCCGACCGGCCGCTTCGAGATCGGCGGCCCGATGGGCGACGCCGGCCTCACCGGCCGCAAGATCATCATCGACACCTACGGCGGCATGGCCCGCCACGGTGGCGGCGCCTTCTCCGGCAAGGACCCGTCCAAGGTCGACCGCTCCGCCGCCTACGCGATGCGCTGGGTCGCCAAGAACGTCGTGGCCGCCGGCCTCGCCTCCCGCTGTGAGGTCCAGGTCGCGTACGCGATCGGCAAGGCCGAGCCCGTCGGCCTCTTCGTCGAGACCTTCGGCACAGCCGCTGTCGACGTCGACAAGATCGAGAACGCCATCGCGGAGGTCTTCGACCTCCGCCCGGCCGCGATCATCCGCGACCTCGACCTGCTCCGCCCGATCTACGCCCAGACCGCGGCCTACGGCCACTTCGGGCGTGAGCTGCCGGACTTCACCTGGGAGCGCACGGACCGCGTGGACGCGCTGCGCGCGGCGGCGGGTCTGTAAGCCACAGAGAGCTGAGCGAGAGCCCCGGACCGGGTCGGTCCGGGGCTCTCGTGTCTCCCGGGGCTCTCGTGTCTCCGGGGCGGGCGCGTGATCCCTGGCGTCCGCCCGGCGCGGCCCGGCCCGGCGCATGGCGAGGGGCGTGCCCGCCGCCCCCGCCGTAAAAGGCGTGGCAGCGTGCAGAGAGCCGTCGCTGCGCGGCCCTGGCACACCCGCCCCACCGTCACCGCTCGGGTCCCGGGCGCGGCCCGCACGGCGGACGTTGTCGGTGGGGTCTGGTAGGAATTTGGCTGTGAGCAGCGACAACGAACGTTCCTCGCGGCCCGGGGACGGTCCGCCGGAGCAGCTTGCGCTCATTCGGGAGACCGTGCGGAAGGCGAAGGTGCCGCGGGCCAAGCCGCGGACGTGGCGGGGGGCCGCGCTGGCCAAGGAACGGCCCGTGGCGCGGGTCGTCGTGAACAAGGGAGTGCTGCACCTCGACCAGTTCTTCGACTACGCGGTGCCCGAGGAGCTGGACGAGGCCGCACAGCCGGGGGTCCGGGTCCGGGTGCGGTTCGGGGCCGGGGCGCACCAGGTGCGGGACGGGCGGCGTGAGGGCGGCCGGCTGATCGACGGGTTCATCGTCGAGCGGCGGGACGAGTCCGACTACTCCGGACCGCTCGCCGCGCTCGCCGGAGTCGTCTCGCCCGAACCGGTGCTGAGCACCGGGCTGCTCACGCTGGCCAGAGCGGTCGCCGACCGTTATGCGGGCAGCCTCGCCGATGTGCTGCAGCTCGCCGTGCCGCCGAGGAACGCGCGGGCCGAGTCGAAGCCGTCACCCGAGCCACTCCCGCCGCCGGGCGCGCCGGAGGCCGGGACCTGGCGGCGGTACGGGCGGGGGCCCGCGTTCCTGGAGGCGCTGGCGGGCGGGGGCGCACCAAGGGCCGTGTGGAGCGCGTTGCCGGGGCCGCACTGGGCGGAGGAACTGGCGAGGGCCGTCGCCGCCACCCTCGCCTCCGGGCGGGGCGCGCTCGTCGTCGTGCCGGACGGCCGGGCCGCCGCCCGGGTCGATGACGCCCTGACCGGTCTGCTCGGCCAGGGGAGGCACGCGGTGCTGACCGCGGAGGCCGGCCCGGAGAAGCGGTACGGGCAGTGGCTGGCCGTACGGCGCGGGTCCGTGCGGGCGGTGGTGGGGACACGGGCGGCGATGTTCGCGCCCGTCCAGGACCTGGGGCTCGTCGCGATATGGGACGACGGCGACTCCAGCCACAGCGAGCCGCACGCGCCGCTGCCGCACGCACGCGAGGTGCTGCTGCTGCGCGCTGCCCACGAACGGTGCGGGTTCCTGCTCGGCGGCACGAGCTGCACGGTGGAGGCCGCCCAGCTCGTCGAGACCGGCTGGGCGCGCCCGCTGGCCGCGGACCGTGAGGAGGTCCGCCGTGCCGCGCCCCTGATCCGCACGGTCGGCGACGGCGAGCTCGCGCGCGACGAGGCGGCCCGGGCCGCCCGGCTTCCCTCGCTCGCCTGGCAGACCGTGCGGGACGGACTGCGGACGGGCCCGGTGCTGGTGCAGGTGCCCCGGCGCGGCTACGTACCGAGGCTGGCCTGTGAGCGGTGCCGTACGCCCGCGCGTTGCAGGCACTGCTCCGGGCCGCTGGAGGCCCCGGAGGAGCGGGACCTGCGGTGCGGCTGGTGTGCGCGGGACGCGACGGGGTGGCACTGCGCGGAGTGCGGCGCGGTCCGGCTGCGGGCCCAGGTGGTCGGCGCGCGGCGCACGGCGGAGGAGCTGGGGCGCGCGTTCCCGGCGGTGCCGGTGCGCACGTCCGGGCGTGACCATGTGCTGGACTCGGTGCCCGACCGGCCGGCCCTCGTCGTCAGCACACCGGGCGCGGAGCCCGTAGCGGAGGGCGGGTACGCGGCCGCGCTGCTGCTCGACGGCTGGGCGATGCTCGGGCGGCCCGATCTCCGGGCGGGCGAGGAGGCCCTGCGGCGGTGGACGGCCGCGGCGTCGCTGGTCCGTGGCCAGGCCGAGGGCGGCACGGTCGTGGTCGTCGCCGAGCCCACGCTGCGGCCGGTGCAGGCCCTGGTGCGATGGGATCCCGTCGGCCATGCCCAGCGGGAGCTGGCCGAGCGGGCGGAGCTGGGCTTTCCCCCGGTGTCGCGGATGGCGTCGCTCACCGGGCGGGCGGAGGCGGTGGCGGAGTTCCTGGCCACGGCGTCACTGCCGGGCGACGCGGAGGTGCTCGGACCGGTGCCGTTGCCGCCGGTGCCCGCCGGGCGGCCGCGCCGGGCCGGCGATCCTCCCCCGGCCGCGCAGGGGGGACCCCGGCCGGGGGAGCAGTGGGAGCGGGTACTGCTGCGCGTACCGCCGGGGAGCGGGGCGGCGCTGGCCGCCGCGCTGAAGTCGGCGCAGGCCGCCCGGCTCGCCCGGACGGGCGGTGACCCGGTCCGCATCCGGGTGGACCCTCCGGACATCGGCTGAGGTGTGGTTCTCGCGGCGGCGGCGGCGAGGGCGGGGCGGACGCGGCCGGAGGAGGCCTCGCGGGGGTGGGTCGCCGATCGGGTGCGATCCGGTGCTGGTGCTGGTGCTGGTGCTGGTGCCGCTGCCGATGCGGGGACTGCGGACACGCGCACGGGAGCGCCGGACGGAGCGGCGACGCCATACCGTCCACCGGCGAACCACGGTGCCTGCACAGCACCGCCCCGGCGCACCACCGCGGTGCACCGGGGCGGCCGGGATGAGGGGTCAGCCGTTGCGCGGGCCGGGGAAGGCGCTCGGGCGGACCTCCTCGCGAAGAGCGTGGGCGCTCGGCGCGGGCTGCGGCGGCATGGAGCGCGCCGCGGGCACCGCGGGGGCGACCGGCATCGTGCGCGCC
This sequence comes from Streptomyces sp. NPDC091376, assembly GCF_044757085.1. Classification (NCBI taxonomy): domain Bacteria; kingdom Bacillati; phylum Actinomycetota; class Actinomycetes; order Kitasatosporales; family Streptomycetaceae; genus Streptomyces; species Streptomyces sp. NPDC091376. The sequence goes on along the minus strand of NZ_JBIVUF010000003.1, from coordinate 118,454 downwards.
GGCTCCGGCTCCGCCGGGACCGTGGCGGCGGGCTGCGGTGCGGTGCGCCGTGACCCGTAACGGCGGTGCACGGCCTGCTTCGTCACACCCAGCGCCGAGCCGACCGCGTCCCACGAGAAGCCGAGCGAACGGTCGAAGTCCACCGCCGCGGTCACCAACGTCTCGACGCTGTCCCGCAGTTCCTGCGCGAGACGGACGGTCGGAGCGGGGGCCCTGCCGTAGACGACGAAGCCCGTGGACGGACCGGAGCGACGTGGACGGTAGACGTTGCCCAACTGGGCCGTGAGCGTGCGCAGAGCGTCCACCTGCCGGCGGACCCGCTCGATGTCCCGCACCAACAGATGCAGACTCGCCCGGGCTTGGGCGTCGTGGGTTGCGTGGTCGGCCATGAACAAGCCTCTCGAACCGGCGTTGAAAAGGGTCGGGCCGCACCGGAGCTGCCCGATTCGGTCAATCTCTCTTGACCAACGCGCCAGCGGGCATTGTGGTCACGGTGCAAGGGTGCAAGGGACTACGCGTGGGGCGCGCGGCCGTCCGTGCGCCCCCTGTCGGTGGGGCCAAATAGACTGGTGCGTCGCGCGAGCAACCCGGCACACAGAGCGAGGTAATACCAGTGAAACTTGTCTTCGCGGGCACCCCCGAGGTCGCCGTACCCGCCCTGGATGCCCTCATCGCCTCGGACCGGCACGAGGTCGCCGCGGTCGTCACCCGGCCGGACGCCCCCGCGGGCCGCGGCCGGCGGCTCGTCGCGAGCCCCGTCGCGCAGCGCGCGCACGACGCGGGGATCGAGGTCCTCAAGCCGGCGAGGCCGCGCGACGAGGACTTCCTCGCCCGGCTGCGCGAGATCGCCCCCGACTGCTGCCCCGTCGTCGCCTACGGGGCGCTGCTGCCGAAGGCCGCGCTGGACGTCCCGGCCCGCGGCTGGGTCAATCTGCACTTCTCGCTGCTGCCCGCCTGGCGCGGCGCGGCGCCCGTGCAGCACGCGATCCTCGCGGGTGACGACATGACCGGCGCCTCGACGTTCCAGATCGAGGAGGGGCTCGACTCGGGGCCCGTCTACGGGGTGATCACCGAGCATGTGCGCCCGACGGACACCAGCGGCGATCTGCTCACCCGGCTCGCCTTCGCGGGTGCCGGACTGCTCGCCGCGACGATGGACGGCATCGAGGACGGCACGCTCAAGGCCGTTCCGCAGCCCGCCGACGGCGTCACCCTCGCCCCGAAGATCAACGTCGAGGACGCGCATGTGGACTGGCACGCGCCCGCGCTCCGGGTCGACCGGCTGGTCCGCGGCTGCACGCCCGCGCCCGGCGCGTGGACGGTCTTCCGGGGCGAGCGGCTGAAGCTGGTCAACGTCCAGCCGCTCCCCGACCGTACGGACCTGGCGCCCGGCGAGCTCTCCGTCGGCAAGAACCATGTGCACGCGGGCACCGGCTCGCACGCCGTCGAACTGCACTGGGTACAGCCGCAGGGCAAGAAGCCCATGCGTGCCGCCGACTGGGCCCGGGGGGTGCGGATCGCCCCCGGCGAACAGCTGGGTGCCGCCGACGTACGCTGAAGGGGTTCGACCCTTTCAGAAACGCGGAGCACCTTTTGAGCGAGCAGAGCCGTCGCCGTCCCCACAAGCCGTACCGCCGCCCCAAGAAGGACCCCGTACGGGTCCTCGCGTTCGACGCGCTGCGGGCCGTGGACGAGCGGGACGCGTACGCCAACCTCGTCCTGCCCCCGCTGCTGCGCAAGGCCCGTGAGCAGGACGATTTCGACAGCCGGGACGCGGCGCTCGCCACCGAGCTGGTGTACGGGACGCTGCGGCGGCAGGGGACGTACGACGCGATCATCGCCGAGTGCGTCGACCGGCCGCTGCGCGAGGTCGACCCGCCCGTGCTGGACGTGCTCTCGCTCGGCGCCCATCAGCTGCTGGGGACGCGCATCCCGACGCACGCCGCGGTGTCGGCGACCGTCGAGCTGGCGCGCGTGGTGCTCGGCGACGGGCGGGCCAAGTTCGTCAACGCCGTACTGCGGAAGATCTCGCAGCACGACCTCGACGGCTGGCTGGAGCGGGTCGCGCCGCCGTACGAGGACGACGCCGAGGACCATCTGGCCGTGGTGCACTCGCATCCCCGGTGGGTCGTCTCGGCCCTGTGGGACGCGCTCGGCGGCGGCCGCGCCGGGATCGAGGACCTGCTGGAGGCCGACAACGAGCGGCCCGAGGTGACCCTGGTGGCCCGGCCGGGCCGGGCCACGACCGACGAGCTGCTGGACCTGCTCGGCGAGGAGGCCGGACTGCCAGGGCGCTGGTCCCCGTACGCGGTACGGCTGACCGAGGGCGGGGAGCCGGGCGCGCTCGCGCCCGTCCAGGAGAGCCGGGCCGGAGTCCAGGACGAGGGCAGCCAGCTCGTTGCGATCGCCCTGGCCAACGCGCCCCTGGACGGCGCCGACGCACGCTGGCTCGACGGCTGCGCGGGGCCCGGTGGCAAGGCGGCGCTGCTCGGCGCGCTGGCCGCGGAGCGCGGTGCCCATCTGCTGGCCTCCGAGAAGCAGCCGCATCGCGCCCGCCTCGTCGAGCGGGCGCTGGCCGGCAACCCGGGCCCGTACCAGGTCATCGCCGCCGACGGCACCCGCCCGCCGTGGCTGCCCGGCACCTTCGACCGTGTCCTCGTCGACGTCCCCTGCTCGGGCCTCGGCGCGCTGCGCCGCCGCCCCGAGGCCCGCTGGCGCCGCCGCCCCGAGGACCTGGACGGCTTCGCCCCGCTCCAGCGGAACCTGCTCCGCGAGGCGCTGCAGGCGGTCCGCGTCGGCGGAGTCGTCGGCTACGCCACCTGCTCCCCGCATCTCGCCGAGACCCGGGTCGTCGTCGAGGACGTCCTCAAGGGCCGCGGCGGCGAGCCCGCGCAGGCGGAGTGGATCGACGCCCGCCCGCTGATGCCGGGCGTACCGGCCCTGGGCGACGGCCCGGACGTCCAGCTGTGGCCGCACCTGCACGGCACGGACGCGATGTACCTGGCTCTGCTGCGGCGTACGGGCTGACTTCACGGCTCCTGGTCGTCCTGAACTGACCCGAGCGGTGGAATGCAAGCTCAGGACGCTGCAGCACCGGCTCCAAGTGATCGACGGCTGCCTCGCTCTGCGTGCCGTGGCGCGCCGTGGGGAGTTTGGACGTCCGCTGCCCGTAAGGGGCGCGTAAGTGGTGAGGCTCTTGCCGTCAAGCATCCGTCAGCGAGGGGGCCGGTGCGCCGACCGGTGGGCATAGCGTCGCCGGTGCACGTCCGGCCGGCCCGGCCGGGTGGCGTATTGGCCTCCCGAGGAGCGCACCCATGTCTCCAGTCGATCATTCCGAGGACCCCGAACCCTCCGAACGCGTCCCGGCCGGACCTCTCTTCGTGCCCGTCCGGCCGGGCCCCTCGGGCAGCACTGCCAGGTTTTTCCGCACTCCCCTCGGCCGCCGCACGGCCGTGGGCTTCACCTCGCAGCACAAGCTCGTCGCCACCCTGGGCGAGGACCACGCCTTCGTCCGGCTCTCCGAGCCCGCGCTGCGCGCTCTCGCCGAGCCCCTGGGAGTCACCGCCCTCACGGTCGACCCCCAGTTCTCCGCCCCGGCCCCCGCGGCCGGCCCCGGCCGTCGCGCAGCCCTCCGTGTCCCCGCTCCTCCGCGGAACCGGCGGCCCGACCGTGTGGCCCTCGTCGGCCCCCCCCGCCCGCCGTCGCGGTCCTGGACGGTCGTGCCAAGGCGCTCGTACGCCGTGAATCGCCTGCCGGCATGAGCAGCCGCGACATCGGCCTGTAGTCGCCGGGCCCCCGGACACCCCACCTCCTCGGCGGAGGCCTGCTCCTCCCGTACGCGAGCCGTGCCGCAAGCCGCCCGAAAGATCCATGAACATCCCTTATCTGAGGACGAGTTCTCGATGACCGTCGAAAACGCCGTCGGCCTGATCGCCGCCGTCGCGCTACTGGCCTACCTCGTGGTGGCCCTGACCACGCCGGAGCGATTCTGATGTCCGCTCCCACGAAGGTCCGACCCGCGCCCGTACCGGACGCCGTCCCGCCGGTACCCGAGCGCCGGCGCCGCATCGGGGCGGGCATGCTCGATCCGACGCAACTGTGGCGTGCGCTTCCGCAGGCGCTGCGCAAGCTGAACCCGGTGACCCTGTTCCGTAATCCGGTCATGTTCGTCACCGAGGTCGGTGCCGCGCTCACCACCGGCATCGCGGTCTTCCACCCCACGCTCTTCGGCTGGCTGATCACCGGCTGGCTCTGGCTCACGGTGGTCTTCGCCAACCTCGCCGAGGCCGTGGCCGAAAGCCGCGGCAAGGCGCAGGCCGACTCGCTGCGCAGGACCCGGCAGCAGACCACGGCACGCCGGCTGGCCGGCTGGGAGCCCGGCGCGGCGGCCGGCGCCTGGGTCGAAGAGGCGGTCGCCGCCGCGGAACTGCGGCGCGGCGACATCGTCTCCGTACCGGCCGGGGAACTGGTCCCGGGTGACGGCGATGTCGTCGAGGGCGCCGCGAGCGTCGACGAGTCCGCCATCACCGGTGAGTCCGCGCCGGTCATCCGGGAGTCCGGAGGCGACCGCAGCGCCGTCACCGGCGGCACCCGTGTGCTCTCCGACCGGCTCGTCGTGCGGATCACCCAGGAGCCCGGCGGGAGCTTCCTGGACCGGATGATCTCCCTGGTCGAAGGCGCCAACCGGCAGAAGACCCCCAACGAGCTGGCGCTCAACCTGCTGCTCGTCATGCTGACCTTCGTCTTCCTGGTCGCGGTCGTCACCCTGCAGCCGATGGCGATCTTCTCCAAGGACGCCATGGCGGCCGCCCCCGACACCGCGGCCCTCACCGCCGACGGCGTCACCGGCATCGTGCTGGTCTCGCTGCTGGTCTGTCTGATCCCGACGACCATCGGCGCGCTGCTCTCCGCGATCGGCATCGCCGGCATGGACCGCCTCGTCCAGCGCAACGTCCTCGCCATGTCGGGCCGGGCGGTCGAGGCCGCGGGCGACGTGAACACGCTGCTGCTCGACAAGACCGGCACGATCACCTTCGGCAACCGGCGGGCGAGCGCGTTCCTGCCGGTCGGCGCGGTGCCGGTGGAGCGCCTCGCGAAGGCCGCGCTGCTCTCCAGCCTCGCCGACGACACGCCCGAGGGCCGCTCGATCGTCGCGTACGCCTACGAGAAGCACTGGCTGACCGACCGGACCGTGGACGGCGCCGAGTGGGTGCCGTTCACCGCCGCCTCCCGGATGTCCGGCGTCGATCTGCCCGGGGAGAGACTCCGGCCGCAGGGCGGGGGAGGCAGGCAGCTGCGCAAGGGCGCCGCGGCATCGGTCGCGGCCTGGGTGCGCGAGCACGGCGGCGAGATCCCGGCGGCGCTGGACGAGACCGTCGACGAGGTCTCGGCCTCCGGCGGCACCCCCTTGGTCGTGGCGGAACGGGACGGCGACTCGGCCCAGGTGCTCGGCGTCGTCCACCTCAAGGACGTCGTCAAGCCCGGGCTGCGCGAGCGCTTCGACGAACTGCGCCGGATGGGCATCCGTACGGTGATGGTCACCGGCGACAACCCCGTGACCGCCAAGGCGATCGCCGAGGAGGCGGGCGTCGACGACTTCCTCGCCGAGGCCACCCCCGAGGACAAACTCGACCTGATCAAGCGCGAGCAGGCCGGCGGCCATCTCATCGCCATGACCGGCGACGGTACGAACGACGCCCCGGCCCTCGCCCAGGCCGACGTCGGCGTGGCCATGAACACCGGCACCTCGGCCGCCAAAGAGGCCGGCAACATGGTCGACCTCGACTCCGACCCCACGAAGATCATCGAGATCGTCGAGATCGGCAAGCAACTGCTCATCACCCGCGGCGCGTTGACGACCTTCTCGATCGCCAACGACATCGCCAAGTACTTCGCGATCCTGCCGGCGATGTTCGTCGCGGTGTACCCGGGGCTCGGCAGCCTCAACATCATGGGCCTGCACTCGCCGCTGTCCGCGATCCTGTCCGCCGTCGTCTTCAACGCGGTGGTCATCGTGGCGCTGATCCCGCTCGCCCTGCGCGGCGTGCGCTACCGGCCCAGCAGCGCCTCGGCCCTGCTCACCCGCAATCTGTGGATCTACGGACTCGGCGGCATCGTCGCGCCCTTCCTGGCCATCAAGTTCATCGACGTCGCCCTCGTCCAGTTCATCCCGGGGATCTGACATGACACGCATCCCGCACTGGCTCGCCCAGCACATCGCAGCGCTCCGGGTGGTCCTCGTCCTCACGCTGCTGACCGGTCTGGCCTATCCGCTCGCGATGACGGCCTTCGCCCAGGTGCCCGGCCTGGAGGGCAGGGCGGAGGGCTCCCGCATCACCGGAGCCGACGGCCGGCCGGCCGGCAGCTCGCTGATCGGCCAGTCCTTCACCGACGCCAAGGGCGACCCGCTCACGCGGTACTTCCAGTCCCGGCCCTCCAACGCCGGTACGGGCTACGACGCCGCGGCCTCCGCGGCCGGCAACCAGGGCCCGGAGTCCGTCGTGGACACCGCGGACAAGCCGAGCCTGCTCACCCTGGTGTGCGGGCGCAGCAAGGCGGTCGGCGACCTCGAAGGCGTCGACAGCTCGCGTCCGTACTGCACGGACGACGGCGTCGGCGCGGTCCTCGGCGTCTTCCACGACGGCGGCACGAGCGGACGCGTCACCCGCGTCGTCAGCCTCAACCAGCCCTGCCCCGCACGGCCGTTCCTCGGCTCCTACCAGGGCGTTGCCGTCGAATGCGCCAAGGACGGCGCGGACTACGGCCGCGCCATGACCGTGCCCGTACGCGGTGAGGCACCCGCGCACCCGAAGGTGCCGGCCGACGCGGTCACCGCGAGCGCGAGCGGTCTCGACCCGCACATCAGCCCGGCGTACGCCGAGCTGCAGGCGCCGCGCATCGCGCGTGAGCGGTCCGTGGACGAGGCCGCCGTCCGCGAGCTGATCGCGCGGTACACCACCGGGCGGGCGCTCGGTGTGCTCGGTGAGCCGGGCGTCAACGTCGTCGAACTCAACATCGCGCTCGACCGCACCCACCCGGTGCCGTCCCCGAAGCAGGGAGCCTGATCATGGCGGCCTGGATCCAGGCATCGCTCGTTCTCGCCGTGGTGGTGGGGCTGCACGTCCCGCTCGGCGACTACATGGCCCGCGCCCTCGACGGCGGCAAGCACGCGCGGGCGGAGAAAGCCCTCTACCGCGTCTGCGGCATCGACCCGGACAAGGAGCAGACCTGGCGGCACTATCTGACGGCGCTGCTGGCGTTCTCGTTGGTGAGCATCGCCGCGCTCTTCGCCCTCTTCACCCTCCAGGGCCGGCTGCCCTGGTCGACGGGGCACGAGGGCATGCCGTGGCGGCTCGCGCTGCACACGGCCGTCTCGTTCACGACCAACACCAGTTGGCAGAACTACGCGGGTGAGTCGACGACCGGTCACCTCGCCGTCATGGCCGGCCTGGGCGTCCAGGCGTTCGCCTCGGCGGCCGTCGGCATCTGCGCGGCCCTCGCCCTGATCCGGGGCCTGGTCCGCCGTTCGACGGGCGATCTCGGCAACTTCTGGACCGACCTGCTGCGCACGGTCTTCCGCGTCCTGGTGCCGATCGCGGTCGTCGCCGGACTGGTCCTGATGGCCGGCGGCGTGGTCCAGGGCCTCGGCGGCGGCCAGACCGTCACCACGGTCGCGGGGGGCGAGCAGACCCTGCTCGAGGGACCGGCGGCCTCGTGGGAGGGGCTCAAGCTCTTCTCCGGCGACGGCGGCGGTGTCTTCAACGCCAGCAGCGCGCACCCCTTCGAGAACCCCTCGGCGTGGACGAACGCCGTCGAGATCGTGCTGATGCTGCTCGTCCCCACCGCCTGCATCCGCATGTTCGGCCGGATGACCGGCAGCCTGAAGCACAGCTGGACGCTCCTCACGGTCGTCGGCATCCTCTTCGGCCTCCTGCTCGCCGCGGCGTCGCTCGCGCAGAGCACCCACACCGGGACGGTCACCGAGGCGGTCGGCGGTCCGTACGAGGGCACCGAGACACGCTTCGGCATCCCGGGCTCCACGCTCTTCGGCGTTGCCGCCACGGGCTCCGCCGACGGAGCGGCCAACTCCGCGTACGACAGCTTCTCCAGCCTCGGCGGAGGTGTGCTGCTGGCCGCGATGATGCTCGGCGAGATCGCCCCCGGCGGCACCGGCAGCGGCCTCTACGGCCTGATCATGGTGGTCCTGGTGGCCGTCTTCATCGGCGGTCTGATGGTCGGCCGCACGCCCGAGTACCTGCGCAAGCGGATCGGGTTCGCGGAGATGCGGTGGGTCGTCGTGTACGCGCTGATCCCGCCCACCGTGATCCTCGGGTGCGTGGGTCTCGCGCTCGCGCTGGGCCACGGCCAGACGTCGATGGGCAACCCGGGCGCGCACGGCCTGACCGAGCTCATCTACGCGTACACCAGCAACACCAACAGCAACGGCAGCGCGATGGCGGGCTTCAACGGCGCCACCGACTTCCACAACCTGCTGATGGTGGCGGCGATGCTGGCCGGCCGCTATCTGCCGATGGTCTGCGTCCTGGCGCTGGCCGGCCGCCTCGCCGGGCAGCAGCCGGGGATCGTCACCGCGGGCACCTTCCGCGCCCAGGGAGTCAACTTCGTGGTCCTGGCCACGGCGGCGTCCGTCATCCTGGCGCTGCTCAACTTCCTCCCGGCTCTCTCGCTCGGCACCGTCGCCGACGGGCTGCTCTAGCGGCGCTCCCGCCGGGAGGCGGTGACCGGAGCCCCCCGGCCCAGCCCGTCCCCGCCCCGCCCCGACACGAAGCGGGGCGGGGCGGGGCGGAGGCGGCCGTGGGTCAGCCGGACCGGGGGAGTACCTCGCGTGCGCGGTCGAACGCCGAGTCGCGGTTGCCTGCGAACTCCTCCTCCGTGAAGACCGGTTCGCTCAGGTGCGGAGGGATGCCGGGGCCGTCGAAGGTCCGGCCGTCGCGGGTCAGGAACTCCTCGTTCGGGAGGAGGAACTGCCAGCCGTTCGGGAGAGCCCTCGGCAGGACGTCGGAGAAGACGCCCTGCGTGGGCTGCCCGATGCGGATGGTCCGCCCCGGCCGTTCCATCAGCGCCTGAGTGAGGGTCTCGCCGGCGCTCACCGTCGAACCGCCGGTGAGGACCGCGACGGGACCCGTGTAGCGCGGGCCCTGCACCGGGCGGACGAGCTGGGGCTGGGGGCGGGTGAAGCGGGACGGGTCGGCCGCGTCGTTGCGGGCGCGCTTGGCGTAGGCGAAGTGGACGCGGTCGGTGAGGCGGCCGGCCAGCCGCAGGCCGAGGCTGTCGGAGCCCCCGCCGTTGATCCGCAGATCGATGATCAGGCCCGTCAGAGCGGTGGTGCGCTCCCGGGTGAAGACCGTGTCCAGGGCATCGTCCAGAGCGGCGAGGCTGTCGGCGTACGTCTCCGGCCTCGCCTCCGTATAGCCGCCGAAGCCGGTGACACGCAGATAGCCCTGCCCGCCCGGGAGATCCGCGTAGCCGATCCGGCCGCGCGCGAACTCCTGGAGCGGCCGGCCGGCCAGGTCCCGCTCCTGGATGTACGCCTTGATGGGCTTGTCCATGTCCCCGGTCGGAATCTCCGTGCCGGGACGCTTCTCGTAGAAGAAGCCCTGCTCGCCCGCGCTGATACGGACATGCGCGTCGTGCAGGGGCCGGACCATGTCGCTGAGCACCGCGAACAGCTCGGCGTCCGTCGTGCCGGCGTCGATGCGCGGGCGATGGCGGTCGCGGACCGCGCGCCAGTCGATGCCCTTGGCGGCGAAGAACGGATAGTTCTCCTCGAAGGTCTGCCAGAACGTGTCGAACACGGCGACCGGCCCCTGCGGCGCGGGTCGTGCGCACGCGGCGGGAAGCGATTCCAGGCGCCGCAGCCGGCGCTCTCCGGGCGAGCCGGCGATGCGCAGTGCGCCGGGGCGCACGGTCAGTACGGTGCCGTCCGCGGTCCGGTACGAGGCCGAACGGCCGCCGCCGCCAGAGCGCTCGGCGCTCCCGCCGGGCAGACAGCCGGCGGCGCTCGTCTGGTACTGCCGCAGCACGTCCCGGTCGACCGACAGGACCGTCCCGTAACCGTCCGTGCGCCACACCCCCTCGACCGTGTGCGGTGCGGTCGCCGCGGAGGCCGGGGCCGGAGCCACGGCCGTGCCTGCCGCGAGTGCCAGTGCCACGGCGGCCACCACGGTCCGGCGGACGGTGGTCGAACGGTGCGTCATCGTGCTCTCTCCCCGAGTGATCCGAGTGACGGGATCAGCACCACCACGATCGGGGGAGCGGGGACACGGGGACATCCGGCAGACCGGTCGGTCCGGGTGAGGGCAACCCCCGGACGACTCTACGGACAAACCCGCGGGCGGGCCGCCTTCAGACGGCCCCGAATGCCGGGAATGGGCGGACTGCGGCGCTCCGCGCGGCCCCCGGTCGCGAGCAAGGGCCCTCTTCCGTCCCCATCGAGGCCGGGAAGTGCGCGCGAGCATGGCAGTCTTGGCTCATGGCCCAGATCAACCCCAGCATCCTGTCCGCCGACTTCGCCCGGCTCGCCGAGGAGGCGAAGGCCGTCGAAGGCGCCGACTGGCTCCACGTCGATGTCATGGACAACCACTTCGTGCCCAATCTGACGCTGGGCGTCCCGGTGGTCGAATCGCTCGGTCGCGCCACGGACACCCCGCTGGACTGCCATCTGATGATCGAGGACCCGGACCGCTGGGCTCCGCAGTACGTGGAGGCCGGCGCGGGCTCCGTCACCTTCCACGTGGAGGCCGCCGCGGCCCCCGTGCGGCTGGCACGCGAGATCCGGGCCAAGGGTGCGCGCGCCTCGATGGCGCTCAAGCCCGCCACCCCCATCGAGCCGTACGAGGACCTGCTCGCCGAGCTCGACATGCTGCTGATCATGACCGTGGAGCCGGGCTTCGGCGGCCAGGCGTTCCTCGACATCATGCTCCCGAAGATCCGCCGTACCAGGGAGCTCATCACCAAGCACGGACTCGAGCTGTGGCTCCAGGTCGACGGCGGGGTCTCGGAAGCCACGATCGAACAGTGCGCCGAGGCGGGCGCGGACGTCTTCGTCGCCGGTTCCGCCGTGTACGGAGCCGAGGACCCGGCCGAGGCCGTCCGTGCGCTGCGCGAGCAGGCGGCCCGGAGGATCGCCTCGGCACCCTGGGCGTGCAACCACTGAGCCACGCTTACGTGAACGGGGCCCGACTGGGCTGATCAACATCACCCGGATCTGTCAGGATGGCGGTTCCGGAGTGTGAACAGCAGTGAGGAGATCGCGGTGTCTGCTATGTCGGCGGGACGGTCGGCCCTGCGGATGGGACCCGCGGAGCTGGTGCAGGCGGCGGCCATGGCCCGACGCTTCTACCTCGAGGGCAAGTCCAAGATCCAGATCGCGGAGGAGTTCGGCGTCAGCCGCTTCAAGGTGGCCCGGGTCCTGGAGACGGCGCTGGAGCGCGACCTCGTACGGATCGAGATCCGCGTACCCGCCGAGCTGGACGCGGAGCGCTCGGACGCGCTCCGCGCCCGCTACGGGCTGCGGCACGCGGTGGTCGTCGAGTCCCCCACGGAGGGCGAGGACGAGTCCCCCGACCCGGAGAACCTGGGCGAGGTGGCCGCGGAGCTGCTCGGCGAGCTGGTGACCGAGGGGGACGTGCTCGGGCTGGCCTGGGGCCGTTCGACGATCCATATGGCGGCGGCCCTGGACCGGCTGCCGCCGTGCACGGTCGTCCAGCTCACGGGGGTGTACGACGCCGGGACCGCGGAGCGCGGCTCGGTGGAGGCGGTGCGCCGTGCCGCGCAGGTGTCCGGTGGTGAGGCGCACCCGATCTACGCGCCGATGCTGCTGCCGGACCCGGCGACCGCGGCGGCGCTGCGCAACCAGACGGGGATCGCGCGGGCCTTCGAGTACTTCGACAAGGTCACGGTCGCGTGCGTGTCCATCGGTTCCTGGGAGCCGGGCATCTCGACGGTGCACGACATGCTGACCGACGAGGAGCGCTCGCACTACGCCTCGCTCGGCGTCGCGGCGGAGATGTCGGCGCACCTGTTCGACGCGGACGGCCGACGGGTCGGCCGGGACCTGGGCGAACGCTGCATCACGGTCGAGGCCGACCGGCTGCGCCGGATCCCGGAGGTCGTCGCCATCGCCGGCGGCCAGCGCAAGGCGGCGGCGATCGGGGCGGTGCTCAGATCCGGGCTGGTGACCAGCCTGGTGACCGACACGGCGGCGGCGGACTTCCTCCTGACGGAGTCCCGTCCCGCACCCCGCCCCGCCCTGGACCGCGCGGACCCGGACGACTGACCCCACGGCCACGGCCACGGCCACGGCCACGGCCACGGCCACGGACCTGGTCCTGGTCCCCGTTCCGGCTGCGGTTGCGGCCGGGATCCGGGCCGACCCGGCCCACCCTCACGGCTCCGCCGGGACCAGGCCGTACAGCCGGGCCGCGTTCTCCGCGGACACCATGCGGGCGACGCGGGCCGCGTCCGGTTCGGACCAGGCGCCCGACGAGGTCCAGGAGTCGGTGAGGCGGGTGAGCGCGTCCTCGAAGACGCGGGCGCCGACGACGTACAGCTCCGGGAGCCCGTACGCGTCGCTCGAGTAGAGAAGCTTGCCGAACGGGGTGAGCTCCAGCGCCTCGGCGAGGACCGCGGCGGCGCGGGCGCCCGTGTGGGAGAGCGCCAGGCCCACGTCCGCGTACACATGTGTGAACACGTTGGCGAGATAGGCCGCGTGCCGGTGGTACGGGTATCCGTGCAGCAGCACCAGCGGGCAGCCGTGGGGGGCGACCGCCCGGACGAAGTCCGTCAGCAACAGCGGATCGCAGCGGTCCAGGCGCAGATCGGGATCGCCGAAACCGGTGTGCAGCTGGAGCGGCAGCCCCGTGCGGACCGCCGACCACAGCAGATGGCGCAGCAGCACGGGGTCCGTGATCCGGCCGCCCGGAGGCCGGTCCGTCAGCCAGCGCGCCGCGGCGGCGTGCACCTCCGCGGCACCCGGCGGGTCGGGGTCGAGCCCGAGGCCGTGGCGGTACGCGGCGATCGACTTGAAGCCGGCGGCGGTGCGGGCGGCGGCCGTGACGGCGTGGTCGAACACTTCGAGGAACGACGCCGCGTCCTGGCCGGCATCCGCCGTGCGCTCCGCCAACGACTCCAGGCGAACGATCACGCCCGCCTCGCCGCCGCCGAGCCCGGCCAGCTCCCCGGGGCCCGTGAGATCGCCCGGCAGCCCCGTGTCCACCAGATACGTACCGGTACCGCTCGCCCGCAGCAGCAGCCGGGTCGACTCCTCGGCGCCCAGCTCGCCGCGACGCTCCAGATACCTCTCCGCGGGGCAGTGGGCGTCGAGGCCGAGGAGCGGCGGGCACCAGCGCAGCACCGCGAAGCCCAGCTGGGTGTCGAAGAAGCTCGTGCCGGGCGCGGCGGGGGCGTTCGACTCGGTCAGGTACGAGGCGAATCCGTCCGCGTCCACGTCGTGGCGCAGCACCCCGTGGCAGTGGTGGTCGACGAGCGGCGGCAGCGTGAGGGGCATTCAGTACCGCCCGCGCGTCGCGTCGGCGATCTGCTGCGGGGCCCTGCCCGCGAACAGGTCGTTCTCCGCGCGGCGCACCGCGAGGACCGCCTCGAACAGCGCCTCGCCGAGCGCCGCACGCAGCACGTCCGAGCGCTCGAAGTGGTCCAACGCCTCGGGCAGCGACCGCGGCAGTCGCGCGGGCGCGCCCGTGCCGCCCCGCGTGGCCTTGTCGTCCGCCGCCGTGTCGCCGGGCCGGTCGGTCGTCGTGTCGCCCGGACCGTCGGCGCCGGTCACCGCCGGGTCGCCCCGCACCGGGTCCGGCAGCCGAGCCTTCGCCGCGACGCCCGCCAGCCCCGCCGCGATCACCGCACCCGTCACCAGATACGGATTGGCCGCCGGGTCGAAGCACTTCACCTCCGCGTTCGCGCCGTCCGGATCGTCCGGTGCGCCCGTGATGAAGCGGAGGGCGGCCTCGCGGTTCTCCAGGCCCCAGCACTGGAACACACCCGCCCAGCGGGACGGCTGGAGACGGAGATAGCTCGCCGGGGTCGGTGCGCCGATGGCCAGCAGGGCCGGCAGCGCGTCGAGCACACCCGCGAGGAACGACTCGCAGTCGTCCGTCATCCCGAACGGCCCCTCGCCGTCCCGGCACAGATTGCGGCCGTCCCGCCACAGGCTCAGATGCAGATGGCCGCCGTTGCCGACGCCGCCCGCCTCCACCGCCGGGCCGAACAGGGCGGTGAGCCCGTGCCGCACGGACACCGCACGGATCGTCTCGCGGACCAGTACGGCGAGATCCGCCGCGCCGACCGGGTCCGCCGGCGCCACGGACACCTCGAACTGCCCTGCCGCGTACTCGGGATGGATCTGGAGCACCTCCACGCCCTGCGCGGCCAGCGTCCGCAGGACCTCGTTCACGTAGTCGGACAGCTCGACCACCCGGGCCATCCCGTACGCCGGCCCCGCCCACGGATACGTGCCGTCCCGCTGCACGACCCACTCCGTCTCGAAGCCCATCCGCAGCTCGATGCCCCGCTCCGCGGCCCGCCGGGCCATCCGGCGGGCGAACAGCCGCTGGCACGCCGCGTACGGCCGGCCCTGCTGGTCGTACCGGTCCACGGGAGCCCACGCCCAGCCGGGCTGAGCGGCCAGCACCGTGAGCCGCTCCAGGTCCGGTACGAGTCTCAGGTCGCCGTCCGGGCCGCCGATGTGGCGGCTGGTGGTGTACGAATCGTCCACGAGGTAGACGTCGAAGACCGGGGACATCCCGACGCCGCGCGTTGCCGCGTGGGCGAGGCGGCCGACGGGGACGGCCTTGACCCGGGTGAGTCCTGCGTTGTCCACCCAGGTCAGCGCCACCCCGTGGACGCTCTCGGCGGTGAGCCTCGCGGACTCCTGACGGGCGGCGCGCTGTGTCTCGTCACTGTGCTGCACGGGGCATTCCCTACCCGCGGGGACCGATCCTCACCGTCTTCGCCACCCGGGCGTGACAGCATCGGCGGCATGCTGAACCGGCCCTTCCGGCTCTCGTACCTGTTCCGGCTGCTGACGGCGCTGGTGGCCTGTCCACTCCTGCTGCTGGTCGGCTGTTCCACCGGCTCCGGCAGCGACTCGGGCCCGGTCCCCGGGACCCGGAGCCCCGCGTCCACGGTGTCCTCGCCGCCGGCCCCGCTCTCCGCCTCCGCCTCCGGACTCGCCACCGTCCCGGTCGCCGGTCTGCCGCCCGAGGCCAGGGCGACCCTGCGGCTGATCGACCGCGGCGGGCCGTTCCCGTACAAGAAGGACGGCTCCACCTTCGGGAACTTCGAGGGCCTGCTGCCGGACCACAAGCGCGGCTACTACCGCGAGTACACCGTGCCCACGCCCGGCGAGCGCGACCGCGGTGCCCGACGCATCGTCACGGGGCAGGAGGGGGAGGTCTACTACACCGACGACCACTACCAGACGTTCAGGGTGGTACTCCGATGAGAAACGGCCCCCTCGCGGCACTGTTCGGCGCCACCGCAGGCCGGAACATCACGGTCCTCGACCTGCACGGTGTCACGGACAAGGCGGCCTTCATGGAGCGCTGCGCGAGCGACCTGGAGCTGCCCGCCTGGTTCGGCCGGAACTGGGACGCCCTCGCCGACTGCCTCACCGACCTGCCGGGGGAGGAGGGCACACTCGTCCTCGTCCGTCGCTGGCAGGAGTACGCCGCGGCCCGCCCGCGCGACTGGCAGACCGCCCAGGACGTCTTCGCCCAGGCCGTGGACACCATGCCGGGGCAGCTCGCCGTACTGCTCGCCCTTGGAGGATCCGACGAGAGTCCTTCGCGCGGTCCTGGATGATCGGCCCGCACGGATCACCACCCGTGTCATGGGACAATGAAGTACGTGCGTTTTCCTCGGATGAAACCTCCGGGGCCCCTCCGATCGACTGGGATGTTCAGCACGTGCGTTTCCTCAATGACCTCAAGCCGCCGTACGACCTGACGTACGACGACGTGTTCATGGTGCCGAGCCGATCGGCCGTGGGCTCCCGTCAGGGCGTGGACCTCGCCTCTCCCGACGGCACGGGCACCACCATTCCGCTCGTCGTCGCCAACATGACCGCGATCGCCGGCCGCCGGATGGCCGAGACCGTCGCCCGCCGCGGCGGCCTCGTCGTCATCCCGCAGGACATCCCGATCGAGGTCGTCACCGAGGTCGTCTCCTGGGTGAAGACGCGCCACCTCGTGCTCGACACCCCGATCGTGCTCACCCCGCACCAGACGGTCGCCGACGCGCTGTCCCTGCTGCACAAGCGCGCACACGGCGCGGGCGTCGTCGTGGACGAGGAGCAGCGACCGGTCGGCGTCGTCACCGAGCACGACCTGTCCGGCGTGGACCGCTTCACCCAGCTGTCCGAGGTCATGTCCAAGGACCTGCTGCTCATCGACGCGGACATCGACCCCCGCGAGGCGTTCACCAAGCTCGACAACGCCAACCGCAAGATCGCCCCGGCCGTGGACGAGGACGGCCGGCTCGCGGGCATCCTCACCCGCAAGGGCGCCCTGCGCGCCACGCTGTACACACCGGCCACGGACGCCGACGGCAAGCTGCGGATCGCCGCCGCGGTCGGCATCAACGGCGATGTGGCGGGCAAGGCGAAGCAGCTCCTCGACGCGGGTGTGGACACCCTCGTCGTGGACACCGCGCACGGCCACCAGGAGTCCATGATCTCCGCGATCAGGGCGGTCCGCGGCCTCGATCCGCAGGTCCCCGTCGTCGCGGGCAACATCGTGGCCGCCGAGGGCGTCAAGGACCTCATCGACGCCGGGGCGGACATCATCAAGGTCGGTGTCGGGCCCGGCGCGATGTGCACCACCCGCATGATGACCGGCGTGGGCCGGCCGCAGTTCTCCGCGGTGCTGGAGTGCGCCGCCGAGGCCAGGAAGTACGGCAAGCACGTGTGGGCCGACGGCGGTGTCCGTCACCCGCGCGACGTCGCCATGGCGCTCGCCGCCGGCGCGTCCAACGTCATGGTCGGCTCCTGGTTCGCGGGGACGTACGAGTCGCCGGGCGATCTGCAGCAGACCGCCGACGGCCGGCTGTACAAGGAGTCCTTCGGCATGGCCTCGGCGCGTGCCGTCCGTAACCGTACGAGCGAGGAGTCGGCGTACGACCGGGCCCGCAAGGCGCTCTTCGAGGAGGGCATCTCCACCTCGCGGATGTTCCTCGACCCGCAGCGTCCGGGCGTCGAGGACCTGATCGACTCGATCATCGCGGGCGTCCGTTCCTCGTGCACCTACGCGGGCGCGGGGTCGCTGGAGGAGTTCGCCGAGAAGGCGATCGTCGGCATCCAGAGCGCCGCCGGCTACGCGGAGGGCAAGCCGCTGCACGCCAGCTGGAGCTGACACGTCACTCGCCTCAGGGGCCGCGCCGGAGACCGGTGCGGCCCCTGAGGCGTTCGTCGGGCGGACGGCGCCATTCGTCAGACACGACCCAGCGCCGTCACCACGGCAGCCGCGAGGCGGGCGTGGCCCGCGTCGTTCGGGTGGAGCCCGTCCGCCAGGTCGTCCGGGGTGAGCAGGTCCCTGCCCGGCAGCAACGCCAGGTGCTTGTCGCCCGCGGCGGCCAGGTCGCGGGCCGCCTCCTCCATCGCCGTA
The DNA here is from genome assembly GCF_044757085.1 of Streptomyces sp. NPDC091376. Taxonomy (NCBI): domain Bacteria; kingdom Bacillati; phylum Actinomycetota; class Actinomycetes; order Kitasatosporales; family Streptomycetaceae; genus Streptomyces; species Streptomyces sp. NPDC091376. The sequence continues at coordinate 100,818 of NZ_JBIVUF010000003.1, read as the reverse complement.
CGGAGCTCGGCGAGTGTGGCGCCCAGGGCGTTGCGCGTCGATTCGGCGTCCGGGCGCAGCACCGGGGAGACCAGCAGCAGCGGTGTCGCGGGGTGGCCCTCGCGGACGAGGGTGACGAAGGCGCGCGTCGTCTCGTACAGCAGGGGGGCCGAGTACGGGACGCACGACCAGCAGTTGGTGCCGAACGCGAGCGTCAGCAGCTCGGCGGGGAGCGCCGCGAGCTGCTGGGCCGTCGGCAGCTCGCCGCGCGCCGCGCCCGCGTACCCGAGGTTCACGCAGTCGAGGCCGAGGGCCCGGCCGGCGGTCGCGGGCCAGGAGTGGGCGGGCCGGGTCGACCACCAGCCTTCCGTGATCGAGTCCCCGTGGACCAGCCATCGGGGCTGTCGCGGCGCGGGAGTCACCGTCCCGCCGAGCCCGCGCAGTCCGAGGATCACCGGGGACTGGGACTCGGGCGGATGGATGGTGAACGGGCCGGGGCCGGCCGGCAGCCCGATCGTCACCGTGGCCTCCTCGGCCGGCTCGGTGAACGACTCGTGCAGGCAGCGGTCGCCCTGCCACAGGGCGAAGCAGTGCGCGAGATCGCGCAGTGCGTCCGTCGGGCCCGGCACCCGGGCCCGGTAGCGCAGTTCGACCGCCCGCGCGCCGTCCGGCGCGGTGAACTCCAGCCGTACGCCGACGGGCAGCGCCGCGCGCTCGCACGTGTCCCAGGGCAGCCGGGCGGTGTCGCCGGGGTCGGCCCGCACCGTGCGCACGCCGTCGTGCCAGGCCACGCCGCGCAGAAACGGTGCGGGATCGAGCCAGGTCGCGTCCGGCGTCACGTGGGTCCTCCGATCGTCGGGTACGGGAACCTCACTCCTACCCCGCCGCCGCGACGTCGTGCCGTCCCCGGTGCCGGGCGGTTCCGCGGCACCGTGCAGCAGAGCTGACGAAGTGTCAATGACCAGCGCCGGCAACGGCTACGGGCGTTACCGGCGGGAGCATTGCGCCATCCATGACGGATCGCGTAGCTTGACTGCCCCTACCGGTCGGTAACCAGCCGCTGACCGCTTGTCCCGAACGTCCTGGGGAGTCCATGCGCCGGCGACGCCGTCCCACGATCCGCGGCCGGATCGTGGCCCTCACCGTCGTCCCGACCGTCGCCCTGATGACGCTGTGGAGTTTCGCCATGGTGTCGGTGACGGGGGATCTCCGGGCCCTGATCCGGCTCCAGAGCATCTACGAGGGCTTCGGCACGCCCGTCGACACGGCCGTGGGGCAGGTCCAGATCGAGCGCCGGCTCGCCGCCGCGTATCTGGGAGCCGGACAGCGCAACGGCGGCACGGCCGACGCCGCGGCGCTGCTGGACCAGCAGCGCTCGACCGATCGCGCCGTCGAGGCCATGCGCGACGCGATCGGCGACCAGGAGCGGCGCGAGGACCTCTCGGCACGGCAGCGGCAGTCGCTGGACGCCATGGACGCCGCGGCCGCGCGGCTCGACCGTCTGCGGGAGCGGGTCGTCGACCGGCGGATCTCCTGGAACGAGGCCGTCGACGCGTACACCACGATCGTCGAGCCCACCTTCGATGTGCAGTCCCAGCTCACCGCGCTGCAGGCCGGACAGCTTGCCCGGGAGGCGCAGGTCGTGGTGGAGCTGGTGCGGGTGCGGGAGTTCGTGTCCCGGGAGGACGCGCTCGTCGCCGGAGCCCGCGCCGCGGGCAACCTCACCGACAGCCAGTACGACACGCTCACCGCGACGATCGAGGACCGGCGCGTCTTCCACCGTACGTACGTCGCCGATCTGCCCGCCGACTCGCGCGAGCTGTTCACGGACTTCCAGCGCACCGCCGAGTACCGGGCGCTGACGTCGGGTGAGGACACCCTGCTGCGGGCGGGTGCGGCGAACGCGGGCGAGGCCATGGCCGCCGAGTCCTGGCGGACCACGACCGACCGCGCGGTCAAGCGGTACATGCTGCTGTGCACCGACTCCGCGCTCAACGCGGCCGAGCGCGGGCGGGCCTTCGCCTACCGCGAGATGGTCAAGGCGGCCGTCGTCGGTGTCGTCGGCCTGATCGCCGTCGGGCTGTCGATCTGGCTCTCGGTCGGCGCGGGACGGCGGATCGCGCGGCGGCTGGAGGAACTGCGGGACGCGGCGGACGTGCTCGCGACCCGCCAGCTGCCCGAGGTGATGGAACGGCTCGGCGCGGGCGAGGACGTCGACGCGGCCGCGGCGGCGCCTCCGCTGGACTTCGGTGACGGCGACCGGGAGCCGGACGAGATCGCGCAGGTCGGGCGGGCTCTGAACGCGGCCCGGCGGGCGGCCGTCGAGGCTGCCGTGAAGCAGGCGACGCTGCGGCGCGGGATCTTCGCCGTGCTGCTGAACATCGCGCGGCGCAACCAGGCGCTGGTGCACCGGCAGTCGAAGCTCGTCGACACGCTGGAGCGGCGTACGACGGACCCGGACACGCTGGAGGACCTCTTCCGGATCGACCATCTGACGACCCGGATGCGGCGCCACGCGGAGGGCCTGATCATCCTGTCGGGCGCGGCGCCCGGGCGGCGGTGGCGGGCGCCGGTGCCGCTCGTGGACGTCGTGGCCGCGGCGGTCGGCGAGATCGAGGACTACGCCCGGGTCGTGGTCCCGCCGATGCCCGCGGTGGGGGTCGGCGCGGACGCGGTGGCGGACGTGGTGCACCTCGTCGCCGAACTCGTCGAGAACGCGGCGGCGTTCTCCCCGCCGCACACCCAGGTGACGATGCGCACCGGCGCCGCGCGCAACGGCTTCGTCCTGGAGATCGACGACCGCGGCCTCGGCATGGACGCCGACGAACTCGCCGAGGCCCACCGCACCCTCGCCCGCCCCGGTGACTTCGACCCGGTCCAGGACGAGCGTCTCGGCCTGTACATCGTCGGCCGCCTCGCCGCGCGGCACGGCATCACCGTCACGCTCACGCGCTCCCCGTACGGCGGCACCACGGCGGTGGTGCTCCTGCCGAATGCGATCATCGCCCCGGCGGCACCGGACCCCGACCCGGCCCCGGGATCGGGATCGGCTCCGGCTCCGGGACCGGCACCTGCGCCTGCACCGGAGCCCACGCCGACCGCCGCTGCCGGCGCCGTCGTCCGCGCGCTGCCCGCACGAGCGGCTTCCCCGCAGGGCGGGCGCGTCGGGCCGGACAACGGGCAGTCCGTGCTCCCCACCCGCACGCGCCACCGTCCGCTCCAGGCGCAGCCGCGCGACGACGGCGGGCCCGGGCCTCGGGCCGGAGTCGAGGGCGGCGCCGAGGCGGACGTCGAGGGTGCCGCGCCCCCGCGGGACGGGGGCGACCCGGGTGTCGGCGTACGGCCGCGGGTGCTGCCCACCAGGATCCGGCAGGCCTCGCTCGCCGCGCCGCTGCGGGAGGGGCCCACGGAGCCGGAGGGACCCGAGCGAGAGGTCGGCGCGGAGGAGATGCGGGCGATCTTCGGCGCGTTTCAGCGGGGGCTCGACCGGGGACGGAAGGCCGGCCCGGCCGGGCGGGAGAGTACGAACGACGAAGGGACGGGCGACCATGGCTGAGCCGCACGACAGAGAGCCGGCGGGGACCGCCGCGAGCGATCTCGGCTGGCTGCTCGACGATCTGCTGGCCAGGACCGATCACGTGCGGCAGGCCGTGCTGCTGACCGCGGACGGCCTGGTCACCTGCGCCTCCCGGGGCATGCCCGCACGGGACGTCGAGCATCTCTCCGCCGTGTGCGCGGGCTTCCACAGCCTCGCCAAGGAAGCCGGTTCCCGATTCGCGGCCGGGAAGGTCCGGCAGACCATGGTCATGCTCGACGGGGCGTATCTCTTCATCACCCCCGCCGGGGACGGCAGCCGCCTCGCGGTGCTCAGCGACGTCCGGACGGACGTCGGACAGCTCGCCCACGAGATGACGCTCCTGGTCAAGCGGGTCGGCCGGCACATGACGGTCCCCTCGCGCGCCGTCACCGGGCCCACCGGATCCACCGAGTCCACCGAGGCCGTCGACGCCACCGGCGCATAGACCCGTGAACGATCACTGGTACGAGGACGAGACCGGTTCGATGGTGCGGCCCTACACCGTGACCCGGGGCCGGACCCGTCCCGCCGCGGACCATCACTTCGATCTGATGTCGCTGGTCACGGCCGTGGAACGGGACGGCGCCGACGAACGGCCCGAGCCAGGGCTCGACCACGCCCGCAGTGCGCTGCTGCGACTGGTCCGCCGCGCGCCGCGGCCGGTCGCCGAGGTCGCGGCGGACGCCGACCTGCCGCTCACGGTCGTCCGCGTCCTGCTCGCCGACCTGGTCGAGGCGGGTCTGGTCCGGGTCTGCGCCCCGACCGCCCCGCAGGGCACGCACGACCCGTCCCTGCTGCGCGAGATCGCCGACCGTCTCCGCGAGATCTGAAGACTTTTGCGCGGCCGTGCAACGTTCCCCCGCCGAGGCCCCCAGCACGCAATGATCTTGCGCAGGTGCGCAAAGCTCATGCATTACGGTTGGGAACGCGAACCTCGTAAGGTCCTCGCTTAGTACGTGGAGTGGCGGGGACCGTCTGCTCGGCGATCCCCCCGCGCTTCGCGCTGCGCTCAGCCGCGCCCGCGCCCAGGGACGCCTCCGGTCGCCGCCTCACCGACAGGCAGCGATAAGGAGCCTCCCCAGTGTTGGACGCAGCGCCCCCCGTCACCCCCCAGCGGGACCCCGGCGGCCCCGCTCTCGGGCTCGGAGCCCGGCTGATGCGGCGCAAGCCCGTAGAGCAGCTCGTCGCCGAGGGCGGGCAGGGCGAGGGCGGCACCCTCCGCCGCTCGCTCACCATGTGGCAGCTGACGATGATCAGCATCGGTGCCACCCTCGGCACCGGCATCTTCGTCGTCCTCGGCGAGGCCACCCCGCTGGCCGGTCCCGCGGTGGCGATCTCCTTCGTCGTCGCGGGCCTGACCGCGCTGTTCTCGGCCCTGTCGTACGCGGAACTGGCCGGAGCCGTCCCCGTCTCCGGCTCCTCGTACTCGTACTCCTACGCCACCATGGGCGAGCTCGTCGCCTGGGTCTGCGGCTGGTGCCTGGTGCTGGAGTACGGCGTCTCCGTCGCGGCCGTCGCCGTCGGCTGGGGCGAGTACCTCAACGAACTGCTCGACGGCACGATAGGCGTGACGATCCCGAGCGCGGTGTCGGCGCCGCTCGGCGAGGGCGGTTTCATCAACCTCCCCGCGCTCGTCGTGGTGCTGCTCGCCATGGTGTTCCTGATGGGCGGCGCCAAGGAGAGCGCCCGCGTCAACACAATCATGGTCATGGTCAAGATCGTGACGCTGGTGCTCTTCATCGGCATCGGCTTCATGGGCATCAAGGCCGGCAACTACGCCCCGCTCGCCCCGCTCGGCGTCACCGGTATCAGCGCCGCCGCGGCCACCCTGTTCTTCTCGTACATCGGCTTCGACGCCGCCTCCACCGCCGGTGAAGAGGCCAAGAACCCGAAGAAGGACCTGCCGCGCGCGATCATGCTGTCGCTGCTCATCGTCACCGTCCTCTACTGCCTGGTCGCGCTCGTCGCCGTCGGCGCCATGCCGTGGCAGGACTTCGAGGGCACGGAGGCGGCGCTCGCCCAGATCATGAAGGACGTCACCGGCCAGAGCTTCTGGGGCGTCGTGCTCGCCGCGGGCGCGGTCGTCGCCATCGCCAGCGTCGTCTTCGCCGTGCTCTACGGCCAGACGCGCATCCTCTTCGCGATGTCCCGCGACGGGCTCGTGCCCAAGGTGTTCGCCAAGGTGAACGAGAAGACCGGCGCCCCGCGCGCCAACACCGTGATCGTCTCGCTCTTCTGCGGCGTCCTCGCGGCCTTCATCCCGCTGGGCGAGCTGGCCAACGCCACCAGCATCGGGACGCTCTTCGCGTTCGCGCTGGTCAACGTCGCCGTGATCATCCTGCGCTACAAGCGGCCCGAGATGAACCGGACCTTCAAGGTGATGCTGTTCCCGGTCACCCCGATCCTCGGCTTCGGTTTCTGCGCCTACATGATGTTCAGCCTCCCGGCCATCACCTGGGTGTGGTTCGGTGGCTGGATGGTCGCCGGGCTCGTGTTCTACTTCCTGTACGGCCTCGGCCGCTCCCGGTTGGCAACAGCAGAGAAGTGATCCACCCCCTGTGCGACTGAACGATCTCGACGAACGCATCGTCCACGCCCTCGCCGAGGACGCCCGCCGTTCCTACGCCGACATCGGATCGCTCGTCGGCCTGTCCGCGCCCGCCGTGAAGCGGCGCGTGGACAGGCTCCGGGCGGAGGGAGCCATCACCGGCTTCACCGTCCGGGTCGACCCGGCCGCCATGGGCTGGGAGACCGAGGGCTACATCGAGATCTACTGCCGCAGCAACACCTCGCCCGAGTCCATCAAGCGTGGCCTCGCGCGGTATCCGGAAGTCGCGTCCGCCTCCACCGTCACCGGGGAGGCGGACGCGATCGTCCAGGTCTTCGCCGCCGACATGCGCCACTTCGAGCGCGTGCTGGAGCGCATCGCCGGCGAGCCCTTCGTGGAACGGACCAAGTCCGTGCTGGTGCTGTCCCCGCTGCTCAGGCGGTTCTCCTCCGGCGCCCCGGCGTAGTCTCCCGGACGGCACACAGGACCCCGTCCGGCCGGAGCGGCCTCCCGCCGGGGATGCGCAACGAATCGCCGCCCGAGGGGGAAATCGCGCAACGGATCGAGTCTCGGAACGCAACGGTCCCGCCTTGTCCCGGCCAACGGCCGGAACGTACCGTTTTGACGTCGTCCTGACACCCACCACACCCCTTCCGAGGTAGGTCCATGCCGCCGCTGCGCACCGCCCTGCTCCAGAGCTCCGGGACACCCGGCGACATCGCGAAGAACCTCGAGATCCTCGACACCCGCGCCGCACAGGCCGCGGCGGGCGGCGCCGGCCTCCTCGTCTGCCCGGAGATGTTCCTCACCGGCTACGCGATCGGCGCCGACGTACCCCGCCTCGCGGAGCCCGCCGACGGCCCCTCGGCCGAGGCCGTCGCCGAGATCGCCGTGCGTCACACGATCGCCGTCCTCTACGGCTATCCCGAGCGCGGCACCGGCGCCGACGAGGAGCGGGTGTACAACGCGGCGCAGCTGATCGGCCCCGACGGCGCCCGCCTCGCGAACTACCGCAAGACCCACCTCTTCGGCTGCTTCGAGCAGGAGTGGTTCACGCCCGGTGACGAGCCCGTCGTCCAGGCCGATCTCGGTGGCCTCCGCATCGGCCTGCTGATCTGCTACGACGTCGAGTTCCCGGAGAACGTGCGCGCCCACGCGCTCGCCGGCACCGACCTGCTGGCGGTGCCGACCGCGCTGATGAACCCCTTCCGGTTCGTCGCCGAGAAGCTCCTTCCGGCCCGCGCCTTCGAGAGCCAGATGTACGTGGCGTACGCCAACCGGACCGGCCCCGAGGGCGAGTTCGACTTCGCCGGGCTCAGCTGCCTCGCCGGCCCCGACGGCGTCACCAGGGCCCGGGCCGGCTACGGCGAGGAGCTGGTGACCGGCGACGCCGACCCGGCCCTGCTGGCCGCCTCCCGCGCCGACAACCCGTACCTGCGCGACCGCCGCCCCGGCCTGTACGCGTCGCTCACCCGCTGAGACCTCTCGACCCGCCCCGCCAGACCAGGAGCAACACCCCATGACGTCCACGGTGCCCACCGCCGTCCCGCACACCGACGCGCAGCCGCCCATCACCATGTTCGGGCCGGACTTCCCGTACGCGTACGACGACTTCCTCGCCCACCCGGCGGGCCTCGGCCAGATACCGGCGACCGAGCACGGCACCGAGATCGCCGTCATCGGCGGTGGGCTCTCCGGCATCATCGCCGCCTACGAGCTGATGAAGATGGGCCTCAAGCCCGTCGTCTACGAGGCGGACCAGATCGGCGGACGGCTGCGCACGGTCGGCTTCGACGGCTGCGACCCGTCGCTGACCGCCGAGATGGGCGCCATGCGCTTCCCGCCGTCCTCGACGGCGCTGCAGCACTACATCGACCTGGTGGGCCTGGAGACCAAGGCGTTCCCCAACCCCCTGGCCGAGTCGACCCCTTCGACGGTGGTCGACCTCAAGGGCGAGTCGCACTACGCCGAGACGATCGACGACCTGCCGCAGGTCTACCGCGACGTCATGAACGCGTGGAACGCCTGTCTGGACGAGGGCGCGGACTTCTCCGACATGAACCGCGCCATGCGCGAGCGGGACGTCCCGCGCATCCGCGAGATCTGGGCGAAGCTCGTCGAGAAGCTCGACAACCAGACCTTCTACGGCTTCCTCTGCGACTCCGAGGCCTTCAAGTCCTTCCGGCACCGCGAGATCTTCGGCCAGGTCGGCTTCGGCACCGGCGGCTGGGACACCGACTTCCCCAACTCCATCCTGGAGATCCTCCGCGTCGTCTACACCGAGGCCGACGACCACCACCGCGGCATCGTCGGTGGCTCCCAGCAGCTGCCGCTGCGGCTCTGGGAGCGCTCGCCGGAGAAGATCACGCACTGGGCGTACGGCACCTCGCTCGCGACGCTGCACGTCGACGGCGAGCCGCGGCCCGCCGTGACCCGGCTGCACCGCACCGCCGGCAACCGCATCACCGTCACCGACGCGTCCGGCGACATCCGCACCTACCAGGCGGCGATCTTCACCGCCCAGTCCTGGATGCTGCTCTCCAAGATCGCGTGCGACGACTCGCTGTTCCCCATCGACCACTGGACGGCGATGGAGCGGACCCACTACATGGAGTCCTCCAAGCTGTTCGTCCCCGTCGACCGGCCGTTCTGGCTGGACAAGGATGAGCAGACCGGCCGTGACGTCATGTCGATGACGCTCACCGACCGCATGACCCGCGGCACCTACCTCCTGGACGAGGGCCCCGACAAGCCGGCCGTCATCTGCCTCTCGTACACGTGGTGCGACGACAGCCTCAAGTGGCTGCCGCTGTCCGCGAACGAGCGCATGGAGGTCATGCTCAAGTCGCTCGGCGAGATCTACCCGAACGTCGACATCCGCAAGCACATCATCGGCAACCCGGTGACCGTGTCCTGGGAGAACGAGCCCTACTTCATGGGCGCGTTCAAGGCCAACCTGCCGGGCCACTACCGCTACCAGCGGCGTCTGTTCACCCACTTCATGCAGGACCGGCTGCCCTCCGACAAGCGCGGCATCTTCCTCGCCGGCGACGACATCTCCTGGACGGCCGGCTGGGCCGAGGGTGCGGTGCAGACCGCCCTCAACGCCGTGTGGGGCGTGATGCACCACCTCGGCGGCACCACCGACACCACCAACCCCGGACCGGGCGACGTCTTCGACGAGATCGCCCCGGTCGAGCTCCCGGAGGACTGAGCCGCTCCGGGCACCCATGAACGAGCCCCCGCCGCCGACCGTGATCCGGCCGGCCCCGGGAGGTCACGCCGGCCGCCGTCGTCCGGAAACCCCGGCCGACGGCGGCTCGCGTGTTCCGGCAGGTCAGATGCCCGCGGCCCGAGCGCACTCGTACACCGCCGCCGCGACGTCCTTCAGCTCCTCGGCGTCGCGCGTGGTGGTCTGAAGATCGATGTGGAAGTCGTCGAGGCCGGGCGCGACATGCGCCGCCAGGTCCTCGACGATCTGGTCCACGCTCCCGTGGAACGGCTTCCGGTCGTCACCGTCGAGCGGCTTCGCGCGGTACCTCGCGTTGGCGCGCACCGACACCTGCAGGGGCCGCTCACGGCCGCGCTCGGCCGCCAGGTCCTGCAGCCGTCGCCATTCGCCGGCCAGCTTCCGCGCCCCCATCGCCACCGGCAGCCAGCCGTCGGCCCGGTCCACCACGCGCCGCGCGGCCTTCGCGCTGTTCGCCGGCAGCAGCACGGGGATCGGCCGGGCGGGCTTGGGCCCGACGACGGACGGGGCGATGGTCGTCAGTTCCCCCTCGTACGCGACCGGGTCCGGGCCCCACACCGCCCGCAGCACGTCCAGCGTCTCGTCCAGGACCGCTCCGCGCCGCTCGAACGGGGCGACGCCGGCCGCGGCGTACTCGTCGAGGGCCCAGCCCGTGCCGAGACCGGCCACGACCCGGCCGCCGCTCGCCGCGTCGAGGGTGGCGAGCGTACGCGCCAGCTGGAAGGGAATGTGCAGCGGCGCGATCAGCACGCTGGTGCCGAGCCGCGCCCGCCCGGTCACGGCCGCCGCGAGCGAGAGCGACACCGTCGGCTCGGCGACGTTCCGGTACTGGTCGGGCCAGGGAAGGCCGGGAATCCCGTACAGCCCCTGGGTCGCGGGCTCGGGGAAGATCACCCGCTCGAACACCCACAGGCTGTCGTAGCCGGTCTCCTCGGCCGCCGCGGCGACCGCGGGGATGTCGCGGCCGATGTCGTACTGCCTCATCTGCGGGAGGCCGAGTCCGAGCCGGATCGGCATGTCCACTCCTTCACGTCGGGTGCGTCAGGACCAGGGGGTGAGCAGACAGCGCCCGACGAGCCCGACACCCGTGTCCAGCCTCTCGGTGAACTCGTCGGCCATTCCCGGGAGTTCCTGGAGCCCCCACAGCAGCCGCGCCGCCGACCATGCGCCGTCGCGGGCCCGCTCCAGGCTCCACGAGCCCAGCAGATGCGTGAGCGGATCGGCGACCTCCAGCACATCGGGGCCGGGCATCAGATCCTCGCGGATGCGCTCCTCCAGCATCATGAGGAGATCGCCCACACGGTCGAACTCCCCCTCCAGGTCCGGTGGTTCGCAGCCGAGCGTACGGCAGGTGTCCACGACGGCCAGCGCGAGATCATGCCCGATGTGCGCATTGATTCCCGCCAGCGCGAACTGCAGCGGGCGTACGCCGGGATGCCTGCGGTACTGGAACAACGGACGCCAGCAGGCGGGCGGCCGGCGCCCCGCGGCGGCCGCGTCGACCGCCGAGAGATAGCGCTCGGCGAAGAGAACGCCCAGCGTGGCGGCGGCGCGGCGGTCCGGGAAGGCGCCTGCGTCGACGCACCGGTCGAGCTCCTCCGTGACCGTCAGATACACGCGGTTGAAGACCGCAACCCCGTCGCCCGCCGGCCAGTCGGACCGGAACCCCCGCATCCGGGTCATCACCGCGTCGACCGAGGGCGGGCGGGTACCGGTACCGGCCGCGGACTGTGCGATCTGCGCCATGGGGGCAGCGTCCCAGCCATAGGCTCGCCCCGGCGCCGCCCGGCCGGACGCGTCCCCGGAACGGGGGAACGCGACGGCCTCGGGCGGCCGGAAGAGGGGGATCGGCACGTGTCAGGCGTACGTACCCGGCGTCGCGCGGTACGCGGCGAGCGGCGCCGTGCCGTACGCCGTGGGGTCATGGCCGCGGCCGCCTCGGCGGTCGTCGTCGTGGGCACGGTCACCGGGCTGGTGTCCGCGAGCGGGGGTGAGGACGGCGACGACGGGGCGCGGCCCGTCGTCACGAGTTCATCCGTGCCCCTTCCGCTGCCCGGCCGGCCCCGTGCCGCCCGGACGACGCCGGCCGAGCCCGCGCCGTCCTCGCCGGCGCCCGGCGTCCATGCCTCGCCCACGGTCCGGCCGCCGGCGACGCGGGTGTCCCCGCTCCGACAGGCGCCGGCCGCCGGTGCCTCGCTGTACCGGCATCCGCGGTCGCAGGTCCTCGACTGGGTACGGGACCACCACGACGACCCGCGCCGGCCGCTCATCGAGTCACGGATCGCCGCCCGGCCCGCCGCGGTCTGGTTCCCCGGTCACGACCCCGCCGGGATCACCGGCGAGGTCCGCTCGGTGACCTCCGGGGCGGCGGCAGCGGGCCGCGTCCCGGTCCTCGTGCCGTACGCCATCCCGGACCGCGACTGCGGAGGCGCCTCACGAGGCGGCGCGCCCGACCTCGCCGCGTACGACACCTGGATACGGGAGTTCGCCGCCGGTCTCGGCGACGGACCCGTCATCGTGATCCTCGAACCCGACTCGATCGCGCTCTCGGACTGTCTCTCCGACGCCGGGCGGTCCGCCCGCTACGCCTCCCTGGCCCGGGCCGGTCGCACCCTGAAGGCCGCCGACCCACGGGCGAAGGTGTACTTCGACGCCGGTCACTCCGGCTGGCACCCGGCCGCGAAGCAGGCCGCGCAACTGCGCGCCGCGGGCGTGGCGACCAGTGGCGACGGCATCTTCACCAACGTGTCGAACTTCCATCGCACCGCCGACGAGGCGCGGTACGCGCGCCGGGTGCTCGACGCCCTCGGCGGCCCCGGCCACCTCGGCGCCGTCATCGACACCAGCCGCAACGGCAACGGCGCACCGGCGCCGGGCACCTGGTGCGACCCCGCCGGTCGCGCGCTCGGCAGGCCACCGACCACCGCGACCGGGGAGGCCCGGATCGACGCGTATCTGTGGGTGAAGCTGCCGGGGGAGTCGGACGGGTGCAAGGGCGCGGCGGGCACCTTCACACCCGACTACGCCTACGACCTGGCGACCGGCTGACCGCCGCCCTCACCCTCGTCGTCGTACGTGGAGGTACCCGCGTCCAGCAGGGGCCCCTGCGGCTTCATGTGCGCGGGCGCGAAGGCCCGCAGGACGTGGTAGCCGGTGATGACGACGATCGTGCCGAGCGCGATCCCGCCGAGCTCGAAGGTGTCGGTGAACTTCAGGCTGACGCCGCCGACCCCGATGATGATGCCCGCGGCCGCGGGGACGAGGTTCAGCGGATTGCGCAGATCCACCTCGGCGTTGATCCAGATCTGCGCACCCAGGAGGCCGATCATTCCGTACAGGATGACGGTGATCCCGCCGAGAACCCCGCCGGGGATCGCGGCGACGACGGCGCCGAACTTGGGGCAGAGCCCGAAGAGGAGCGCGAAGAACGCGGCGGCCCAGTAGGCGGCCGTGGAGTAGACGCGGGTGGCGGCCATGACGCCGATGTTCTCGGAGTACGTGGTGTTGGGCGGGCCGCCCACGGCGGTCGACAGCATCGACGCGGCGCCGTCCGCGGCGATCGCGGTACCCAGTTCGTCGTCCAGCGGGTCGCCGGTCATCTCGCCGACCGCCTTGACGTGGCCCGCGTTCTCGGCGATGAGGGCGATCACGACGGGCAGGGCGACCAGGATCGCCGACCACTCGAAGCTGGGCGCGTGAAAGCTGGGCAGCCCGATCCAGTCGGCGGTGCCCACGCCGGACAGGTCCAGCCGCCAGTGGTCCACGGCCTCGGCGCCGCCGGCCGGTGAGTGGATCCTGCCGAAGATCCGGTCGAAGACCCAGGAGATGCCGTAGCCGAAGATCAGCCCGAGGAAGATGGCGATGCGTGACCAGAAGCCGCGCAGGCACACCACGGCCCAGCCGGTGAACAGCATCACGAACAGCGCCGTCCACTGGTCCTGCGGCCAGTACGTCGAGGCCGTCACCGGCGCCAGGTTGAAGCCGATGAGCATGACGACGGCGCCCGTGACGATCGGCGGCATCGCGGCATGGATGATCCGCGCGCCGAAGCGCCGCACGGCGAGGCCCGCGAGGAACAGCGCGGCGCCGACGACCAGGACCGCGCCGGTGACGGTGGCGCTGTCGCCGCCGGTGGCGCGGATCGTCGCGGCCACGCCGACGAAGGACAGTGAACAGCCCAAGTAGCTGGGGATCCGGCCGCGGGTCGCGAGCAGGAAGATCATGGTCGCGACACCGGACATCATGATCGCGAGGTTCGGGTCGAGGCCCATGAGCACCGGCGCGACGAACGAGGCGCCGAACATGGCCACGACGTGCTGGGCGCCGAGGCCCGCCGTACGTGGCCACGAGAGGCGTTCGTCGGGCCGTACGACGGCTCCGGGAGCGGGTGTTCGTCCGTCGCCGTGCAGGCTCCAGCGCACGCCGAGGTTCATACGGGCTCCAGTTCGCGGGGGGTCGTGCTGATCAGCGCAATGGTACGGGGAGCCTCCCGTTCCGGACCGTCGGCTTCTCGGAGAGTGCGGATCCCGCGGGGCCGGTGCGTGGGGAATGGCCGAGGTGGAAATGCTTGTAGTATTGACGGTTTATAGGATTCGGCATGGCCCGTGGAATACGCCGGTGGAATATCGGCGCACGGTTGTCCCGCTCAGTGCTTTCGAGCGCCGGGAGCGGAGGCCTATCGGTGACTGACCGTAAGGCCCTAACGTGAATACGGCTCTACCAGGGTAAACGCGTTGGTGTTGTCCGCTTCTTCGAGAGGCGGAGGCTCGCACGCGCCGCCATGTTGCTCCCGTGCCGGGGCGGTTCTGAAGCCCGAGTCGCGAGGTCATTCAATCAGCCGGCCCTTGATGGCCGGCGGCACACCCCTGCGTAGGTACCAAATCGGCATGGCCGTTTCCCGTAGGAGGTACAGACATGGGCAGTGAGGGAAAGAGCGCGAATTCGGGGGCCCGGGACGCCGTGGTCACCGGAATGGGATTCTGCTTACCGGGTGAGGGACAACCTGCCTTCAGCGCGGAGGACGTGTGGGACGTCGTCTCACACGGTCGTACGTGCCTCATGCGCGACGGTGTCTACCACGGACCCGTGTACCTCTCGGATGCGATGTTCGAGGCACGGATGCCCGAGTTCCCGGGGGTCTTCGCCCGCCACCTGACGTCGGCACACCGGTTCGGCCTGGTCTCGCTCGCGGAGGCCTGCCTCGACGCCGAACTGGACCTGGCCGCGGGCGATCTGACGAGCGCGGCGATCCTGGCCGGCCGAGGGGGCGTCGATGCCCAGGTCGTCAGCTATCAGTCGGTCATGCAGGCCGACCCCGTGACGATCAGCCCGTTACAGGCCATGGACCTCTTCATCGGCACCGAACTGGCCGTCTCTCCTTCCGACGTGGCCCTGGTGCAAGGAGCGGTGACCCGCTCCACAGGTCCGTGCTACACGGTGTCGTGCGGCTGCGCCTCCTCAGCCGTCCAGCTCGGCCAAGCCCGCCGGATGATCGCCGACGGAGTGGTGGACATCGCGGTGGTGACCGGAGTGGACGTGTTCAACGTGGCTCTGGTCCGCAACGCACAACGCCTGTTGCGTGTCGCGCAGGAGAGCGATGCGACCATCCGTTCCGCCGGCAAACCCGCTCTGCTCCCGTCGTTCGACCGGTTGATGCGTCCCTACGACCGACGCGCTGACTGTGTGAACTACGGCGAGGGCTCGGTGACGCTCGTCCTGGAGAGCCGGGAGCGCGCGGAGCGACGCGGCGCCCACGCCTACGGATGCGTCCTCGCCCAGGCCACGACACGGGACGGGCTCGCCAACCCGTTGTCGAGCGACGAGAGCGGAGTGGGCCTCGTGGCCGCTGTCCGGGCCTGCCTCGGCGACCGCTGGCCGATCGAGGAGATCCCCTACATCCACGGCGCGAGTGATGGCGATGCCGTCGTCACGGCCTTCGAGGTGAACGCGGTCAAGGAGTTGTACGGCCCGGCGGCGAAGGACCTGCTCATGAGTTCCCAGGAAGGCTGCTTCGGACACAACGGCGCTCCAGCCGGCTGCCTCGGCGTGGCATTGACCCTGCTGATGATGGAACGCGGCGAGGTGTGTCCGACGACCAACTGCGAGGAACCCGCTGAGGGCCTCGTGTTCGACCCCGTCCCCGGGGTCGAGACGCGTCCTCTCGATTTCCGGCACGCCCTCAATCTCACCTACCAGATCGGCGGCGTGAAGAGCGTTGTCCTGTTGGGGAGTCCGGACACCCACGGCTGACGAGACCTGTGGATCCACATCAACGTCATTTCACCGGAGCACATTCGATCCGCAATTTGATCCACTGATAGAAGAATCCAGTGATAGAAGAGAGGTTCTCATGATTCAGCGTGAAAACCGTGGCAATGGAGGATACGAGCCCATAGCCGTCGTGGGGATGGGATGCCGACTGCCCGGTGATGTCGACTCACCTTCGTCATTGTGGCAGTTGCTCATCGACGGAAGGGACGCGGTCGGGGATCCTTCCGCCGAACGTGTCCGGTGGGGAGCACTCGCCGGCTGGAAGCCCGGCCGGGCGGCGGGGCGGCAAGCCCGTCAGGGAGGTTTCCTCCGGGACATCGCGGGCTTCGACGCCGGATTCTTCGGTGTCTCCGGCCGCGAGGCGGACGTACTCGACCCGCAGCACCGACTGATCATGGAGGTGGCCCACGAGGCGCTGGAACACGCCGGGTTACCACCGGAGCAGCTTGCGGGAAGTTCCACCGGCATCTATGCAGGCATCAGCTATAACGAATTCTACGAAGGCCTCGCCGGTCAGCCCCTCGAACTCGAGGGCTCTCTCCTGACGAACGGGCACTGCGTCGCAACGGGCCGCGTCTCCTACCTGCTGGGACTGCACGGACCGTCGGTCGCCGTGGACACGGCCTGCTCGTCCTCACTCGTGGCGCTGCATCTGGCTTGCCAGGCGCTGGCCGCGGGCGAGTGCCAACTGGCCCTGGCGGGAGGTGTCACCCTCATCCTCGGGTCCCGGACGACGAGGTCCTTCGCGCGCATGGGCATGCTCTCGCCCACGAACCGTTGTCACACCTTCGACGTCGCAGCCGACGGATTCGTCCGTGGTGAAGGGTGCGGCGTCGTCGTCCTGAAACGCCTGGTCGACGCCCAACGGGATCGTGACCGCGTGCTGGCCGTGGTGCGTGGCTCGGCCGTGAACCAGGACGGCACCTCCGACGGACTGGCCGCGCCCTCCGCGGACGCCCAGGAGGCCTTGTTCCGCCAGGCGCTGAAGCGCGCCGCCGTCGACCCGGGAGACGTGGGGCTGATCGAAGCACATGGGACGGGCACACCGGTCGGCGACCCGATCGAGTTCTCCAGTCTGTCCCGGGTCTATGGCGAAGGCCACGGGCGTTGCGCTCTGGGCTCGGTGAAGACGAACCTGGGGCACCTGGAACCCGCTTCCGGTATCACGGGCCTGATCAAAGCGGTGCTGTGCCTTGACCAGGGGCTCGTACCGCCCAACCTGCACTTCGCCGCGTGGAACGCCGCCATTGACCCGAACCGTGCGCGGTTCTTCGTTCCCACCGCGGTGACGCAGTGGCCGACGAACTCGTCCCCCCGCCTCGCGGCGGTGTCGTCCTTCGGCTACTCAGGCACCAACGCACACGTCGTCCTCGAGCAGGCGCCCGCCGCCACGGCACACCGGCGCCTCGCTCACCGTCCCTCTCCGCAGGGCCCCGACGTCTTTCTCGTACCGGCCGGATCCGCCAAGGCGTTACCGGCCGCGGCCGGGCGCCTCGCCGACTGGCTCGAGCGCGACGGGGCGGAGATACCTCTGGCCGATGTCGCACACACGCTCGCGCTGAGGCGCTCGGCCGGACGTGGCCGCCTCGGTGTGGTGGCCGAATCACGCGCCTCGCTCGTCGCCGCGTTGAGGTCGTTCACGGCCGGGCGAGTACCGCCTGACGGCGTGGTCACGGGAGCCGTGGCCGCGGGTGTTTCCCGCCGGCCGGTCTGGGTGTTCTCGGGCCACGGTTCGCAATGGCCGGGTATGGGACGCACCCTGCTGAAGCACGAGCCCGCGTTCGCCGCGGCTCTGGCCCTGGCCGACGGACTGATCGCAGCCGAGGCGGGATTCTCCGTGCTCGAACTCGTCGCCCGAGGAGCGGCGGTCACCGACTGCGCCCAGGTTCAGCCGCTGTTGTTCGCCATGCAGACCGCGCTCGCGGCACTCTGGCGCGCGCATGGGGTGGAACCAGCCGCCGTACTGGGCCATTCCATGGGCGAGGTGGCGGCCGCGGTCGTGGCGGGAGCCCTCACGCTCGCCGACGGCGTCAAGGTCATCTGCCGACGCTCGTCGCTGCTGGCACGGATCGCGGGCGCCGGCGCGATGGCGGCAGTCGGCCTTGACCGCGTCGCGGTGCAGCGAGAACTCGACGAGGCCGGGCTGAAGGGCTCGGTCTCGGTCGCCGTCCTCGCATCCCCCGACTCCACGGTCGTCGCGGGCGCCACGAGCGACGTGGAGCGGCTCGTCGCCTCCTGGGAGGCGCGCAACATACCGGCTCATACGGTGGCCGTGGACGTCGCTTCCCACTCTCCCCAGGTCGCCCCGCTGCTCCTGGACCTTCGCGAGGCCCTGCGAGACCTCGCACCGCAACGGCCCTCCATCCCGTTCTATTCCACCGTGTTCGACGACCCGCGGCGCACCCCCACATTCGACGCCTCGTACTGGTGCGCGAACCTTCGCCACCCTGTCCGGTTCGCCTCCGCGATCGCCGCGGCGGCCGCGGACCGCCACCTCGCCTATCTGGAAGTCTCGCCCCACCCCGTCGTCGCCCGATCCATCGCCGACAGCCTGCCGGACGTCTCGCCCCACCCCGTCGTCCTGCCCACGCTGCGCCGTGACGAGGACGAGATCGCCACGTTCCGCACCCAACTCGCCGCACTGCACTGCGTCGGCGTACCTGTCGACTGGTCCGCCCTCTACCCGGACGGCGATCTCTGCGACGCGCCCGGTCTCACCTTCGACCGACGGCAGCACTGGACCGATCAGCCCGAACTCGCCCCCGTCGACGCTGCCTCATCGGAACTTCCGGGCACCCACTCCGAGATTCCCGGCGAACCGGTCCGGCACTGCTGGCAGGCGGACGCGGGAACCGCTGTCGTGCCCTGGCTCGCCGACCACCAGGTGCACGGTGAGCCCGTGTTCCCGGGCGCCGGCTACTGCGCCATCGCCCTCACGGCGGGACAGGAAGCCTTCGGGACACTCCCGCAGGACATTCAGGTGTCCGACCTCCGGTTCCTGGAGCTTCTGCGACTGGCACCCCACACCGAGCTGGTCACCACCCTCACCATGACCGCGGCGAATCGCGCGACGTGCGACATCCACACACGGGGCGACGACGGGAACTGGACCCGCCTGGCAACCGCCGAGCTGGAACGCCGTGGCCCCGGGCCCCTGCCGGCGGTTCGGAAACTGACGGACCTTCCCGCACAGCATCCGGTCGTGGTCGATCCAGCCACCCTCTACGCGAGCATGCGGAACCGGGGCATCGAACACGGCCCGGCCTTCAGCGGAATCACCAAGCTCCGGCTGTCACGCGACGGCACGAGCAGCTGGTCCCGCATCTCTCTGCCGCCGGCAGCGGCCCCCGCGCGGCACAACCTCCGGATCGATCCGGTCCTGCTGGACTGCTGTGCCCAGACCCTCGCGGCGGGACTTGTCCGCGAGCACGGCCAAGGGCTCGTCCTCCCGGTGGGCGTCAAGGCCGCACGCATCCTCGGCGACCCCTCGACCGCCCTCTACTGCCACGCCCTCACCACCCAGGAGCGGGCCGACGGCATCACAGGGGACCTGCGTCTGCTGGACGAGGCGGGCAAACCCGTGCTCGCCATCGAGGGCATGGAACTGCTGCGCCACGACGCCAGGTCGGCCGCGAAGCCCACCGCGCCGGGCGGCGTCGACTACTGGTTCCTCGAGCCGCGATGGCACCCAGCACCACGGACGAAGTCGGACCCGGACCCCGCCATGGGCAACTGGATCGTCGTCGGCGAGGACGCCACCTGCGCCCACGAGCTGGCCGACCTGATGCGGAACGCGGGGGCGCGTACCGATGTGCTCGACGTTCCGCCGGCAGGGCGCCCGCTCGACCAGGCGAACGGCGTCCCCGCCGACGCCGGGGACCGTCGTTCGATGGACGCTGACGCCATCGTCGTCCTCTGCGCACCGTCCGCCGGCGGTTCCGCGGGGACCGAGCACGCCCTGCGGCGCACCCGATGGCTCATCGACACCGTCCAGGCGGTGATCCGGGGCGCTTCCCGGCCCGCGCGGCTGTTCGTCGTCACCCATGGCGGCCAGGCCGTGCGGTCGGGAGAGACCGTCGCCCCCGACCAGTCGGCCCTGCGAGGACTCGTACGAGTCCTGGCCTACGAACACCCCGAACTACGAGCCACACTGCTCGACGCCGACGGGGCCCGACCGGCGCTCAACGACATCGCGGCCGAACTCCTTGCCGCCCCGCCCGAGGACGAAGTCGCCCTTCGCAGCGGCTGCCGATACGTCGCCCGGCTGGAGTACGCACCGCTCACCGAAGAAGAACACCGAGCGGCCACCATCCGGCCGGTCCGCTACGGCCACGACCGCTTCCGGCTGCGCGTCGGACGATTCGGCGACCTGAGCGGCCTCGAACTGGTCACCGCCACCAGGAGGACCCCGGGCGACGGCGAAGTCGAGGTGCGGATCGCGGCCGCATCGGTGAACTTCAGGGACGTGCTCACCGCCATGGGCCTGCTCGGCACCGACGAGGACGTACGCGAGCGCATCGGTTTCGAGTGCGCGGGGACGATCACCGCGGTCGGACCGAACGTACGGAACGTCCGCGTCGGAGACTTCGTGCTCGCCATCGACCTACGCGGCGGTGCCTTCGGTTCCTTCATCACCGTGCCCGAACACAGCGTCGCGCCCGTCCCGACCGGCATGGAACCCGCCTGCGCCGCGGCACTGCCCGCCGCGTACGTCACAGCCTGGTACGCCCTTCGCCACGTGGCAAGGCTCGACAGAGGCGAGCGGATCCTCATCCACTCCGCGACCGGCGGCACGGGACGCGCCGCGGTCGCCGTCGCCCGGGCGCTGGGGGCCCGGATACTCGCCACCGCCGGTTCGAGGGAGAAACGCGACCTGCTGCGCAGCCTCGGGATCGAGCACGTCATGGACTCCCGGTCCCTCCACTTCTCCGAGGAGACGCGCGCGGCCACGGGAGGCGAGGGAGTCGACGTCGTCCTGAACTCCCTGTCCGGTCCCGCGATACGCGCCGGCCTGGACGCCTTACGACCGTTCGGCCGATTCGTCGAACTCGGAGTGAGGGACATCCACGCCGACACTCCCGTCGGACTGGCCGCGTTCCGCGACAACATCACTCTCCGCACCGTCGACCTCATCCAGCTCCAGCGCGAGAAGCCCGAACTGTTCACCGCCATGCTGAACGAGGTGCTCGCCGAAATCGGTCACGGCCGGCTGCCCTCCCTTCCTCATCGCGCCTTTCCTCTGGCCAAGGCCACGCAGGCGTTCAGGCTGATGGCCGGAGCGCGGCACACGGGCAAGCTCGTCCTGACCGTCCCGGCCGAGGGCGACACCAGCGCCCGGACCCCCGGAGACGTATCGGCCGTGACTCCCGGCGGCGCCTACATCGTCACCGGCGGGCTCAGCGGGGTGGGCCTCGAAACAGCCCGCTGGCTCGCGGGCCAGGGCGCGAGCCACGTCGTCCTCAACGGCCGCTCCGCCCCCTCGGGGGACACCGAACAGGTCCTGGGCGACATGCGTCACAGCGGCACGAGGGTCACGGTCGTGCTGGGCGACATCGCCGAGCCGGGAACAGCCGAACGCCTCGTTGCGGCTGCCACGGCGGACGCTCTGCCCCTGCGCGGCGTGATCCACGCCGCCATGGTGCTGCGTGACGCGACAGTCACCAACATCACGCACAACCAGCTCCGCGAAGTCTGGCGCCCCAAAGTGGACGGGGCACGGAGACTGCACGAGGCCACCGCCCAGCACACCCTCGACTGGTTCGCCGTGTTCTCGTCCATGGCGTCACTGCTGGGCAACCCGGGACAGGGGGCCTACGCGGCCGCCAACTCCTGGCTCGACGGATTCGCGAAATGGCGCACCCAGCGCGGAATGCCGACGCTGTCCGTCGACTGGGGCCCCTGGGGTGAGACCGGGGCCGCCGTCCACTTCGCGGAACGCGGCTACCGCACCATCCCCACCCAGAAGGGGCTCCAGGCCCTCAACACCCTGCTCGTGCACGGCCGCACCCGTACCGGTGTCATCCCCGGCGATCCGGATACCTGGATCCTTCCAGCAGTCCGGCGCTCGTCGCTGTTCAGCCTCCTCGCCGACGACGGTCCGGCGGTCACGGCAGCGGAAGGCACGGCCTCCGACGTACGCGCCATGTTGCGGTCGGTCCCGGCAGGTCTCGCCCGTCGGGCCGCGCTGGAGGGCTACATCGCCGGCCACCTTCGTGCCGTGCTCCGACTGGGCGAGAGCAGCACGCTCGACCCCGAGACCACCCTCAAGTCCCTGGGGTTCGACTCGCTTCTCTCACTCGAACTGCGCACCCGTCTCGAGACAGGACTGGACATTAGGATCGCGCCCAAGTTCATCCACGAGCACCCGACTCTGGCGGCGCTGGCAGCGGGTCTCGCCGACAGCATGGGCCTCTCGCTCGAGGACCGTACGGGGCTTGAACCAAAGCGGGACCGCGTATCCCGCCCAACGGCACCTCACCCCGGTTCGTGAGGCTTCCGCGAAACGCTGGAGGCAGCAGACATGACCGCTTCGAATCTCGTACTCCTCCAGGGAGGCCCTGACGATCTTCCTCAGGTCTGGCCGATGCCACCCGGTGGATGCACAGAGCCCATCAAGATCCCACGCCGCAACGCATACGAACGCTTTGAATTCGCGCACACGTACCGCACTTTGCATGGCGAATCCATGCCGGTGTATCAGTGGGTCCGTCGCACGTACATCGCGGAGTGAATCCGGCGGGCTCACCACCGCCGCCGGCTCCGACATGGTCGTCGAGGAACTCGTCGAGGACACGTTCAGTCCCGCCGGAAGGGCGTCCAGGTCTGTCGTCACACACAGACCGACGGGCGCCCTTCGTCATGATCAAGACCCGGCACCGTCGACAACGCCCGTGATCAATACACCTAGGCGCGGACGTCCTGGCCCGCCGGTGTCGCGGTCGCGGCGGGCGCCGTCGGGGCAGCCGCGCGGCCGGCGCCCCGCAGTACCCCCGCCCCCAGCACAAGACCGAACGCCAGCACCGTGACCAGCCCGAACGACACCACCAGCGACGTCAGATCGGCGATACCGCCGATCGCGGACGGCGCGATCAGCCCCGACGTGTACGTGATCGTCGCGACCCCCGCGATCGAGAGGCTCGGGTTCGTCCCGCTGCGCCCCGCCGCCGCGAACGCCAGCGGCACAACCACCGCGATGCCGAGCCCGATGCACCCGAACCCCGCCATCGCGGCCACCGGATGCGGCGCCAGCACCACCAGCACACCACCGGCGGTCGCCAGTACGCCGCCGACGCGGACGGTGCGGACCGGGCCGAAGCGGTCCACGACCCGGTCGCCGACCAGCCGCGCCACCGCCATCGTCAGGGCGAACGCGGTCGTGGACGCCGCGGCGAGCCCCGCCGACGTGTCCAGCACGTCCCGCAGATACACCGCCGACCAGTCCAGGCTCGCGCCCTCCGCGAAGACCCCGCAGAACCCGATCGCACCGATGACGACCGCGGACCTCGGCGGCAGCGCGAACCGCGGCGGCGCCGCCTCGCCCTCCGCGCTGCGCAGATCCGGTACGCCCTGGCAGGCCATCAGTCCGATCACGGTGAGCACGGCGGACGCCAGGAGGTGGTGGATCCGCGCGTCGCTGCCGACATGTGCCGCCAGCGTGCCCGCGGCGGAGCCGATGAGCGCGCCCACGCTCCACATTCCGTGCAGCCCGGACATGATGGAGCGGTCCATACGGTTCTCGATCTCGACGCCCAGGGCGTTCATGGCGACATCGGACATGCCGGCCGTCGCGCCGTACACGAACAGCGCCGCGCACAGCGCGTACACGTTGGGGGAGAGCGCCGGGAGCGCCAGGGCCAGCGTCCAGAGCGCGAGCAGCCCGCGCAGCGATGTGCGTGCCCCGAAGCGGTGGCTGATGGCACCGGCGAGCGGCATCGCCAGGGACGCGCCGACCGCGGGAAAGGCGAGAGCGAGACCGAGCTGGCCGGCGCCGACCCCCGCGTGGTCCTGGATCCACGGGATACGCGTGGCGAAGCTTCCCGTCACGGCACCGTGCACACAGAAGACGGCGGCCACGGCATACCGGGCCCGGCTCAGCCGGCGCTTGTCGAAGGCCACTTCAGTCGGCATCGGTGCCGTCCTCCCCGTGAAGCGTGGTCTTTCGCGTAAACTATCAGGAACCCTGCCTGATAAATAGCCCTCCGGCTGTGACACGGCGGGAATCTGGAAGGATTCCGGCATGCCCGCATCCCCGAGCACCGCCAGGGCCATCAACGACGGGCTCGCGCTGCGACTCCTCCAGGAGGAGGGCCCGTTGACGGCAGGCCAGCTGAAGACGTTGACCGGACTGTCCCGGCCGACCGTCGCCGACCTCGTGGAGCGGCTGCAGCAGTCAGGCCTCATCCGGATCGTGGGCGAGGCCGGCGAACAGCGCCGCGGGCCCAACGCCAGGCTGTACGGGATCGTCGCCGACCGGGCGCACCTCGCGGCCCTCGACGTACGGACCCAGGGCGTCTCCGTCGTCGTCGCCGACCTGCTGGGCGCGACGCTCGCCGAGGCGACGCTTCCCATCGACAGCGACACCGGCACCGAACCGGCCGTGGAGCAGGCCGTGGCGCTGCTGGAGCGCACGGCGCGCGACGCGGGCGTGGCGCGGCTGCACAGCGTCGGCATCGGGGCGCCGGGGCTGATCGATCCCGTCACGGGGGAGCTGCGGGACTCCGGCAGTCTGCCCGCCTGGCACCGCAGGCTCGTCGCGGCCCTTCAGGAACGTCTTCCCGCCACCGTCCTCGTCGAGAACGAGACCAATCTGGCGGCCGTCGCCGAGCAGCGCCTCGGCGCCGCGCGCGACCAGGACGACTTCGTCCTGCTCTGGCTCGGCCAGGGGGTCGGCGCGGCGGTCGTCCTCGGCGGGAAGCTGCGCCGCGGCGCGTCCGGCGGCGCCGGCGAGATCGGCTTCCTCCCGGTCCCGGGCACGGGCGGCCTGCCGTCGGCCACGGGCTGCGACGCCGGCTTCCACGCCCTGGCCGGTGCCGCCGCGGTCCGCGAACTCGCCTCGCGTCACGGCATCGAGGCCGACGCCGAGGAGGCCGTGCGCGTCGCGGCGGCGGGCGACAGCGGTGCGCCGGACGGCCGAGGCGGCGCCTTCCTGGACGCGCTCGCCGGACAACTGGCGGTGGGGGCAGCGGCCGTCGCCGCCGTACTCGATCCCGGGTGCGTCGTGCTCGGCGGCGAGATCGGGCACGCCGGCGGGTCGGCCCTCGCCTCCCGGGTCGAGGCACGCCTCGCCACGCTGTCGCCGGTGAGTACGGAGATCCGGCCGGCGGCACTCGGCGGCGAGGCGATCCTCAGGGGCGCCCTCCTCACCGCCCGCGACGCGGCCCAGGCCGAACTCTTCGCCCCGGCGCACGCGTAAGGCCGTCCTGCCTCCGAGGGCGGACGGGCTCCGGCGGCATCGGCGCAGCCCGGGCCCCGGGCCCCGGGCCCCGGGCACGGCGGGCCGGTGCGGTTCCACGGGAGAGATGAGGACCCGGCGGCGGCAAGGGCCGGGAACCGCCGCCGGGCGTTCTCGCGCTGAGGGTCAGCAGGCGCCGAGGTCCTGCCACACCCCCCATTCACCGGTGGTACCCGGCTCCTCGCCCTTCGTCCACCACTTCGCCTTCCAGCTACGGGAGTTGTGGGAGACGACCGTCTCGCCGACGTACTCGCTCGTCGCGTTCCACGCGGGCGCGGTGCACTGCCCGCCGCCCCCGCCCGTCGTGCCGCCGTTGGTCGTACCGCCGTTGGTCGTGCCGCCGGTGTCCGTACCCCCGGTGGTCGACCCCGACCCCGGATCCACCACGGTCGTACCCCGCGCCAGATCGCCCGCCAGCGCATACGTCCTGCCGCCGAAGGTCACCGTCCAGTTCGACGGCGTCGACACCGGCAGGTAGTACACGAAGTCGAGCTGCACGGACGCCCCGGGCGCCAGCGACTGCCAGCTCGGCAGCTTCAGCGAGACGCGGTGGTGGTCGCCCCTCAGCCCGCCCGCATTGCTGCCGGTGTGGTCGCTGCGCACCACGGTCGTGCCGAAGCCGGACTGGTCCTTGGCGTTCCCGGGAGCGGACGTGCCGTAGTCGAACTGGAACTCCGTGCCGCCCGGGAGCGTCGCCGTCGTGTTGTTGGTGATCCTCAGCTTGGGGCTGATCGGGTAGTTGGAGTCGCCGAGCGGGAACTGCCCGAACTCCACGCCCACGTCGACCGCTTCGGCCGGTGTCGCGGTCGACGCACGCCGCGCGCCGTACGGGGCCGCGGACCTGAACTTCTCGTACATGGCGGTGGTGAGCGTGTCGCCCATCTCGTACTGGCCCTTCGTGGCGTTCCAGCCGTAGTCGCCCGCCAGTTCCCAGATCATCGTGCCGCCGATGCCCCTGTTCACCACGTAGTCGGCCTTGGCGTTCACCGACTGCTCGTCCTCCGTCGACAGGAAGACCTTCTTCTGGGCGTTCCACAGCCAGGGAGCGACCAGCGTCGAGTCGTACTTACGGGCGTACGTGCCGGTCAGCGTCGTCCCGGCGGGGAAGCCGTACCGGGTGACGTAGTCGCCGACGACGCCCCGCTCCAGGTTCTTGGCGTGCCACATCGGGTTGGAGCCGGCCGGGGACTCGTTGCCCGCGGTGTCCTTGTCGTGCCAGAGGTTGTCGATGCCGACCGCGCCGTCACCGCACTTGGTCAGCCCGGAGCCGGCCGGACAGCTCGTCGAGGGAGCTTTGCCCCACAGGCCGTCCGTTCCGCCCTGCACGTTCCTGAAACCGCGTGTGTAGTACGGGAGTCCGATGTTGATCCGGCCGGCCGGCATCGACCCGCGGAAGTAGTGGTAGGCCCAGTCGGTGTTGAGATAGCCGATCCCGCCGTACTGGGAGGTCGAATAGACCCCGGCCGCCGCGAGTTCGCCGTCCTTGCCGTCGTCGAAGAGCGAGGCGTTCGGGCCGACGTACTCGTTCCACGCTCCGTGGAGGTCGTACGACATGATGTTGACGTAGTCCAGGTACTTCTGGACCTGGAACGTCTCCATTCCGCGCAGCAGATATCCGGACGACGGCGCCGCCACGGTCAGCAGATAGTGCTTCCCGTCCGCCGCGCCCGCCCGGTCGAGCTTCTCGCGCAGTGTCTTCATCAGGGCGGCGTAGCCCTGGACGAGCCCGGCGCGCCGCGCGTTGGCGACGGTGTGGTCCAGCGGATTGCCGGCGTCCTTCATCGTCGTCGGGTACTCGTAGTCGATGTCGACGCCGTTGAACCCGTACTTCTTGATGAACGTGACGGCGGAGTCCGCGAAGGTGTCGATCCCGGCCTGGTTCACCGAGCCGTCGGCGTTGGTCGCCATCGCGTAGAAGCCGCCGGAGTCCACCCGCCCGCCGGCGTCGTCGAAGTAGCCGCCGGTCTCGGCCCAGCCACCGACCGAGATCAGCGTCTTCACGTCCGGGTGCTGCTTCTTGAACTTGCCGAGCAGGTTGAAGTGGCCCTTGTACGTGTATGCCGGGTCCATCTCCGCGCCCGCCACGCCCGGCCAGGTCATGCCGGTGGCGGCGTTGGCCGGACCGTCGGTGCCGACCGACAGCCTGTTGTCGCCGCCGATGTGCCCGAAGGCGTAGTTGATGTGGGTGATCTTGTCCCAGGGAATGTCGGAGGCGAGATAGGCGGGCTCGCCGTTCTTCCCGGTGCGCCACCCGGTGAAGTAGCCGATCACGCGGCGCTTGTGGTCGGCGCCCATCTTCTCGCGGCCGTCGGTGTCGTAGACGGAGCAGTAGGGCACGTCGACACCGGGGGTGGCGTAGAGCCCGTCGGGGCGACAGGACTCGTTGTCGGCGGCGTGCGATACGCCGCCGGAGAGCGAGCTCAGCAGCAGTCCGGCGGCGGCTGCGCCGGCCGCGAGGAGCGTCGCTCGCGCGCGGGTGGGGGTGAGCACGGTGGTGGCCTCCTGGGGAGGGAGTGGGGATCACACAACTGGCAGGCGAGTGGGTCGTGTTGGGCCCGGGCGTGCGCACGCCGGCTGGGCCGCTCCGCGGAGGTGACGCAGAGATTAAGAGGACTAGACCAGTGCGTCAATAGGTCTGGACCATTCCGGTCCTAGTGGATCCTGTGAGCCAGGACACAGAGTCTCGCCCGTATGGCCCACCGGAGGCCGTGGCACACTGGGCCCTGTATCAGCAGCAGCGCGCTCCGGGGTCGGTGCAATTCCGAACCGGCGGTTACAGTCCGCGACCCGTCCGCATCCAGCGGCCGGTTGACCAGGTGAAATTCCTGGACCGACGGTTAAAGTCCGGATGGGAGGCAGTGCGCGGCGGGCGGCCCTCGTGGTCCGTCGGCCATGGCGGCTGATCGTCCTCGCGGGACACCCGAGGGCGATCCGTTCCGTCGGCGTCGGCGTTCCCCTGAGGCGTTGTCCCGCTTTCTCTGTCGTCATCGACAGCCCCGGAGTCCGTGCCCGAAGAGGCAGGAGGACCCGGTGGCCACCCCGGCCGACACGCACGCCATGCGCCGAGCCGTCGCGCTCGCCGCCCGTGGACTCGGCTCCACCAGCCCCAACCCGGTCGTCGGGTGTGTCATCACCGACGCCGCCGGACAGCAGGTGGGCGAGGGGTTCCATCAGCGTGCGGGCGGCCCCCACGCCGAGATCCACGCCCTCCGGGACGCGGGCGAACGCTCCCGCGGCGGGACCGCCTACGTCACCCTCGAACCCTGCAACCACACCGGCCGCACCGGCCCCTGCGCCCAGGCCCTCGTCGAGGCCGGGATCGCCCGTGTCGTGTACGCCGTCGCCGACCCGACCCCGCAGGCCACCGGAGGCGCCGACACCCTGCGCGCCGCCGGCGTCCAGGTCGAGCAGGGGCTCCTGGGGGACGAGGCCGAGGCCGGCAACATCGCCTGGCTCACCTCCGTACGCCACCGCCGCCCCTACGTCCTGTGGAAGTACGCCGCCACCCTCGACGGACGCATCGCCGCGGCGGACGGCACCAGCCGCTGGATCAGCTCGCCCGAGTCCCGCGCCGACGTCCACCGGCTGCGCGCCGAGGCCGACGCCGTGATCGTCGGCTCCGGCACCGCCCGCGCCGACGACCCGCACCTCGCGGTCCGCGGCATCGACGCAGTGACCCAGCCGCTGAGGGTCGTCATCGACACCGACGCCACCGCCGTGAGGCCCGGCGCCCGCGTCCTCGACGACACCGCGCCGACCCTGATCGCGGTCGCCGAGGACGCCGAGACCGCCCTCCCGGACGTCGTACGGCTGCCCAGGGCGGGCCACGGCCTGTCCGTACCCGCGCTGCTGGACGCCCTGTACGCACGCGGCGTCCGCTCCGTGCTGCTCGAAGGCGGCCCGACGCTGGCCGGGTCCTTCGTCTCCGCGGGAGCCGTCGACGCCGTCGTCGGCTATCTCGCCCCCGTACTCCTCGGCGCGGGCCGCCCCGCCCTCGCCGACGCCGGAATCACCACCATCACCGAAGCGTTGCGGCTCGACGTGACCGAGGCCGTCCGCCTCGGCCCCGACCTGCGCATCACCGCGACCGTCCCCAAGGGAGCCTGAGAGTGTTCACCGGAATCGTCGAAGAGCTGGGCGAGGTCACCGCCGTCGAGGACCTCGGTGACTCGTCCCGCTTCCGACTGCGCGGACCCGTCGTCACCGAGGACGCGAAGCACGGCGACTCCATCGCCGTGAACGGCGTCTGCCTCACCGTCGTGGAGACCGGCGACGGCGAGTTCACCGCCGATGTGATGGCCGAGACGCTGAAGCGCTCCAGCCTGGGCGCGCTCGCCGTCGGCTCCCGGGTCAACCTTGAGCGGCCGATGGTGGCCGACGGCCGGTTCGGCGGGCACATCGTCCAGGGACACGTCGACGGCACCGGCACGATCGTCGAGCGCACTCCGTCCGAGCACTGGGAGCTCGTCAAGGTCTCCCTCCCGGCGGAGCTCGCCCGCTACGTCGTCGAGAAGGGCTCCATCACCGTCGACGGAGTCAGCCTCACCGTCGTCGACGCGGGCGCCGACCACTTCACCATCAGCCTGATCCCCACCACCCTCGCGCTGACCACGCTCGGCATCAAGCAGCCCGGCGACCCGGTCAACCTCGAGGTCGACGTCATCGCCAAGTACGTCGAGCGGCTGCTCGGCGCGGACGCGAAGGAGAGCGGCGAGTGAGCGCCCTGGACTGGCTGAACTCCGAGGCCTTCACGGCCTTCGACCAGCACATCAAGTGGTCCGACATGATCGGCAACGTGATCGGCCTGATCGCCCTCGCGCTCGGCTGGCGCCGCTCCATATGGACCTGGCCCGCACAGTTCCTGTCCGGCCTCATCCTCTTCGCCGCGTTCGCCACGTCCCATCTGACCGGCAGCGCAGGCAAGCAGGTCGTCGTCATGGCCGTCGCGGCCTGGGGCTACTGGCAGTGGACCCGCGGCCGGCAGCAGGCCCAGGACGGCTCGATCGCCGTACGCTTCGCCACCTGGCGCCAGCGCGGCGTGATGCTGGCCGGAGCCGCGCTCGGCACCGTCGCCGTCGCCCTGCTCTTCACCGCCTACCCGTCCCTGTCCTGGGACCCCTGGCCGGACGCGTACATCTTCGTCGGCACGCTGGTCGCCATGTACGCCCAGGCCCGCGGCATGGTCGAGTTCTGGTTCGCCTGGCTGCTGGTCGACCTCGTCGGCGTACCGCTGAACTTCGCCAACGGCTTCGCCTTCTCCGGGTTCGTCTACGTCATCTACGGCGCGCTCGTCCTGTGGGGCCTGCGCGACTGGTGGCTGCGATCCCGTACGTCTCCCGCCCTGGAAGGAGCGGCAGCATGACATCCCGCCCGGCTCCCACCACCCCGACCGAGGCGTTCCACGCCGCACCTTCGATCCACACCACCTGGTACCCGGAGGAGGAGCTCGTGCTCGACCCCGTCGACCAGGCCATCCGTGACATCGCCGCGGGCCGCCCCGTCGTGGTCGTCGACGACGAGGACCGTGAGAACGAGGGCGACCTCGTCATCGCCGCCGAGAAGGCCACGCCCGAGATCGTCGCGTTCATGATGAGCGAGTGCCGGGGGCTGATCTGCGCCCCCATGGAGAGCGACGAACTGGAGCGGCTCCGGCTGCCGCAGATGGTCGAGCACAACACCGAGTCGATGAGCACGGCCTTCACCGTCTCCGTCGACGCCGCCCCCGCGTACGGTGTCACCACCGGCATCTCCGCCGCCGACCGCGCCACCACCCTCCAGCTGCTGGCGAGCGGCACGGCCGAGCCCACCGACCTCGTGCGCCCCGGCCATGTCTTCCCGCTGCGCGCCAAGCCCGGCGGCGTCCTCGTGCGCAACGGGCACACCGAGGCGGCCGTCGACCTCGCCCGGCTCGCGGGACTGCGGCCCGCCGGCGCGATCGTCGAGATCGCCGGCGAGGACGGCGTCATGCTGCGCCTGCCCGAGCTGATCCCGTTCGCCCGCAAGCACGGGCTCACGATCATCTCCATCGAGGACCTCGTCGCCTACCGCCGCAGCTCCGAGCCGACCGTCCGCCGCGAGGCCGAGGTCAACCTGCCGACGGCGCACGGCGCGTTCACGGCGTACGGCTACCGCTCCACGACCGACGGCGTCGAGCACGTCGCGCTGGTCCACGGCGACCTCGGCGACGGCGAGGACGTCCTCGTCCGCGTGCACTCCGAGTGCCTCACCGGCGACATCTTCCACTCGCTGCGCTGCGACTGCGGCCCCCAGCTGGAAGCCTCCATGAAGCGCATCACCGAGGCGGGCCGCGGGGTCGTCGTCTATCTCCGCGGCCACGAGGGCCGAGGCATCGGACTGGTGTCCAAGCTGCGGGCGTACGAGCTGCAGGAACGCGGCCGCGACACGCTCGACGCCAATCTGGAACTCGGCCTGCCCGCCGACGCCCGGGACTACGCGGCGGGCGCCCAGATCCTCGAGGACCTCGGCGTACACAGCCTGCGCCTGATGACCAACAACCCCGACAAGATCAGCGCACTCGTGCGGCACGGACTGAAGGTCCAGGGCCGTGAGGTCATGCCGCTGCAGGCGGGCGAGCACAATCTGCGGTACCTGCGCACCAAGCGGGACCGCATGGGGCACGACCTGCCCTGGCTGGACGGCGCCACCGCCTCCACCTGCGGCAACCAGTAGGACCCGCCGGACCGGCAGGACCGGCGGCACCGGCAGGACAGTCAAGACAGCAAGAACCGGATCGAGGAGAAACGTGAGCGGCAAGGGCGCACCCGAACTGTCCGTACGCAACTGCGGAGACCTCCGCGTGGCCGTCATCGCGGCCCAGTGGCACGAGAAGATCATGGACGGTCTCGTCGACGGCGCCCTGCGCGCCCTCCACGAGCTGGGCATCGACGAACCCACCCTGCTGCGCGTCCCGGGCAGCTTCGAGCTGCCCGTCGTCGCCAAGGTGCTGGCAGGCCGCGGCTACGACGCGATCGTGGCGCTCGGCGTCGTCATCCGCGGCGGCACGCCCCACTTCGAGTACGTGTGCCAGGGCGTCACCCAGGGCCTCGTCCAGGTCTCCGTCGACACCGGCGTTCCCGTCGGCTTCGGCGTACTGACCTGTGACACCGAGGAACAGGCTCTCGACCGGGCCGGCCTGGAGGGCTCCAACGAGGACAAGGGACATGAGGCCGTCACCGCCGCCGTGTCCACCGCGGCCACGCTGCGTTCAGTATCTGAACCCTGGCGCTGAGGAGAGCCCGCTTCCGCGTAGGGTGGGACCACCATGTCCAAGAAGACGTTCGAGGAGCTCTTCGCCGAGCTCCAGCACAAGGCCGCCAACGGCGATCCCGCCACCTCCCGCACCGCCGAACTGGTGGACAAGGGCGTCCATGCCATCGGCAAGAAGGTCGTCGAGGAGGCCGCCGAAGTCTGGATGGCCGCCGAGTACGAGGGCAAGGACGCCGCCGCCGAGGAGATCTCCCAGTTGCTGTACCACGTCCAGGTGATGATGGTCGCGCGCGGGATCAGCCTCGACGACGTCTACGCCCATCTCTGAGCACACTCGTTCCGTACGGACCGAACCGGCTCACCCTCCCTACGCACGCTCCTCCGCACACAAAGGAAGCCCGCCTCATGCTGCGCATCGCCGTCCCCAACAAGGGTTCACTCTCCGGACCTGCGGGGGAGATGCTCCATGAGGCGGGCTACCTCCAGCGCAAGGACTCCAAGGAACTCGTCCTGGTCGACCCGGAGAACGAGGTCGAATTCTTCTACCTGCGCCCGCGCGACATCGCGATCTACGTCAGCTCGGGCCGCCTCGACATCGGCATCACCGGCCGTGACCTGCTGCTGGACTCCGGTGCCAACGCCGAGGAGATCCTCCAGCTCGGCTTCGCCCGCTCCACGTTCCGCTACGCCACCAAGCCCGGCACCGCCTCCGGTGTCGAGGAGTTCGGCGGGCTGACCATCGCCACCTCGTACGAGGGCATCGTCGCCAAGCACCTCGCGGACAACGGCATCGACGCGTCCGTCGTCCACCTCGACGGCGCGGTGGAGACCGCGATCGAGCTGGGCGTCGCCCAGGTCATCGCCGATGTCGTGGAGACCGGCACCAGTCTGCGCAACGCCGGCCTCGGCGTGATCGGCGAGCCGATCCTCACCTCCGAGGCCGTCGTCATCCGCCGCACCGGCGCCAAGGCCGACGACTCCAAGGTGCAGCAGTTCCTGCGCCGTCTGCAGGGCGTTCTCGTCGCCCGCTCCTACGTGATGATGGACTACGACTGCCGCGTCGAGCACCTGGAGCAGGCCGTCTCCCTCACCCCGGGACTCGAGTCCCCGACCGTCTCCCCGCTGCACCACGAGGGCTGGGTCGCCGTCCGTGCGATGGTGCCGGCCAAGGAGGCACAGCGGATCATGGACGATCTGTACGCACTGGGCGCCCGCGCGATCCTCACGACCGCGATCCACGCGTGCCGGCTCTGAGGCTCCGAGGAACGCACCGACCATGACTGTGGAACAACAGGAGCTGCCCGCTCTCCCGGTGACCTTCAGGCCGACCCGCACCCGGGCCGTCCTGCTGTCCGTCGGGACGGTGATGTTCGTCGTCATCACCGCCGTCGCGTTCGCCCTGGACAAGCTCAGTACCGGCGAGCGGATCAGCTTCGTCCTGACCGCGCTGCTCTTCTTCGGGGTGCTGGCGCTGCTCAGCCGCCCCAAGGTCGTCGCCGACGAGCTGGGCGTCACCGTCGTCAACCTGACCCGCAGCCGCCGGCTGGAGTGGGCGGAGATCCTCCGTGTCAACCTCCGTCCGGGTGACCCCTGGGTGTTCCTCGATCTGAGTGACGGCACCAGCCTCCCGGTCCTGGGAATCCAGCCGGGAGTCGCCCGTCGGCACGCCATCCGTGACGCGCGCGCCCTGCGCCTCCTCGCCGAATCGCGCGGCACCGGCACCGACAACGGCTGAGCCCCTGCCCCTCGGGGCAGACTCGTGATTACTCTTGAGGCGGAGGCGCCGAGTGCGCCTCCGCCTCGCACCCGCGCGGCCGACCGTGGCCCGCGAGGCACCCTGCGACCCGAGGAGTGACTCCCTCCAGCAATGGACGGATCGTCCGGTAGTACCTGCGCCGCCCCCTCACAGGAGGCGGCGGCATGATCATCCCGCTACTGCTGCTCTGCGCGGCATTCCTTCTCATCCTCGCCAACGGCTTCTTCGTGGCCGCCGAATTCGGCCTGGTCACCGTGGAGCGCGCGGACGCCGAGCGCGCAGCCGCCGAGGGCGACCGCCGCGCCGGGGGCGTCGTACGAGCCCTGCGCGAGCTGTCGTTCCAGCTGTCCGGCACCCAGCTCGGCATCACCATCACCTCCCTCGTCGTCGGCATGCTCGCCGAGCCCGCGCTCGCACAGCTGCTCGACGCGCCGCTCACCGCGGTGGGCATACCCGACGGTGCCGTCCCCGGCGTCGCCGTCGTGATCGGCATGCTGCTCGCCTCCGCCGTGCAGATGGTGGTCGGTGAGCTCGTCCCGAAGAACTGGGCCGTGTCGCGGCCGTTGCAGGTGGCCCGGTTCGTGGCCGGCCCGCAGCACCGCTTCTCGACGCTGTTCAGGCCCGTGATCACGCTGCTCAACGCCGCCGCCAACCGTCTCGTACGGGCGTTCGGAGTCGAACCGGCGGAGGAGCTGGCATCCGCCCGCACCCCCGGCGAACTGGTTTCCCTGGCCCGTCACTCGGCACGTGCCGGCACGCTGGAGCAGGACACCGCCGATCTGTTCGTACGGACCCTGTCCCTCGGCGGGCTCACCGCACAGCACGTGATGACCCCGCGCGTGAAGATGAGCGCGCTGCAGTCCGACGCGACCGCGGCGGACGTCCTCAACCTCACCCGCGCCACCGGCCTCTCCCGCTTCCCCGTCTACCGGGACCGCATCGACGAGATCGTCGGCATGGTCCATCTCAAGGACGCGCTCGCCGTGCAGGCGCACCAGAGGCAGCGCACCCCCGTCGGCCGGATCGCGGTCCCCCCGCTGCTGGTTCCCGAGACCCTGCCGGTGCGGCAGCTGCTGGAGCGGCTGCGCAGCGAGCAGCCGATAGCCGTCGTCGTCGACGAGTACGGCGGTACGGCGGGGGTGGTCACCCTGGAGGACATCGTCGAGGAACTCGTCGGCGAGGTCCGCGACGAGCACGACCACCACGGCGACGACCGGCCCGAGCTGGCCGCGATCGCGCCCGAGGACGGCAACCCCGCCTGGGAGGCCGACGGCAGCTGCCGGGTCCTCACCCTGCGGCGGATAGGCCTCGACGTGCCCGACGGTCCCTACGAGACCGTCGCCGGGCTCGTCGCCGACCTCCTCGGCCGTATCCCGGCGCCCGGCGACCGGGCCGAGCTGCCCGGCTGGCGCCTCTCGGTGCGGCAGGTGGACCGGTACCGGGCCGAACGGGTGAGGCTGGTCCGTACCGCGGACGGCCAGGCCCTCGCGGAGACCTTCGCGGAGGCTGTGCGATGAGCGTCCTCCAACTGCTGTTCGCGCTGCTCCTCGTGCTCGCCAACGGCTTCTTCGTCGGCGCCGAGTTCGCCCTGGTGTCGGTGCGCCGCAGCCAGGTCGAACCCCTCGCGGCCGGGGGCTCCTCGCGGGCCCGGCAGGTCCTGTACGGGCTGGAGAACCTGCCGCAGATGATGGCGGCGGCGCAGTTCGGCATCACCGTCTGCTCGCTGACGCTCGGCGCGGTGGCGGAGCCGACCGTGGCGCACCTGCTGGAGCCGGTCTTCCACGCCGTCCACGTACCCGAGGCGCTGATCCACCCGCTCGGCTATGTCATCGCCCTCGCCGTCGTCGTCTTCCTGCATCTCGTCGTCGGCGAGATGCTGCCGAAGAACCTCGCGATGGCCGCGCCGGAGAAGACCGCGCTCTGGCTCAGTCCCACGCTGGTCGGCTTCGCCCGGCTGTGCCGCCCGGTGACCGCGAGTCTGGGCGCGTGCGCCCGGCTGGTGCTGAAGCTGTTCCGGGTGGAGCCGAAGGACGAGGTCGAGGCGGTCTTCACCAGCGACCAGCTGGGCCAGCTGGTCGAGGACGCGGGCCAGGCCGGTCTGCTGGACCGGGAGGAGCAGGAGCGGCTCGGCGACGCGCTGGAGCTGGGCAGCCGCCCCGTGAGGGACGTCCTCATAGTCCGCTCGGCGCTGGTGAGCGTGCCGCCGTCCGTCTCACCGCGGCAGATCGAGGAGCTGACCGTCCGTACGGGCTACTCCAGGTTCCCCGTCCGCGGCGAGGGCAGCGGGCCCTTCATGGGCTACCTCCACGTCAAGGACGTCCTCGACCTGGAGGACGGCGAGCGGGCCGTACCGCAGCACATCTGGCGGCCCATGGCCACGCTGCGGGCGGAGCTGCCGCTGGACGACGCCCTCACCGTGATGCGGCGCGCCGCCACCCATCTGGCGCAGGTCGCCGACGCGTCGGGGCGGGTGCTGGGTCTCGTCGCCCTGGAGGACGTCCTGGAGAAACTGGTCGGCGAGGTCCGTGACCCCGCCCACCGGACGCCCGTCGTCCCCGTCCCGGCCGCGCCGGCTCCGGACCCGGAGCGCGCGATGGCGGGCTGAGCTCGGGGGAGGGGCGGGGGATTCCTGCCCCTCCCCTCCTCGGGCCGGGGCCCGTTCGGGAGATCGGTCCGGGGCTCGGTCCCGGCCCTCGTGTCCTCGCACCCGGACCATGCCGTGGCCGCCCCGGAGGCGGCGCGGGACGTCACGGACCCGGCGGGTCCTGGGAGCTGCGGCCCGAGAGGACCTCGCCGTAGGCCTGCATCAGGTCGGGCAGCCGGAGCGTCGCCAGGTCCTCGCGCGTCGGGGTGCCGGCGTATCCCGAGAGCCGCAGGTCGCGGTACGCGCAGCTCTTCTCGTACAGAGTGCGCAGGAACCGGCCGTTGCCCAGCTCGTCGATCCAGTTCTGGTCCACCACATGACCGCTGATCGAGCGCAGCTCGTCCAGCGACTCCTCGTCCCACAGATCCCCGTTCGCCGCCGCGAGGACCTCACCGATGGCGGTCAGCTCCAGCGGCCGGTACGAGGGGAAGTCGACCCGGGTGGTGAAGCGGGAGGACAGTCCGGGGTTGGTGGCGAGGAGGCGGTCCATGCCCTCCGGATAGCCGGCGAGGATGACCACCAGATGGTCCCGGTTGTCCTCGGCGCGCTTCAGCAGCACCTGCAGCGCCTCGTCGCCGTACGCGTCTCCCTTGCTGTAGCCCGTGTTGGAGAGGGAGTACGCCTCGTCCACGAACAGCACACCGCCGAGCGCGGAGTCGATCAGCTCATTGGCCTTCACGGCCGTCTGGCCGAGGAACTCGCCGACCAGGTCGGAGCGCTGGGCCTCCACGAGATGGTCGCCGCCGAGCAGCCCGAGCGCGTAGAAGACCCGGCCGAGGATGCGGGCCACCGTCGTCTTTCCGGTGCCGGAGGGGCCCGAGAAGACGAAGTGCCGTTTCGGGGGCTGCACCGGAAGGCCCTGCCCCGACCGCAGCCGTGCCATGTTCAGCTGGGCGGAGAGCGCCTTCACCTGGCGCTTGACCGGCTCCAGGCCCACCATCCGCTCCAGCTCGGCGAGCGCCTCGGCGAGGAGCACGGGATCGGTGGGGCCGGACGGGAACTGCGGCGTGGCCGCGGCGGGCGCGGCGGCCTTCTCCCGTACCCCGTCGGGCGGCCCCGCGGCCGTGGCCGGTGCCGGTGCGCCCAGCGGGGCTTGCGGGTCGCCGCCGAACCGGGGCTCGGGCACGAACGGCGGATCGGCCTCGGCGGGCTGCGGATCCATCGCGTCCTGACCGAAGCCCGCGCCGGCGCCCGCCAGAGACACCGCCGCGAGGCCGAGCGCCTCGTCCGTCCCGTCGATGCCGTCGTACTCGGCGATCGCCGCGAGCCGCGCAGAGGTGTCCATGAAGGCCGGGTCGACCCGGTGCACCGCCCGGTACAGCGGCAGCGCGGCGGCACTGCGGCCGGTGCCCTCGTGGGCCCGCGCCAACCAGTACCGGAGTTCCTTGCGCTGCGGCTGCTCGCTGCGGCAGCGCATCAGGGCGGTGGACAGCAGGGGTTCGGCCTGCCCGTACATCTCCAGCCGCACCCGCGCCATGCCGCCGAACAGGCCGGCCTCGATGCCCAGCAGCGGATCGTTGACGAGTGGCTCGGTGTACCGCAGGAGCTGGTCCCAGTCCTTGACCAGATACGCCCGGCAGGCGTGCAGGAACCGCACCTGCGGATCGGCGTCGACGGGCGGCAGCCCGGCGAGCGCCCGGTCCAGCTCCGGCACATGGCGCCCGTCGAGCCAGTGCGAGGCGTGTGCGAGCAGCAGGTCGCGCGGACTCTCCAGCACCGGCTGCACCCACCAGCCGAGCCAGTACCAGGAGTTCAGCGTGCGGCGGTGCCGGGTCCGCTGCTCACCGAAGCGCTCCCGGTTGCGGTACATCCGCAGCAGGGCGGTGGTGGTGTCGACCCGCAGCGCGTGCAGGCCGAGCCAGCCGTCCGCCATTCCGGGGTCGAGCCGCACCGCGGTTCTGAACTCCTCCTCGGCCTGCGGATACGCGCCCATGGTGTAGGCGTCCACGCCGCGCACCCAGGCGAGGTCGGCCGGGGCCGGTGAGCCCTGCGTGCCGATGTCCATCGGGTCCCCCACATACCGTGCCCCCGTGCTGTCCCGACGGGCGGATGCCCGTCGGAGCGTGCCGAACCACCTTGTCGCGGACGGGATTTGACCGCACCGAGATGCATCGTACCTGCGCAGGGGGCAGCTGATTAAGGGTGGCGCGAGCGTCCGGCGGACGGTGACCCTGGGTGAGCGTGGGGTGCCGGGACGGCGCTGAAAAGGGGTGCTGAGGGCAGAACGAAGCCCCCGATCACGGGGGAACAACCGGGGGCTTCGCGTCCGGGCGGCTCCGAAAAGCCGCACATTGAGAACGTAAGACCTGTAAGGGCCCTGGGTCAAGCGGAGTTGGGCCCTCGGCGGGGTGGATTTCCGACTGCTCGGTACGGCGGTGTGAGGTGCTCACGCTCCGTGACGGAATGATTCGCTCCCGCTGTCGCGTTCGGCCCCGGGAGCCACTCGTAACCCTCGGGCAACTCCCGTACCAGCGTGTCGGCGAAGGGCCGCGAGGGGTCCCCGGCGAAATGGCGCGTCTCCGCCACCGTCCAGCCGTCCCAGAAGCCGGACAGCGCCGGCCCGTCGCGGCGCCGGCCCCGGAGCCATGAAGCCTCGGGCTCCCGGTCCATCCACAGGAGCCGGGCGAGATGAGGCCGCAGCGCCCGCCGGCCCGACCCGACTCCCTCGACCAGGACCACCTCCGCCGCGGGCAGCGGACGGGGGGTGCCGAAGCGGCGCAGCGTCCAGTCGTAGGGCCGGTACCGCGCGCTCTCGCCCCTGGACAGCGGCGCTATCACCTGGTCGAGCAACCGGCCCGTCCACTCGAAGAGTTCGTCGTGGGTGGCGAGATCGTCGAGACGGAGCACGGGTGCCCCGCCGAGCGCCGCCGCGAGCAGCGTGGAGAAGGTGCTCTTGCCCGAGCCCGCGTGACCGTCGACCGCGATCAGCCGCACCGGCCCGCAGGACGGCGGCAGGGTGCGCAGGACCGCGGCGGCGCGGTCAAGGGAGACGAGGGGGCTCATGGGGTCACCCTAAGGGGCCGGTTCGGTGGCGGGCCGGGACCGTCGCAGGTCATATCACTGGTCGAGACCAATATTGGTGGGGGCGACGCGGTGCGAATCACTGGCCGAGGCCGCCGGGGACCCGCGATAGTTGGCCCACTGTCGCCCCCACCGTCCGCGTCCCACGACCGCTTCCGGAGGTCCCATGAGCACTCCCGCCTCGCGCAGAACCGTACTGACCGCGGGCCTGGCCGCAGCGGCGGGCGGGAGCGCCCTGTCCTCCGCCGCCCCCGTGGCGGCGGCGGCCGCCGTCCCGGCCCGTTCCGGCGGGCCGCGTCCGCTCGTCGACAACCGTTTCTGGAACTCGTACACCGACTGGCGCAGCGGCTCGGCGGCCGGAACCCGGGCCGTGGCGGGCCGCCGTCCCGGACTGGTCGTCGA
This sequence comes from Streptomyces sp. NPDC091376, assembly GCF_044757085.1. NCBI lineage: Bacteria > Bacillati > Actinomycetota > Actinomycetes > Kitasatosporales > Streptomycetaceae > Streptomyces > Streptomyces sp. NPDC091376. The sequence continues at coordinate 60,693 of NZ_JBIVUF010000003.1, read as the reverse complement.
CACCCCCGCCGGGCGCACCGAGTACGCGGATCCGCACACCGGGCTGACGAGCACCTGGGAGTACGCGACGTGGACCTCGCCCGTCCACCGGCCGCGGGTTCCCGCGACCGAGGTCATCGCCTCCTGGAACGCCCGCACTCCGTCCGGCACCTGGCTGCAGACCGAGCTGTCCGGCACGTACACGGACGGCACCAGGACGCCGTGGTTCGTGATGGGCCGCTGGGCGGCGGGCGACGGGGACGTCCGCCGCACGTCCGTGGACGACCAGACCGACGGCCGGAGCACCATCTGGACCGACACCTTCTCGGTGGACGATCCGGTCGGCGGGCTGCGGCTGGCCTCCTACCGCCTGCGCCTCACCCTCTACCGCACGCCCGGTACGGACCTGACCCCCACGGTGTGGCGTGTGGGCGCCATGGCCTCCGACATCCCGGACCGCTTCACCGTGCCGGCCTCCACGCCCCGGATGGCCCGTGAGCTGGCGGTGCCCCGCTACTCGCAGAACATCCATGTGGGCCAGTACCCCGAGTACGACAACGGCGGCGAGGCCTGGTGCAGCCCCACCTCCTCGCAGATGATCATCGAGTACTGGGGGCGCAAGCCGTCGGCGCAGGAGCTCGCGTGGGTGAATCCCGCCTTCGCCGACCCGCAGGTCTGCCACGCCGCCCGTCACACCTTCGACCACCAGTACGACGGCTGCGGCAACTGGCCCTTCAACGCCGCCTACGCGGCCACGTACCGGGACATGAACGCCGTCGTCACGAGGCTTGAGTCCCTCGACCAGCTGGAGGCGCTCGTCAGGGCCGGAATCCCGGCCATAACGTCCCAGTCCTTCCTGAAGGAGGAGCTCACCGGCGCGGGCTACGGCACCTCCGGCCATCTGATGACCGTGATCGGCTTCACGGCCGGCGGCGACGTGATCGCCAACGATCCGGCCTCGCCGAGCAACGAGGCCGTGCGCCGGGTCTACAAGCGGGCCGAGTGGGAGACGATCTGGCTCCGTACCAAGCGGTACAACGCGAGCGGGAACGTGGCGTCCGGCACAGGCGGTGTCTGCTACCTGTACTGGCCCGAGCACCCGACGGCCGCGCAGCGCAAGGCTCTCGCCGCCCTCGGCATCGACTGAGCGGCTCCTCGGCGTCCCGTGGGCAGTGAGCGGTGTCACTGCCCACGGGCCGTCGGGCTGGCACTGTGGTCGGGTCACCCCCTACGCCCCCAGGGCGTGGAGGGACCGTCACGGGGGGCGTCCACGACCACGACGACGACCGAGTGAGCAGCCATGACCGCGACCACAGCCAACGCCACCGACGCCCGGGCCCGCACGGGCGGCCCCAAGGACGACGGCCCCAAGATCGTCGAGCACATCGTGGGCTGGGTCCTCGTCGTCGTCTTCGCGATGCTGGTCACCCAGGCCGGGCTCCTCTGACCTTCCGGGCACATGAGTGAGGGCGGAGAACCGGACCGGTTCCCCGCCCTCCTCACCCGGTGACTCAGCCGATCGACCTGATCAGCTCCCCGTCGGTCGTGTCACCGCTGAGCTCCCAGAAGAACGTGCCGGCGAGCCCCTGCTGGTTCTTGTACGCCATCTTCCCGGCGATCGTGGCGGGCGTGTCGTAGCTCCACCACTGGCTGCCGCAGTGCGCGTACGCCGTCCCCGCGACCGTGCCGTTGGCCGGGCACGTGGTCTTGAGCACCTTGTAGTCCTCGATGCCCTGCTCGTACGTCCCCGGGGCGGGCCCGGTCGCCGTACCTCCCGGCGCCGACTGCGTCACACCCGTCCAGCCGCGCCCGTAGAAGCCGATACCGAGCAGCAGCTTCGACGACGGGATCCCGAGACCCTTGAGCTTCTGGATCGCGGCGTCCGAGTCGAAGCCGGCCTGCGGGATGCCGGCGTACGAGGTGAGCGGGGAGTGCGGCGCCGTCGGGCCCTGGGCGGCCCAGGCGCCGAAGAAGTCGTACGTCATCGGGTTGTACCAGTCGACGTACTGGGCGGCGCCCGCGTAGTCCGTCGCGTCGATCTTTCCGCCGCTGCTGGCGTCCGCGGTGATCGCCGCGGTGACGAGGTTCGAGGAGCCGAACTTCGCGCGCAGCGCCGACATCAGGTTCCCGAAGGCGTCCCGCCCGCTGGTGTCGCAGGAGAGGCCGCAGGCGTTCGGGTACTCCCAGTCGATGTCGATGCCGTCGAAGACGTCCGCCCAGCGCGGGTCCTCGACCAGGCCGTAGCAGGACTCGGCGAAGGCCGCGGGGTTCTTCGCGGCCTCGGTGAAGCCGCCCGACCACGTCCAGCCGCCGAACGACCAGATGACCTTGAGGCCGGGGTGCAGCTTCTTCAGCTTGCGCAGCTGGTTGAAGCTGCCGCGCAGCGGCTGGTCCCAGGTGTCGGCGACGCCGTCGACGGACTGGTCGGCGGTGTACGCCTTCTCGTGGTCGGCGAAGGCGTCGCCGATGACGCACTTGCCGCCGGTGACGTTGCCGAAGGCGTAGTTGATGTGGGTGAGCTTGCTCGCGGAGCCGGACGTCTCGATGTTCTTGACATGGTAATTGCGCTGGTAGACGCCCCAGTTGGTGAAGTAGCCGACCACGTTGGAGCCGGCCCTGGGGGCGGCGGCCGGGCCTGCGGTGGCGTCGGTGGCGGTGGCGGTGGCGGTGGCGGTGGCGGTGGCGGTGGCCGTGCCGGCTCCGGCGAGCAGGCCGGCGCCGAGGACGGCCGTACAGACCGCGGCGATCAGGGCCCGGAAGCGGGCGCGTGGGGGTCGGGGTCCGAGCATCGTGTCTCCTCGTGGGGGAGGGAGAGCGGGTGGGGGGAGGTGATGCGGCGTGAAGACCGGTGCGCATGACATGAACCGGTCATGTGCTGCTGGGAACGGTAGGAGGACTAGACCAGTTGGTCAATGGTTCGGACCAACTTCGAGGAGTGTCCGAAGGTGACGCGGGTGGCGAAAGCGCCCCGTGACGGACGCCCCCTGATGGGGCATACTCAACGCGCCACAGCCGCTGGTCAGCCACTTCCGTGATCCGGGAGGGCAGCATCGGCGCATCAGGTGACATCCGGCGGCGCCGCCCAACCCTTCGCGCGCGACCGCCGCAGCGCCCGACAGGGAGGAGAGCGCCGCTATGCCCGACCGCGCCCCGCAGCCGGTGGACCGCATACTGCCCACCGAGGAGGCCAGGGATCTGATCACCCTGGTCCGTGAGATCGTCCAGCGGGAGATCGCTCCACGCGCGGCCGAGGAGGAGGACGCGGGACACTTCCCGCGCGAGCTGTTCTCCCTGCTCTCGGAGTCGGGACTGCTCGGTCTTCCGTACGATTCCGAGTACGGCGGCGGTGACCAGCCGTACGAGGTCTACCTGCAGGTTCTGGAAGAGCTGGCCGCGGCCCGGCTCACCGTGGGGCTGGGCGTCAGCGTCCACTCCCTCGCCTGCCACGCGCTGGCCAACTACGGCACCAAGGAGCAGCAGGGCGAGCATCTCGCCGCCATGCTGGGCGGCGGGCTGCTCGGTGCCTACTGCCTCTCCGAGCCGTCGTCCGGTTCGGACGCCGCGTCACTGCGGACGAAGGCCGTGCGGGACGGCGACGACTGGGTCATCACCGGCACCAAGGCCTGGATCACGCACGGCGGGGTGGCCGACTTCTGCACCGTCCTGGCCCGCTCCGGCGGCGAGGGGGCCCGTGGCATCACGGCGTTCCTGGTGCCGGGCGACGCCGAGGGGCTGAGCGCCGCGGCTCCCGAGAAGAAGATGGGCATGAAGGGCTCGCCCACCGCCCAGCTGCACTTCGACGGAGTGCGGGTCCCTGACTCGCGCCGGATCGGCGACGAGGGGCAGGGCTTCGCTATCGCACTGTCCGCTCTCGACTCGGGGCGTCTCGGCATCGCCGCCTGTGCGATCGGCGTCGCCCAGGCGGCGCTGGACGAGGCCCTCGCGTACGCCACCGACCGGAAGCAGTTCGGCCGCCCGATCGCCGACTTCCAGGGGCTGCGCTTCATGCTCGCCGACATGGCGACGAAGGTGGAGGCGGGCAGGGCGCTGTATCTGGCCGCCGCCCGGCTGCGCGACGCCGGCCGGCCGTTCTCGCGGCAGGCGGCCATGGCCAAGCTCTTCTGCACGGACACGGCGATGCAGGTGACGACGGACGCCGTGCAGATCCTGGGCGGCTACGGCTACACCGCGGACTTCCCGGTCGAGCGGCTGATGCGCGAGGCGAAGGTGCTGCAGATCGTCGAGGGCACGAATCAGATCCAGCGCATGGTCATCGCCCGTCACCTCGCTGGGCCAGAGTCCCACTGACCCAGCCGGTCCGCCCGGTCCACACCGGTGCCGCCGTGAGCCTGTTCCACTCCTGGTCACGGCGGCCCGGAAGGGTCCGTCCCGCACTGGCCCAGCGATGCATCAGATCGCTGTAGATGGGCGGATCGGCCGCATGCGGAACCGATTCTTCCTGACGTGGCGTCATCAGCCGGCGGCGGCCCGGGCCGCTCTTGGGGTGCTGCGCGGTCATGTCCGTCCAAACGGCGATCGGGCCCGCGGGGTCACCGCCGGTGTCATTCGAGCCCCTGTTCGTGACGTACCCATCGGGTGCCGGGGCGCCCGGTCCGCCCGTTTCCCCCGTCGGCACGCGTATGGCTCCCCCAAGGGTTCTGACGTACCGTCATCCTCCCGCCCGGCGAGGAGGCCGTCGTGTCCCAGGATCGTCCCATCGCGCTCGACGAGTACCCGGTCCATCAGGCTCCGCTCTCCATGAAGCACGTCGTCACCGGCGACCGGAACGCCTACGACCGGTGCATCTTCCAGGTGTTCGACCACCGGGGCCGCGCTCTGCTCGTCGCGGGGCTGGGGGTGTACCCCAACGCCGGGGTCATCGACGCCTACGCCACCCTGCGCACCGGGGACCGGCTGCACGCCGTACGCGCCTCCGACGCGCTCGGGGACGACCGGCTGCGGCTGACCGTCGGGCCGCTGAGCATCGTCGTCGAGGAGCCGCTGCGCCGGATACGCCTGCGCTGCGCGGACGATCCCGCGGATCCCGGGTCGTTCTCGTACGACCTCGTCTGGGAGGCCGACTTCCCGGCCGTCTGGGAGCCGCATCATGTGCAGCGCCGCGGAGACCGGCTCACGCTCGAAGGCCGGCGCTTCGTCCAGGCCGGCCGCTGCACGGGCACGATCCGGGCCGCGGGCGAGGAGATACCCGTCACGGCGGGGGAGTGGACGGGCACACGCGACCGCAGCTGGGGCGTGCGGCCCCTGCCCGGCGAAGAGGCGGGCCGCGGCGACGAGTTCCGCCCCGAGGGGTTCCACTGGCTCTGGATACCCGTCCGGTTCGACGACCGCTTCCTGATGGTCATCACCCAGGAGGACGCCGACGGACACCGCTCGCTCAACGAGGCCGTCGTCGTCCGCGACGGGGAACGCGACGTCCAGCTCGGCTGGCCCCGGACCGAGATCCGCTACCGCCCGGGCAGCCGCCACCCCGAACGGGCGGTCGTCCACCTCACGGATCCCGCGGGCAAGCCTCTCGAACTCACCGCGGAAACCCTCTGCTCCTCCCCCCTGGCCGTGGGGGCGGGCTATCCGCCCGCCACCGACTGGCAGCACGGCACCTGGCAGGGCCGCGGATGGACCGACCGGCGCACCTACGACCTGTCGGACCCGGCGACCCACCCCATGGCAGCCTTCGGCGTCACCGACCACGCAGCCCGGTTCACCCTCGAAGGCCGGACCGGCTACGGGATCTTCGAGCACGGCAGCTTCGGCCGCCACGACCCGAGCGGGTTCACCGGCTACGACTCCGTCGCCGGCTGACCCGCACGGCGCACGTTCCACGGCCTGTGGCGCACGGCCGCCGACCGGCCGACTCCCGTCGGCCCGCCCGCAGTTGAGCGAGGAGCAGAGGAGCACCGACATGGCCACGGCACCACGCCCCCGCACCACCACCCGCGACCCGCAGGCACTCGCCCTCCGGCTCACCGCCTGGCTCGACGCCCGGCTGCCCGGCGCCGAAGTCACCGGCGTCCGGGCCCCCGAGTCCAACGGCATGTCCAGCGAGACGCTGCTCTTCGACATCGACCATCCCGGAACTCCGCTGCGCGCCTGCGCCGTGCGCCTCGCCGCCGACCCCGACGCCTACACGGTGTTCCCCGTCTACGACCTGCGCCGGCAGTACGAGACGATGAGGGACGTCGCCCGGCACACCGATCTGCCCGTGCCACGGGTGCTCTGGCTGGAGGAGGACCCGGCTCCGCTCGGTGCGCCCTTCTTCGTCATGGAGCGCGTCGAGGGCCGTGTGCCGCCGGACGTGATGCCTTACACGTACGAGGGGAACTGGCTGCACTCGGCGACCGACGGCGAACGTGCCCGGCTGGAGGAGGCCACGATCTCCGTCATCGCCCGGCTCCACGACCAGTATCCGGTGGGGAGTCGCGAGGGGAGCGCGCTGCGGCGGCACGTGGACGCCCAACGCGCCTACTACGCCTGGGTGGTGGACGGGCTGCCGCGCTCACCGCTCATCGAGAGCGCTTTCGACCGGCTGGAGGCGCACTGGCCCGACGACGAGGGCCCGGCCGTCCTCACCTGGGGCGACGCCCGCATCGGCAACATCATCTACGACGGCTTCGAGCCCGCCGCCGTCCTCGACTGGGAGATGGCCGCCCTCGCCCCGCGCGAGGTCGACCTCGGCTGGACGGTGTACCTGCACCGCTTCTTCCAGGATCTGACGGCCGTCTCCGGACAGCGAGGGCTGCCGGACTTCCTGCGTCGTGAGCACATCGAGCGGCGCTACGCCGAACTGACCGGCCACACACCGCGCGACATGGACTTCCACACCCTCTACGCCGCCCTGCGGCACGCCATCGTGATGCTGCGCGTGGCATACCGCCAGGTGCACTTCAGGGAGGTGGCGGTGCCGGAGAACCCGGACCGGATGATCCTGCACCATGACAGCCTCGCCGCCATGGTGCGGGGAACCTACTGGTAGCGCCGGACGGACCCGGCGGACGATCCGCTCAGGCGGCCCGTCGCATCGGCGGCATCTTGAACGGGCGCGAGCCGGGACCGCCCACGTGCGAGAAGGGCTGCGTCCGCCAGTCGAGCCCCTGAGGGAGCGTCAACAGCAGTGCGGTGTCCTGCTCCTGGACCTCCAGCGACTCGTCGGCCGGACGCGCCTCCGTGGCGGACCGGCCGGTCCCGGCACAGACCGAGAGCACGAACGGGTTCCACGGTGTCGGGCACAGTGCGTGCTCCGGCAGCGCGACCTCGTCGGCGAGCAGCGCGATCGGCTGCGCGCAGTCCGGGCAGATCACCCGGTACATCTCGAAGGTGTCGTAGAAGTCCAGCTCGTCGTCCTCTTGAGGGCCAACGGGTTCAACAGGCTCCGGTTCGGTACGTCCGGTGCGCTTCACACTCTGCATGCAGTTTCTCCCCCTCGGGTGGGGCCGACCAGGCGCTTGCGGCCTCGACCACACCAAGCACTTCCCTTCGCGCCCCGGGGGTAACCGTGAGGTCCCGAAGGACACGGCCGCGTGGCTGTGGCATTCGTCACATGCCCCCCGCAGGTGCCCTTCCTGGACGGCGCCGACTGTGCCGATGGGCATCCGGGGCAATAGGTTGACCTGCATGGAGGAGCTGGATCGTCAGATCGTCGAGTTGCTCGTCAAGGACGGGCGCATGAGCTACACCGACCTGGGCAAGGCCACCGGCCTGTCCACCTCGGCGGTGCATCAGCGCGTCCGACGGCTCGAGCAGCGCGGCGTCATCCGGGGATACGCCGCTGTCGTGGACCCCGAAGAGGTCGGACTGCCCCTCACCGCGTTCATCTCGGTGAAACCCTTCGACCCCAGTGCCCCCGACGACATCGCCGAGCGCCTCGCCGGCGTGTCCGAGATCGAGGCCTGCCACAGCGTCGCCGGTGAGGAGAACTACATCCTCAAGGTGCGCGTGGGCTCCCCGCTGGAGCTGGAGGAGCTGCTCGGCCAGATCCGCTCGCTGGCCGGTGTCTCGACCCGGACGACCGTGGTCCTGTCCACCCCGTACGAGGCACGGCCGCCGCGAATCTAGGCTGTTCTCCATGAGTGAGAGCGTGCCCCCGGCCGAACACCGCACCGTGCTGCTGCGCGGTGGAGAAGTCCACAGCCCCGCCGACCCCTTCGCCACCGCCATGGTGGTCGAGCGCGGGCACATCGCCTGGGTTGGCTCCGAGGGGGCCGCGGACGCCTTCGCCTCCGGTGTGGACGAGGTCGTCGACCTGGAAGGGGCTCTGGTCACTCCCGCGTTCGTCGACGCGCACGTCCACACGACGGCGACCGGACTCGCGCTCACCGGACTCGATCTGTCCGGCGCCGAGTCGCTCGCCGGGGCGGCGGAGCGCGTCCGGTCCTACGCGGCGGCCCGTCCCGCCGACCGCATCCTGATCGGGCACGGCTGGGACGCCTCCCGCTGGCCCGAGCAGCGGCCGCTGACCCGGGCCGAGCTGGACGAGCTCACCGGAGGCCGTCCGCTGTACCTGACCCGGATCGACGTCCACTCGGCGCTCGTGACGACCGCGATGCTCGATCTGGTGCCCGCGGTCCGCGGCATGGACGGCTTCCGTGACGGCGAGCCGCTCACGGGCGACGCACATCACGCCGTGCGCTCCGCCGCGTACTCCGCCGTGTCGCCCGAGCAGCGCATCGAGGCCCAGCGCATCGCCCTGCGGCACGCCGCGTCCCTCGGGATCGGCACCGTCCACGAGTGCGGCGGGCCCGACATCTCCTCCGAGGACGACTTCACGGGCCTGCTGAAGACCGCCACCGACGAGCCGGGGCCCCGGGTCGTCGGCTACTGGGCCGACACCGACGTGGAGCGGGCTCGCGCCCTCGGAGCCGCCGGAGCGGCCGGAGACCTCTTCGCCGACGGCTCGCTCGGCTCGCACACCGCCTGTCTCCACGAGCCGTACGCCGACGCCGCCCACGCCGGCGTCGGCCACCTCGACGCGGCCGCCGTCGCCGCGCACGTCACGGCCTGTACCGAGGCGGGGCTCCAGGCCGGCTTCCACGCCATCGGCGACCGGGCGATCACCCATGTCGTCGAGGGGATGCGGGCCGCCGCGGCCGCCCTGGGCCTCGCCCGCGTCCGCGCCGCCCGTCACCGCGTCGAACACGCCGAGATGCTCACCCCGGAAACGGTCGCCGCCTTCGCCGAGTTCGGGCTCACCGCCTCCGTCCAGCCCGCCTTCGACGCGGCCTGGGGCGGTGACACCGGAATGTACGCACAGCGCCTGGGCATCGAGCGTGCCCGCACCCTCAACCCGTACACGGCGCTGCTGCGCGCCGGAGTCCCCCTGGCCTTCGGCTCCGACAGCCCCGTCACCCCGCTCGACCCCTGGGGCACCGTCCGGGCCGCCGCGTTCCACCGCACGCCCGACCACCGGATCTCCGTACGCGCCGCCTTCACCGCCCACACCCGTGGCGGCTGGCGCGCGATCGGACGGGACGACGCGGGCACCCTCGTGCCCGGCGCGCCCGCCGACTACGCGGTCTGGCGCACCGGCGAACTCGTCGTCCAGGCGCCCGACGACCGGGTCGCACGCTGGTCCACCGACCCCCGTTCCGGCACCCCTGGCCTGCCCGATCTCACCCCGGGCAGTGCCCTTCCCGTGTGCCTGCGGACCGTGGTGTTCGGACAAACGGTCTACGTACGGCCGGACGAGTGACATCGGGTCGATTCGCACCGTGGGCCACTGCTCCATGTGCTCCGTCGCGACCTGCGGATCTTCGTCGCTGACCAGCCGAATCGGTCAATCGCCGCAGATCGCACGACTGTTGACAGAGTGCGCCCACCGGCCGGTAGGTTCGGCCGAGTCCACCACAGGACGTCCGACCGGTCGAACCTCCACGCAGTCGTCGAACGCCGCTGGGTCATGGGGTGGCGCGCCGCACCGGCGCACCACCACTGGGAGCCAGGTTCAGCGCCCGCGCCTCGGGGGCGAGGGAGGGTTTCGACCGGTGGGGGTCCCCCCTGCTCCGCAGGAGCTCGGGGGAAGGTGCGACCCGGGTGGGGCCCGGCGTTCAGTAGACAACGGCTCTCGGTCGACCCGCAGCCAGCGGTTCCCAGGCCGGCCCGAAGGACGCCGGGCCCGATCCGTTCCCGTTTCTTCCGGGCCCCTTCTCCCACCGTCCGCTCTCCCACCCGTCCGCCCGCCCGTCCGTGCCGTCGCGGCTCCGTCACCGGCGCTCGCTATGGTGGGTCTCTGCGTACGGAGAATTAAGGGGCAGCAGTGAACGACGGCGGTCAGAGGCGGTACGGCCCGCTCGGCAGAGCCTTGGTGATCATTCCGACCTACAACGAGGCGGAGAACATCAAGCCGATCGTCGCCCGTGTGCGCGCCGCCGTTCCGGAGGCGCACATCCTGGTCGCCGACGACAACAGCCCCGACGGCACCGGCAAGATCGCCGACGAGCTGTCTGTCGAGGACGACCACGTCCACGTCCTGCACCGCAAGGGCAAGGAGGGCCTCGGCGCCGCCTATCTCGCGGGGTTCCGCTGGGGCATCGAGCAGGGATACGGCGTCCTGGTCGAGATGGACGCCGACGGCTCCCACCAGCCCGAGGAGCTGCCTCGGCTGCTCACCGCCCTCAAGGGCGCCGATCTCGTCCTCGGCTCCCGCTGGGTGCCCGGCGGGCGCGTCGTGAACTGGCCGAGGTCCCGTGAGTTCCTCTCCCGGGGCGGCAGCACGTACTCGCGGCTCCTGCTCGGTGTGCCGATCCGCGATGTCACCGGCGGCTACCGCGCCTTCCGCAAGGAGACCCTCGAAGGGCTGGGGCTCGACGGCGTCGCCTCCCAGGGCTACTGCTTCCAGGTCGACCTCGCCCGCCGCGCCGTCGAGGCCGGCTTCCATGTCGTCGAGGTCCCGATCACCTTCGTGGAGCGCGAGCTCGGCGACTCCAAGATGAGCCGCGACATCGTCGTGGAGGCCCTGTGGCGGGTCACGGCCTGGGGCATCGGGGCACGGGCCGGAAGGATCATCGGCCGCAAGCCCTTCTGATCCCCGGATTCCTCGGGAATCTCCGCACTGGTCCCGCCTTTACGACACTCCTGCGAGCGCCCAGGCACACTGGAGCCATGACGACCGGCGTAACGACACCGACCGCCCGCAGGCGCTCACGCGCGCGCACCTTCCTCCCTCTCGGCATCGCCGCCTGGCTGGTGCTGGAGATCTGGCTGCTGACCGTCGTCGCCGAAGTCGCCGGCGGGCTCACCGTGCTCATGCTGCTCGTGGGTGGCGGTGTGCTCGGCGCCGTGGTGATCAAGCGGGCCGGCCGGCGTGCCTTCCGGAATCTCTCGGAGACCCTCCAGCGGCAGCAGTCGGGCGTCGCGCCGGCCACCGGAGACGACCGGCCGAGCACGGGCAACGGGTTTCTGATGCTCGGTGGAGTGCTCCTCATGCTGCCGGGGCTGATCTCCGACGCGGCGGGTCTGCTGCTGCTCCTTCCCCCGGTCCGCACGGCCCTCGGCCGCTATGCGGAGAAGTCGCTGGAGCGGCGGGTGCGGCAGTCCGCTCCCGGTTCCCTCGGCGATGCCTTCCAGCAGGTCCGCATTCACCGCCCGGACGGAAAGATCGTGCAGGGTGAGGTCGTCCGTGAGGACGCGCCCACGGCTCACCACCATGAGCCGGATCCGCGCCCTCCGCTCACCTCGTAGCGTCCGAGCCGCCCTACTCGTGGCCCTGGCCCAGCTGTGGTCCGGGCGAGCAAGCGGTCCGGGCGAGCATGTGGTCCGGGCCGGGCAAGCGGTCCGGCTCACCTCGCGCAGTCCGTCCTCGCCTCGCGCTCCGCGGCGCGCTGTGCGCGCCGGCGGAGCGACGCAGACGCAAAGGAGCCGCGGGCTGCGGCACACAATCCGTGTGCGGCAGCCCGCGGCTCCTGTGTTCTGTCGCGCTCCCTGGGAGCGCTTGTGGTGCGTCGTTACGCGGACTTCCGGCTGTCGCGCGGATGCACCGCGATGTTCATGGCTCCGGAGCGAAGGACCGCCAGCCGCTCGGCCAGCACCTCCTCGAGCTCCTCGCGGGTGCGCCGCTCCATGAGCATGTCCCAGTGCGTACGCGCGGGCTTGCCCTTCTTCTCCTCGGGGCCATCCCCGTCCACCAGGAGTGCCTGGGCGCCGCACGCCTTGCACTCCCACTCCGGCGGAATTTCCGCCTCTACCGAGAACGGCATCTCAAAACGATGTCCGTTCTGGCATGCGTACTCCACCGCCTGGCGCGGGGCCAGATCGATGCCGCGGTCGGTCTCGTAGCTGGTCACCACGAGGCGCGTGCCGCGAAGAGCTCGCTCACTCATGAATCGTGCCTCCCGGGCTTGTCGCCCACAGGACAGGTGTCGCTGTCGTCGTCATCCGGTCAACGTCCGGTCGGCGGTAAAGATTCCCGTTGCCGGTCATGCGTCGTCGCCCGTCGTGCCGCTGCTTTTCCAGGGTTTGGGTACCCACCAGTGCCCGGTTTGTCACATCTGGCAGAAAGTGTCACCCAGCGTTCTGAGTTTCTGAGCGCGCAGTAACGGTCCGCCTGGCAGGCCAAAGGCGTACACTACCGGCCTTTCACTTCAACGTCTAAATCCGTTCCGGGACCGGGTTCCCCGCGGCGGCCACCGCGCGCCGTACCGGAACCCGTGCGAGCAGCACGAATCCCAGTCCGAAGAAGATCACCAAAGAGATGATCGCATCCCGGTAGCTGCCCGTCAGCTGGAACGTCAGACCGAACACGAGGGGCCCCATCCAGCTCAGTCCGCGGTCGCTCATCTCGTACGCGGAGAAGTACTCCGCCTCCTTGCCGCGTGGCACCAGATGAGAGAACAGTGACCGCGACAGCGCCTGGCTGCCGCCCAGCACCAGACCGATCGCGGCGGCCAGCGCGTAGAACCACACCGGTGTCCGCGCGGGCAGGAAGTATCCGGCGGCGAGGATCAGCGTCCACACCGCGAGTGAGCCGAGGATCGTGCGCTTCGCCCCGTACGAGCGGGCCAGCCGGCCCATCCCCAGCGCGCCCGCCACCGCCAGCACCTGCACGAGCAGCACCGCCGTGATCAGCGTGGTCTGATCCAGCTTCAGCTCCTCCGAGCCGTACACGGACGCCTGTGAGATCACCGTCTGCACGCCGTCGTTGTAGACGAGGTAGGCCAGCAGGAACGACAGCGTCAGCGGATGCCGGCGCATGTCCCGCAGGGTCGCCACCAGCTGCCGCCAGCCGGCCCCGACCCCGCCGCCGGCCGCGACCTCGCCCGCGGCCACCCGCCGGTCCCGCAGCCGCCGCAGCGGCACCAGCGTGAACGCGCCCCACCAGAGCCCGGCCGAGGCCAGACAGATGCGGACCGCCTCCGACTCGGACAGACCGAAGGACTCGTGGCCGCTGTAGAGGACCAGGTTCAGGAGGAGGACGAGCGCTCCCGACGTGTAGCCGAAGGCCCAGCCGCGGGAGGACACCGTGTCCCGTTCCTCGGGCTCGGCGATCTGCGGCAGATACGCGTTGTAGAGGACCATCGACACCGACAGCGAGGCGTTGGCGACGATCAGCAGGAACGCGCCGAGCAGGTAGCGGTCGCCGTCCAGGAAGAACATCGCCGCCGTGGCGCCCGCCCCGAGGTACGCCGTGACGGCGAGGAGCGGCTTCTTGCGGCCCGTACGGTCGGCGATGGCCCCCACCATGGGCATCACCAGTACCGCCAGCAGCACCGAGACGGACACCGCGTACGGGAACAGCGAACCGGCGCGGACCGGGACGCCCAGCGGATGGACGAAGCCGTCGTCGTCCGCCGCGGCCTTCGCCACGGCGGTGAGATACGGGCCCAGGAAGACCGTCACGACGCTCGTCGAATAGACGGAGCAGGCGAAGTCGTAGAAGTACCAGCCACGTTGCTCGCGCCGACGGCCTGCGTCGTCCGTCCCGGCGGTGCCCTCCGCGGTGTCAGCGGCCACGCCGCGCCCCCTCGCTCGTCCCCGTGGTGAGACGCGCGACGCTCAGACCCAGACTCCCCTGTCGGTCATCACCGTGCGCAGCATCTCCAGATGATCGGTCATGATGCCATCCACTCCGAGGTCCAGGAGAGCGGCCACCCGATCCGGGTCGTTCACGGTCCACACATGCACCTGCAGCCCGCGCGCGTGGGCCTCGCGTACGAAGCGGCGGTCCACCACCCGGACGCCGCCCTGGGACTCCGGCACCTGTGCGCACACCGCGCCCGCGCGCACCGCCGCGGGGATGCCGAGCGAGCGCAGCCGCAGCCCCAGCACCCCGCGCACACCGTACGAGGTCGCCAGCCGCGGTCCCGCGAGCCGGGACGCCCGGGAGACCCTGCTCTCCGAGAAGGAGCCGACGCACACCCGGTCCCAGGCCGCCGTGCGCCGCACGAGGTCCACCAGCGGTTCCAGTGCCCCCTCGGCCTTGATGTCCACGTTCCAGCGGACCTCCGGGAACTCCTCCATCAGGTCCTCGAACAGCGGGAGGGGCTCCTTGCCGGCCACCCGGGCCCGGCTCACCTCGCTCCACGGCAGCTGTGCGATGCGGCCGCGGGCGTCCGTCACGCGGTCGAGCGTCGGGTCGTGGAACGCGACGAGCCTGCCGTCGGAGGTGGTGTGCACATCCGTCTCGAAGTAGCGGTAACCGGCCGCGGCCGCGCGCCGGAAGGCAGCCGCCGTGTTCTCCAGCCCGTCGGCCGTGCCGCCGCGGTGGGCGAACGGTATGGGGGAGGGGTGGTCGAGGTAGGGGTGCCTGGGGCGCGCTGCGGGAGTCACGTTCGCAGTATGGCCTGCTCCGGTGTCGAGCCGGCGACCACCGTGCTTCCTGCTTCCGCAGACGGGATGGCGAACACGCGCAGGAACAGCTGCGCGAGCGGGCCGATCGACAGCGCGTACACGACCGTGCCGGCGCCGACCGTGCCGCCGAGGACGAATCCGGTGGCCACGACCGCCACCTCCAATGCCGTACGGACCAGCCGGACCGACCGGCCCGTGAGCCGGTGCAGACCCGTCATCAGACCGTCGCGCGGGCCGGGGCCGAAGCGGGCCGAGATGTAGAGGCCGGTCGCGACTCCGTTGAGCGCGATCCCGGCGAGCATCACCGGGATCTGTACGGCCAGTCCGCGAGCGTCGGGCACGACGGCGAGGGTGCCGTCCATCGCGACGCCGACGACGAAGACGTTGGAGACGGTGCCGAGCCCGGGCTTCTGCCGGATCGGGATCCACAGCAGCAGAACGACGGCGCCGACGATGATCGAGACGACGCCGATGGTGAGCCCGGTCCGCTCGGCCAGCCCCTGGTGCAGCACCCCCCAGGGTTCGAGCCCGAGGCCGCCGCGGACCAGGAGCGCGGAACTGGCGCCGTACAGCGCCAGACCGACGTAGAGCTGCAGCAGCCTGCGGGGCAGACGCGCGCCCCGCAGGCCGGAGGTGATGGACAAGGTTCCGGCCCCCAGTGGTGTGAGTGGACTGATGCATGACACTCTGTGGCAGGGAACGAGAGGCCAACCACGGCCAATTCGAGGAAGGTGGACCGACTTCCATGGCGGAGTGGACTTCGGCGGTCGGAGCGGTCGCGCTGGCCCGGCAGCTCCAGGCACAACAGGCCCGTCCGGCCGGCCCCGGCACCCGCAGGCCGCCCGCCTACCGGGCACTCGCCGACGGCGTACGGCTCCTCGTCCTCGAAGGCCGGGTCCCCGTCGCCGCCCGGCTGCCCGCCGAGCGTGAGCTCGCCGTGTCCCTCGCCGTCAGCCGCACGACCGTGGCGGCGGCGTACGAGGCGCTGCGGGCCGAGGGATTCCTGGAGTCCCGCAGGGGCGCCGGCAGCTGGACGGCCGTGCCCGCCGGGAACCCGCTGCCCGCCCGAGGACTCGAACCCCTGCCGCCGGAGTCGCTCGGCTCGATGATCGACCTCGGCTGCGCGGCCCTCCCGGCGCCCGAGCCCTGGCTCACCCGGAGCATCCAGGGCGCGCTGGAGGAGCTGCCGCCGTACGCGCACACCCACGGCGACTACCCGGCGGGTCTGCCCGCGCTGCGCCGGACGCTCGCCGACCGGTACACCGAGCGCGGCATCCCCACGATGCCCGAGCAGATCATGGTCACCACGGGCGCGATGGGCGCCATCGACGCCATCTGCCATCTCTTCGCCGGACGGGGCGAGCGCATCGCCGTCGAGTCGCCCTCGTACGCGAACATCCTGCAGCTGATGAGGGAGGCCGGGGCCCGGCTGGTGCCGGTGGCCATGGCGGAGGGCCTGCGGGGCTGGGACATGCCCCGCTGGCGGCAGGTGCTGCGCGACGCCGCGCCCCGGCTCGCCTATGTCGTCGCCGACTTCCACAATCCGACCGGGGCGCTGGCGGACGAGGACCAGCGGCGCCGGCTTGTCGACGCGGCCCGGTCCGCCGGTACGGTCCTCGTCGTGGACGAGACGATGTCCGAGCTCTGCCTCGACGACGACACCGACATGCCACGGCCCGTCTGCGCCTTCGACCCCGCCGGCTCCACCGTCCTCACGGTCGGCTCGGCCAGCAAGGCCTTCTGGGCGGGCATGCGGATCGGCTGGGTCAGGGCGGCCCCCGATGTGATCCGCTCCCTCGTCGCCGCCCGGGCCTATGCCGACCTGGGCACCCCCGTCCTGGAGCAGCTCGGCGTCAACTGGCTGATGGGGACGGGCGGCTGGAACGAGGCGGTGGCCCTGCGCCGCGACCAGGCGCGCCGGAACCGCGACGAGATGGTGACGGCGCTGCGCCGGGAACTGCCCGGCTGGGAGTTCGAGGTGCCGCACGGCGGTCTGACGCTGTGGGTCCGCGCGGGCGGTCTGTCCGGTTCCCGCCTCGCGGAGGTGGGCGAACGCGTCGGCGTGCGGGTCCCGTCGGGGCCGCGCTTCGGCGTGGACGGCGCCTTCGAGGGGTACGTACGCCTGCCGTTCACCGTCGGCGGTCCGGTCGCCGACGAGGCGGCGGCCCGGCTCGCGGCGGCGGCCCGGCTGGTCGAAACGGGTGTGACGACGGGCACGGATGCCCCGAGGACGTTCGTGGCCTGATGCCGCCGGGGGCGGCGTGCCTCGCGCGGCGAGGCCGGCGCAGGGCGGGGCGGGTCAGCCCTCGGCCGGCACCGGCGTCGTGGCGGGCCGCGGCCGGGCGCTCGCGGCCGGTTCCGGGGCCGGCCCGGTCAGCGGCTCGGCGAGAGGCTCCATCGAGGGTTCGGGCAGGGGATCGGTGAGCGGCTCCGCCACCGGCCCGGTCCGCGGGTCTGCCGCGCGCCGCTCGTCCTCCGCTCGCTGCTCGTCCGGCGCGTTCTGCCGCTCCGGGAGCAGCTCCAGCACCGCCTGGCGATGGGCCTCGCTGGTCGCGTCGTCGTACGGGTCGGGCGTCGCCGGCACCTGGAGCCTGAGGACTCCGCCGGTTCCCATCCGGGCGTAGCCCCGCCCGGGCGGGACCTCGGACGTCGGTGTCGTGTGCGGGGGCGTGCCCAGCACGTTCTCCACCTGCGCCGGAGTGGCCGGGCCGAGCACGGCACGGGCGCGGGTGTGCGTGCGGACCGTCTCGCTCAGGAACTCCAGGCTGTCGAACTGGTCGGCCACGACCACGGTGACGTGCACGGCTCGGCCGTGCCGCAGCGGCACCTGGAGCAGTTGCTGGGGGTCGGTCCGCCCGTCGGCCGCCGCGAGGTGGCTGAACACGCTGGGCCGGTCGACGAGGACGTACAGCGGCCGTCTGGTGTCCTCGGGCGCGGGATGCCCCGCCTGCCGGGCCCGGTTCGCGGTGATGAGCCGCCGCTCCGTCTCGTGCGCCGCCCATTCCAGGCTCGCCAGCGCACCGGCCAGGCCGCATTCGACGGCGAGCACACCGGCCCGCCCGGTCAGACAGGCGTACTCGCCGGTCCCGCTGCCCTCCACGATCAGGACGTCGCCCTGGGTCAGCGCCTGAAGGGCGATCGAGCGCAGCAGCGACGTCGTACCGCTGCCGGGATGCCCCACCGCGAGCAGGTGCGGCTCCGTCGAACGGGGGCCGGTGCGCCAGACCACGGGCGGCGCGTCCCGGCTCTCCTCGCCGTCCACGACCGGAACCGTGCGCTGGACGGCGCCGGGATCGGTGAAGCCCAGGACCAGCTCGCCGGGGGCGGTGACGAAGCGCTGGGCGGCGACCGTGGTCGGGAGCGGGGACAGCACGCTCATGAGCAGCTGATTGCCTTCTTCGTCCCAGTCGAACAGGTACTCGCGCCCGCGTCCGGACTTGGCGTGCAGCAGCTGTTCGATCCGGGCGCGTGCCTCGGCCTCGCCGTCGGTGAAGTACGCCGGGTACTTCACCCGCAGCCGGGTCAGCCGCCCGCCGCTGTCGAACCGGTGGTCGCTGAACGTCTTGGCCCACTCCCCGCCGTGGGCGAAGAGCGGACTCGGATCCTCGGGGACGGAGAAGTACGGGACGAGCGCGTCGTAGAGGGCCTGCAGCCGCGTGGTCTCCGCCTCGGTCGGCCCGGTCCGCGCCGGGGTGCGTTCGCGCCCCCGCCACGCGGCCACTCCCATCAGTGTGATCAGGGCGAGCAGCGGCCCGTACGGCGCGAGCCCGACTCCCAGCACGCAGACCGCCGCCAGGAACAGCGTCGGGCCACGCCGTTCCTTGGGCGTGTCGGCCCACTTGCGCAGTCCGGCGGCGGCCAGCAACCGTAGTCCGCGGCTGATCGTGATGAGCGGGTGGAGGACGTCGGTGGCGTTGTCGGCGGCCGTCCGCGCCAGCTCTCGGGTGCGAGCGATCCGGTCGCTGCCGCTGATCGGAAGGCGGGGGAGTGGTCGCCGGGCCACGTGGTTCTCCTGCTCCTCGAGTGGTGGAAGGGGCGGTGCGGGAAGGTCAGAACTTGATCCCACCCAGGAGGCTGGCCAGGCTCGCGCCTCCCGCGGTGATGCTCGGGGCGATGGCCGTGCCCGCGAGGTAGAAGCCGAAGAGAGCCGAGATCAGTGCGTGCGACGCCTTCAATCCGTCCTTCTTGAAGAAGAGGAAGACGATGATTCCGAGCAGCACGACGCCTGAGACGGAGAGGATCATGAGGAGTTCTCCTGGTTGAGGGGACAGTCACCATGAGTTCTTCCATCCTCACAGAAGGTACCTATGTGACAAAAGCGGCATTCGGGTGAAAATTCAGTATTTTCACTGAAGTGGCGGATATCGGATCGTTGCCTTGAGCGTGTCGATCTTGGTGGCGGGTATGGACGATCTTCGCCGTGCGTGCGGCGCCGGACCCCGCTGTACGGGCGGAGCCGTGCTCGCCCACCGGGCAGTACGCTGTCGGTTCACTCGTGCGGGGCTGCCCGGCCCGTACGCCGTGCCAGGTCAACGCAGTGAGAGGCGGTCCTTCCGATGAGTGAAGTCCCGGATCCCGAGGTGGTCGAGCTGGCCTCCAAGATCTTCGATCTGGCTCGCCAGGGGGATGCCGAGGCACTCGCCGCCTACGTGGACGCCGGTGTACCGGTGAACCTCACCAACGACAGGGGCGACTCGCTCCTGATGCTCGCCGCGTACCACGGGCACGCCTCCGCGGTGACGGCCCTCCTGTCCCGCGGCGCCGAGGCGGACCGGGCCAACGACCGCGGCCAGACCCCGCTCGCGGGCGCCGTCTTCAAGGGCGAGGACGCCGTGATCCGTGCCCTGCTCGACGGCGGGGCGGATCCGGAAGCAGGAACTCCGTCCGCGGTGGATACCGCGCGGATGTTTGGGAAGGCGGACCTCCTGGAGCTGTTCGGCGCCCGGTGAACGGGTGTTGAACACCAGGTGAGACGGTCGCCGTAAATGTGGTCGCGGCGACGAAACGGCTGGGTCATCATGACGTCGGGCCCGCAAGGGGCCACCGACGAGAGGCAGTGGAAGATGGTTTACACCAAGCGGAAGACGACGGGCAGCCGATCATGTTGCCGCGTGGCCTAGGCGAACACACCCCCGGTCGCGTCGACAGCTTGATGTGAGGCACTTTCCATGTTCGAACCAGTCATAGCGCCGAGCGGTACCCTCCTCGGCCTGCTGCAGAGGGGCCGCGGTGACGGCACCCTGCACGCGCTCGCCGCCCCCCGCGCCGAAGCCCTCGCGGCCCTCAACCACTGTGTGCTGAGCGACCCCCGCCACGACTGGCAGGTCGAGAACCGCTCCCTCTACTACGCGCGCCTCTACCTCGATCTCGGCGGCGGCCTCGAAGAGATCGAGGCCCACCTCTTCGCTGCCGAGGACCACTTCGACAGCGACGACACACGGACCGGGCTCGCGCTCTCCGTGCTCGGCCACCTCGCCTCCTACGGACGCGACGACGCCCTGCTGCTGCTGCGGCGGTACGCCGCGACCGGATCCAACTGGGCCTGGGCCCTCGACGAGCTGGCCCTGCGCGACGACGACTCCGGACTGCGCTCACTCGCCGGCGCCGTCCTCGGCCGCTTCCCGGCCACCCCGGAGGGCGACGCCGAGCTGGCCGCCGCCGTACGGGACGCCTTCGAGCCGCGGCCGTGGCGCCTCTGGGCGGAGGACCGGCGGGACACGGTCGGGACCCGGGTGCGCGCCGCACAGGAACACGGATCCTTCGACCGCTGGCAGCGACAGCTCCGGCCGACCGGGCCCCGCCCCGGCTGGAGTGTCCAGGCCGTCTTCGAATGGGCCCAGCAGGGACTGGAGCGCGGCAGCGCGCTGCACGTTCCGGCGGCACGCTGTCTCGGCGCGGTCGCCGGGCCCGAGGACCGTCCGCTGATCGTCGAGGCGGCGCGCGGCGGCCCCGACGGCGCGCGCTGCGCCGCACTGCACTACCTGGCGGAGGCCCGTGACCCCGCGGTGCTCGATCTCATCGACACCGCGGCCGCCGATCCGTCCCGGACGGTCGCCGACGCCGCCGTCGCCGCGTTCGAGCGGATGTGCGGCGAAGCCGCCGTCGACCGGGCGCGCGGCTGGGTCCACCGCCCGGACGCCCTCGGCGCCTCGGCCGCCGGCGTCCTCGCCTGCCGCGGCGGCGCCCAGGACACCCAGCTGGTCCTCGGCGCGCTCCGCGAGACCGTCCGGGCCGACGGACCCGACGCTCCCCTGCTGTGGACCCTCGTCGACGGCACCGGCCGGCTCGGCATCGGCTGCGCGGCCCCCGTGCTGCGCCATGTCTACCGCGAGACCACCTCCTCCCAGTTGCGCGGCCGCGCGGCCCGCGCACTGGCCGCGACCGACCCCTCCTTCGCCACGGGCTTCGCCGTCGAATGCCTCTGGGACTGCGAGGAGACCACGAGAGAGGTCGCCGCGCTGCACGCCGAAACCGGTGACGCGCGTGTCGCCGAACGCCTGCGCCGGCTCGCCGCCGACCCGGCCGAGGAGGCCGAGGTCCAGACGGCCGTCCGCAGCCGCATAGCGCCGGACGTACCGCCGCTCTGACGCGACGGCGGGCACGCGCATCGCCCGTCCCCGCTTTCCCGGGCCCGGGTGATCGGGCCCATGATCACGCGCCACGACGGCGCGCGTGGCGCCCTCGCCGGAACTCCGTCCTGCCCTTGGCCGAAAGGCATGGCCGAAACGGGCAGGGTGGGGCATCGCGGGGCAGGTCCGGTCGGTGGACGGGGGGCGTGGCACAAACGCTCATGGGACGTTTCACGTGCGGAAAGATCCACGTTGGCCGGACCACCCCCGGCGGGACGAGAACACCCATATGCGTGTCGTCATCGTCACCGAATCCTTCCCGCCCGACGTCAATGGTGTGGCGCACTGCGCCCTGCAGACCGCCCGGCATCTCGCCGCGCGCGGTCATGACCCGCTCGTCATCGCCCCGGCCGTGGCCGGGCCCGACATCGAAGCACCCTGCCCCGTGGTGCGTGTGCCGTCGCTGCCGCTACCCGGCTATCCGCAGGTCCGTGTGGCCCTGCCCAGTCGGCGGCTGGCCGCGGCGCTCACAGCGCACCGGGCCGATGTCGTCCATCTCGCCAGCCCGTTCGTACTCGGGGTGCGCGGGATGGGGGTCGCGGCGAAACTCGGGCTGCCCGCCGTCGCCATCTACCAGACCGACCTCGCCGGATACGCCCGTACGTACATGGGCGCGGGCGAGAACACGGCGTGGCGACGCATCCGTACCGTGCACACCGCCGCCGACCGGACGCTCGCTCCCTCCACCGCCGCCGTGCGGGACCTGGAGGAGCACGGAGTCCCCCGAGTACGGCTGTGGCCGCGCGGTGTCGACACCGTACGGTTCCGGCCCGAGCTGAGGGACGAGGCACTGCGGCGCGAGCTCGCCCCGAACGGCGAGACGATCGTCGGATACGTCGGCCGGCTGGCGCCCGAGAAGTGCGTCGAACTGCTCTCGGGAGTCTGCGGACTGCCGGGGGTCAAGGTCGTGGTCGTGGGCGACGGGCCCAGCGGCACGTCGCTGCAGAGCTCCCTGCCCGGGGCCGTGTTCCTCGGCCGCCGCACCGGCGAGGACCTCGCCCGGATCTTCGCGTCCTTCGACGTGTTCGCGCACACCGGCCCGTACGAGACCTTCTGCCAGACGGTGCAGGAAGCCATGGCCAGTGGCCTGCCGGTCATCGCACCGGCCGCAGGCGGACCCCTGGACCTCGTCGACCACGGCCGCACCGGGCTGCTCGTACCGCCGCACGACGCGCGCGAGGTGCGCGACGCGGTGGCGGCGCTCGTGGCCGACCCGGCGCGCAGTCAGGCGTACGGGCAGGCCGGCCGGGCCACGGTCGAGGGCCGGACCTGGGCCGCGGTCGGCGACCTGCTGGTGGGCCACTACACCGAGGTGCTGCGCGAGCGTACGGCGGTGGCGGCATGAGCGGCTCGCGGGTCACCGACGGGACGGGCGGGCTGCGGATCGTACGGCTCGCGAACTTCGTCACGCCCGCGTCCGGCGGGCTGCGCACGGCCCTGCGCGAGCTGGGCCGCGGCTATCTGGCGGCCGGCCACGAACCGGTGCTGGTCGTCCCCGGCGACGCGGAGACCGACGAACTCACCCCGCAGGGACGGGTCATCACCATCCCCGGACCCGAGCTGCCGGGCACCGGCGGCTACCGGGTGCTCGCCGGCCGGACCCGGCTGCGGCAGCTCCTGGAGGAGCTGGCCCCGGACCGGCTGGAGGTCTCCGACCGCACCACCCTGCGGTGGACCGGGGAATGGGCACGGCGCCATCGCGTCCCCTCGGTCATGGTGTCGCACGAGACGGCCGACGGTGTGCTGCGCACCTGGGGCGTGCCCGGCGCGTTCGCCGAGCGCACCGCGGACCGGCTGAACAGGCGCAGCGCCTGGTCGTACTCGCGGATCGTCTGCACGACCGAATGGGCGGAACGGGAGTTCATCCGCATCGGGGCGGGCAACGTGGTGCGCGCGCCGCTCGGGGTCGAGCTCGAACGGTGCCGGCCGGGGCGGCGCAGCAAGGTGCTCCGCGCCCGCTACGCGGAAGGCGCCGAGGTCCTGCTGCTGCTCTGCTCGCGGCTGTCCGTGGAGAAGCGCCCGGGCATGGCGCTCGACGCGCTCGCCACGCTCCGCGCGAGCGGCGTCCGCGCGTCGCTGGTGGTCGCGGGGGAGGGACCGCTGCGCAGCGGGCTGACCCGGCGGGCCCAGGACGCCCGGCTGCCGGTGCACTTCCTCGGTCATGTCGCCGACCGTGAGGCCCTCGCGGACCTCCAGGCGGCGGCGGACATCTGCCTCGCGCCCGGGCCCGCCGAGACCTTCGGGCTCTCCGCCCTGGAGGCACTCGCCTGCGGCACCCCTGTCGTCGCCAGCGCGTCCTCGGCCCTGCCCGAGGTCATCGGCGACGCGGGCATCGCGGCGAACGACACCCCGGAGGCCTTCGCCGACGCGGTACGGGAACTCCTCGCCCGCGCCGAGGACGACCGCCGGGGCGCCGCCCGCGCCCGCGCGGAACTCTTCGGCTGGGACCGCGCGGTCGCGGCCTTCCTCGCCGCTCACGACGCCCCCGCCCGCATACCCCGCCACCCGGAGGTCGCGGCATGACCACCGACCTGAGCCCCCCGGCCCCCAGCCCCCAGACCCTCCCCGGCCCCGAGACCCTCTCCACCCTCTCGGCCGTCATCGCTCCGGAGCCCTCCGCGCCGCCCGCCCCCGTAGGTGGTGCGGGGGCGCTGGTGCCCGCGCCGGGGCCCGAAGGCAGCGACGCCACGGCGCCGCGAGTCGTCGCCACCCTGAGCGCCGAGGCGTCCGCGCCCTCGCGTCCGCCCCGCTTCGCCGCCCTCGGCGACTCGCTCACCGAGGGCGTCGGCGACCGGGTCGACGGGGCCTGGCGCGGCTGGGCCGCGCTGCTGGCCCAAGGGCTGGGCGAGCCCGGCAGACCCGCGGAGTTCCGGAACTTCGCCGTCAGCGGGGCGCTCGCACGCGACGTCCACGAGCGCCAGACGCCCGAGGTCCTCGGCTACGCCCCGGATCTCGCCTCCGTCATCGTCGGGGTGAACGACACCCTGCGGCACACGTTCGACATCCACGACCTCGCCGTCCGTCTCGACGAGGTCTGCGCCGCGCTCAGCGAAACCGGCACCCGGCTGCTGACCGCCTGCCTGCCCGACCCCGGCACGATGCTCGCCCTGCCCGGCCCGCTCGCCCGCCCCCTCGCCCGCAGGCAGCGGACCGTCAACGCCGTCGTCCACGCGCTGTCCGAGCGGTACGGCGCCGTGCACCTGCACATCGCCGACGCCGGCTGGGGCGAGGACCGCTCCATGTGGAGCGCGGACCGGCTCCACCCGGGCGAGCGCGGACACCGCATGATCGCCCGCCGCTTCCATGAGCTGCTCACCGCGGAGGGCTTCGCCCTCGGGACCGCCCCCGGCGCCGAACCCCAGCAGCCCGTGCCGAGCCGTATGGCCAAGGCCGCGTGGCTGGCCACGGCCGGCACGGCCTGGGTGGCCCGCCGGTGCACCGACCTCCTGCCGCAACTGGTCGGCCTCGCCGGTTCCGAGGTACGCCACTGGGCCCGCGGCACCAGCGCACGCCTCGACCACGTCGCCGAAAACGCGCTGCTGTCCGCGCTCGCCTCGCTGTCACTCGACCCGCCGCTTGCCAGAATGGGGGAATGAGCGGGCGCTGGGAGTTCTGGATCGACCGTGGCGGGACCTTCACCGATGTCGTCGGCAAACGCCCCGACGGTCATCTCGTCACCCGCAAACTGCTCTCCCACAACCCCGAGCACTACCCCGACGCGGCCGTCGCCGGCATCCGGCTGCTCCTCGGGCTCGGCCCCGAGGACACCGTGCCGGCGGACCGGATCGACGTCGTCAAGATGGGGACGACCGTCGCCACGAACGCCCTGCTGGAGCGCCGCGGCGACCCGACGGTCCTCGTCGTCACGGAAGGCTTCCGGGACGCGCTGCGCATCGCGTACCAGAACCGCCCCCGGCTCTTCGACCGCCACATCGTCCTCCCCGAGGCCGTGTACGACCGTGTCATCGAGGTCCCCGAGCGGATCGACGCGCACGGTGAGGTCGTCAGACCACTGGAGATCGCGCCGGTCGAGGAACAGCTGAGGGCTGCCCGCCGCGACGGTTTCGCGAGCGTCGCCGTCGTCCTCATGCACGGCTACCGCCACCCCGGCCACGAGTCGGCCGTCGCCGACGCCGCCCGCCGGCTGGGCTTCACCCAGGTGAGCTGCTCGCACGAGGTGAGCCCGCTCATCAAGCTCGTACCGCGCGGCGACACCACCGTCGTGGACGCCTACCTCTCGCCGATCCTGCGCCGCTACGTCGACGAGGTCGCCGAGGAACTCCGGTCCATCCGGCTGATGTTCATGCAGTCCAACGGCGGGCTGCGCGAAGCCGCCCACTTCCGTGGCAAGGACGCCGTGCTGTCCGGCCCGGCCGGCGGAGTGGTCGGCATGGCACGCACCTCCGAGCAGGCGGGCTTCGGCCGTGTCATCGGCTTCGACATGGGCGGCACGTCCACCGACGTCTCGCACTACGCGGGGGAGTTCGAGCGGGAACTCGGCACCCAGGTCGCGGGCGTGCGGATGCGCGCGCCGATGATGAACATCCACACCGTCGCCGCGGGAGGCGGCTCGATCCTCCACTTCGACGGCCAGCGCTACCGTGTCGGCCCCGACTCGGCGGGCGCCGTACCGGGACCGGCCTGCTACCGGCGCGGCGGCCCGCTCACCGTCACCGACGCCAATGTGATGCTCGGCCGCATCCAGCCCGCGCACTTCCCCGCGGTCTTCGGGCCGGACGGTGACCAGCCGCTCGACGCCGACGTCGTGCGGGAGGAGTTCGAGCGGCTCGCCGACGAGGTGCGCGAGGCGACGGGCACCGGGCGCAGCCCGGAGGAGGTCGCGGCGGGTTTCCTGGAGATCGCCGTCCTCAACATGGCGAACGCCGTCAAGAAGATCTCCGTGCAGCGCGGCCACGACGTCACCCGCTACGCCCTGACCTGCTTCGGCGGCGCCGGCGGCCAGCACGCGTGCGCCGTCGCCGACGCCCTCGGCATCAACACCGTCATCGTGCCGCCGCTCGCCGGGGTGCTCTCCGCGTACGGCATCGGGCTGGCCGACGCCACCGCCATGCGCGAGCAGTCCGTCGAGGCCGAGCTGAACGAGGACACCCTGCGCCGGGTGGAGAAGCTCTGCGACGACCTCGCCGCACGCACCCGCGCGGAGCTTCGCGACGACGCCGTTCCCGACGACGCGATCAGCACCCGTGCCCGCGCGCTCGTCCGTTACGCCGGAACGGACGCGGGGATGCCCGTACCGCTGGGCACGCTCGACGGGATGCGGGAGGCGTTCGCCTCGGCGCACCGCGCGCGGTACGCGTTCACCATGGACAAGCCGCTCGTCGTCGAGGCGGTGTCGGTCGAGGCGGTGGGCACGGCCGGGCCGCACGGCTCGGTCGTCGTCGAGGAGGCCGCGCGGGGCGGCGCGGGTCCCCGGGCGCGGGACACGGTCCGGATGTTCCTCGACGGCAGCCCCGCGGACACCCCGCTCCACCAGCGCAAGGACCTCTCCCCGGACGACACCGTCGAGGGACCGGCGATCATCGCCGAGGCCGATGCCACGACCGTCCTCGACGCCGGCTGGCAGGCCGCCGTCGGTGAGGGCGGACATCTGCTGCTCACGCGCGTCCGGCCGCGGCCCGCCCGTACCGCCGTGGGCACGGACGTCGACCCCGTGCTGCTGGAGGTCTTCAACAACCTCTTCATGGCGATCGCCGAGCAGATGGGCGTGCGCCTGGAGAACACCGCCCACTCCGTCAACATCAAGGAACGGCTCGACTTCTCCTGTGCCCTCTTCGACGCCGAGGGCAATCTCATCGCCAACGCCCCCCACATCCCGGTGCATCTGGGATCGATGGGTGAGTCCATCAAGGAAGTTCTGCGGCGCAACGCCGGTGAGCTGCGACCGGGCGATGTGTACGCCATCAACGACCCGTATCACGGCGGCACACATCTGCCCGATGTCACCGTCGTCACCCCCGTCTTCGGCGAGGACGGGCACGAGCTGCGCTTTCTCGTGGCCTCGCGAGGCCACCACGCCGAGATCGGCGGCATCACTCCCGGCTCGATGCCCGCGTTCAGCCGCACCATCGACGAGGAAGGCGTGCTCTTCGACAACTGGCTGCTCGTACGCGACGGACGGCTGCGCGAGGCCGAGACGCGCGAGCTGCTCACCGGCGCGCCCCATCCGTCCCGCGACCCGGACACCAACCTCGCCGACCTCAGGGCCCAGATCGCCGCCAACGAGAAGGGCATCAGCGAACTCGGCCGCATGGTCGAGGAGTTCGGCCTCGACGTCGTCCAGGCCTACATGGGACACGTACGCGACAACGCGGAGGAGTCCGTGCGCCGCATCGTGGCCGGGCTCCACGACGGCTCCTGCCGGTACGAGACCGACGGCGGCGCGGTCATCGAGGTCGCTGTGACCGTGGACCGGGAGGCGCGCAGCGCCGTCCTCGACTTCACCGGAACCTCCGAGCAGCAGCCCGGCAACGCCAACGCGCCGAAGTCGGTGGTGATGGCGGCCGTGCTGTACGTCTTCCGGACCCTGGTCGCCGACGACATCCCCCTCAACAGCGGCTGTCTGGAACCGCTGGAGGTACGGGTGCCGGAAGGGTCGATGCTCGCGCCGGCCTACCCCGCGGCGACGGTGGCGGGCAACGTCGAGACCTCTCAGTCCGTCACCGGCGCGCTGTACGCGGCGCTCGGGGTGCAGGCGGAGGGCTCGGGGACGATGAACAACGTCACCTTCGGCAACGACCGTGTGCAGTACTACGAAACGGTGGCGAGCGGCTCCGGCGCTGGCGACGGCTTCGACGGCGCCGACGCCGTGCAGACCCATATGACCAACTCCCGGCTGACCGACCCGGAGGTGCTGGAGTGGCGCTTTCCCGTGCGGGTCGACGCCTTCGCGGTACGCGACGACGGCGGGGGTGCGGGACGGTGGCGCGGCGGCCACGGAGTGGTGCGGAGGATCCGCTTCCTGGAACCGATGACCGTGGCCCTGCTGACCGGCCATCGCAGGGTGGCACCGTACGGGATGGCCGGCGGCGAGCCGGGGGCGCTGGGCGCCAACACCGTCGAGCGGGCGGACGGGACCGTCGAGAACCTGCGCGGCGTGGACTCGGTCGAGGTGGGCCCCGGAGATGTCCTGGTCGTACGAACCCCGGGCGGCGGGGGATACGGCCCGGCGCCGGGCCCCGGCGGTCCGACCGGCGGGCCGTGATCGGTGGGCCGTGATCGGCGGGCCGACCGGCGGGCCGTGATCGGTGGGAGCCCGGGCCCAGATCGGTGGGCGCCCGCGCCTACCGCACGGGTACGAACCGCACCGGCGTTCCCGGCACCGCCTGCGCCGCCGCCGCGAGGTCGGGCTCGCGCACGACGGCGACCACCGGATAGCCACCGGTCGTCGGGTGATCGGCGAGGAACACCACGGGCCTGCCGTCCGGCGGGACCTGGACCGCACCCAGCACCATGCCCTCGCTGGGCAGTTCGGCCCGGACGGCACGCTCCAGCGGCGGCCCCTCCGTGCGCAGCCCGATGCGGTTGCTCGCCGCCGACACCCGGTACGCACCGGTGCTCAGCGTCCGCAGGGCCGTGTCCGTGAACCAGTCGTCGCGTGGGCCGAGCCGAACCCGCAGCACCAGCTCGGCCGGCGGCCCGGGCCACGGCGTGCCGTCGATGCGCCCGGCCGGACCGGCCGGCGGGCCCAGCGCGAGCACCACGCCGTCGGCCAGCGGCGGCGGTCCGAGCCCGGACAGCAGATCCGTCGACCGGCTGCCCAGCACCGGATCGGCCGCGACGCCCCCGGCGAACGCCACATAGCTCCGTACGCCGCGCACCGCGCCGCCCACCTCCAGCAGCTGCCCGGCTCCGACCAGTACCGGCGCGCCCCAGGCCACCGGGCGGCCCTCCACCCGCACCGGGCACGGTGCCCCGCCGACCGCCACGGTCACGGCACTTCGTGGCCGCACCGCGCACCCGGTGAGCGTGGTCTCCAGCACCGCCGCGTCCCGGAGGTTGCCGACGAGCCGGTTGACCAGGCGCAGCGCAGCCGGATCGAGCGCACCGGAGCGCGGTACGCCGAGGTGCGCGTACCCGGGCCGGCCCAGGTCCTGCACGGTCGTCAGCGCCCCTGCCCGCACCACCGCGAGGGCACGGTCGGTCATCGGCCGTCCTCCGCCCCGGGCACGAAGCGCACCCGCGCACCGGGGATCAACAGCGCGGCGGGCTCCCGCGCGTCGTCCCACAGAACCGTGTCCGTCGTCCCGATCAGCTGCCATCCGCCGGGGGAGGAGCGGGGGTACACGCCCGTGTAGGGCCCGGCAAGCGCCACCGCTCCCGCGGGTACGGATGTCCTCGGCGTCGCCCGGCGAGACACCGCGAAGCGTTCGTCGAGCCCGGTGAGATAGCCGAAACCGGGTGCGAACCCGCAGAAGGCGACATGGAATTCGGCGGACGAGTGGATCGCGGCGACCTCCTGAACCGCCACTCCCCACAGGGCCGCGACGTCCGCGAGGTCCGGTCCGTCGTACCGCACGGGTATCTCGATCACGTCCCGGGTGCCGGCGGTGAGGGGCGGGACGATCCAGTGGGGCAGCTCGGCGGCAAGCCGGCCCGGCTCCTCGACGCCGTCGAGGAGGACGGTCCGTGCCGCCGGCACGATCTCGCCGACCGGGGGGAGCGTGCCGGCGGCACGGCGGCGCAACAGCTCGGCGTGGAGCGACTCGGCCTCCACGCCGCTGCCCAGCTCCACCAGCAGCGCCCGGTCGCCGACGGGCAGCAGTCTCATACGAAGGCCTCCACCCGGACACCCGACTCCTCCAGCCGCGCACGCACCGTGCGGGCCAGGGCGACCGCTCCCGGGGTGTCGCCGTGGACACAGAGCGAACGTGCACGGACGCCGACCGGTCGGCCGCAGTGCGAGGTGACGACCCCGAACCTGGCCATCGACACCGACCGTTCGACGACGGCGTCCTGATCGGTCAGGACGGCACCCTCCTGCCCCCGTGGCACCAGGGTGCCGTCCGCCGTGTAGGCCCGGTCGGCGAAGGCCTCGGTGACGACGGGGAGTCCGGCCTTCTCCGCCATCGTGTGCAGCGTCGAGCCGGGCAGGCCCAGCAGCGGCAACCGCTCACCGGTGAGCATGACCCCTTCGACGACCGCCTCCGCCTGCTGCTCGTCGTGGACGACCCGGTTGTACAGCGCTCCATGCGGTTTGACGTACGAGACGCGCGTTCCGGCGGCGCGGGCGAAGACCTCCAGCGCACCGATCTGGTACGCCACTTCGGCGGCCAGTTCGTCCGGCGGGACATCCATCGAGCGTCGGCCGAAGCCCGCCAGGTCGCGGTAGGAGACCTGGGCGCCGATCCGCACCTTGTGCTCGGCCGCCAGGATGCAGACCCGCCGCATGGTGGCGGCGTCCCCGGCGTGGAAGCCGCAGGCCACATTGGCGCTGGTGACGACCGAGAGCAGGGCCTCGTCGTCGGTCAGCCGCCAGCGGCCGAACCCCTCGCCGAGGTCGGCGTTGAGATCGATCGAGGCCCAGGTCATGGTGTCGGCTCCTTTCAGACCAGCTCGCGGCCGCGGGTCTCCGGCAGCCCGAACAGCGCGATGACGGCGAGTGCGTATCCCACGGCGCCGAAGACGAGGGCGCCGCCGACTCCCCAGCTGTCGGCCAGGAACCCGACGAGGGTGGGGAAGAAGGCCCCCACCGCGCGGCCGGTGTTGTACGTGAACCCCTGGCCCGTGCCGCGAACCGCCGTCGGATACAGCTCGGAGAGGAACGAGCCGAAGCCGCTGAAGATGGCCGACATGCAGAAGCCGAGCGGGAAGCCGAGCACGAGCAGCAGCCCGTTGGCTCCCGACGGGAGGTTCGTGTACGCCAGGATGCAGGCGGCGGAGAGCACGGCGAACAGGGCGATGTTCTTCTTCCGGCCGAGCACGTCGGTGAGATAGCCGCCCGTGAGGTAGCCGATGAAGGCACCGGATATGAGGAACGCCAGATAGCCGCCGGTGCCGACGACGGTGAGGCCCCGCTCGGACTTGAGATACGTCGGCACCCATGTGGCCAGCGTGTAGTAGCCGCCCTGGACGCCGGTGGAGAGCAGGACGGCGAACAGGGTGGTGCGCGCCAGGTCCTTGCGGAAGATCGCGGAGAACGAGCCGCGCTCGCTGCTCGCCCGGCGCCGCTCCGCGGCCTCGGGCGCGTCCGTCACGTTCCGCCGGACGTACACGACGAGCAGCGCGGGCAGCGCGCCCGTCCAGAACATGACGCGCCATGCGGTGTCGCTGTCGAGGAACTGGAACACCAGGGTGTAGACGATCACGGCGAGGGCCCAGCCGGCCGCCCAGGCGCTCTGGACCGCGCCGAGGGTGCGCCCGCGGTGCTTGGCCGTGGAGTACTCGGCGACGAGGATCGCGCCGACCGCCCACTCGCCGCCGAATCCGAGGCCCTGAAGGGCGCGGAAGACCAGCAGGGTCTCGTAGTTGGGCGCGAATCCGCACAGCACGGTGAACAGCGCGTACGTGATCACCGTGATCATCAGGGCCCGGACCCGGCCTATCCGGTCGGCGAGGATCCCGGCGAGCGCTCCGCCTACGGCCGAGACGACCAGGGTGACGGTGGTGAGGAGTCCGGTCTGGCCGCTGTCCAGACTGAAGAAGGCGGCGATCGCCACCATGCTCAGCGGCAGCGTGAAGAAGTCGTAGGAGTCCAGGGCATAGCCGCCGAACGCGCCGCCGAAGGCCCGGCGGCCGCGCGGTCCGAGCGCGCGCAGCCACGCGAACGCGCCTGTGTCCTCGGGCAGTTCGCCCTGCTCGCGCTGGGTCTGGGTCGTGCTCATCGGCACCTCGCAGAGGGGGAATTGGGTGCGGCTGAGTGGGGTGCGTGGTGATGCTGAGTGATGCGCCGGTCCTGCAGAGTGACGCTCACCACACCGTAGAGGATTGTTCAACGATCCGACAAGAGTCTCGTTGCTTTGTTCTTGCTTCTACGATGGAATCCGGATGACGGCGCCGGGCCACCGGCGGTGGGGAAGAACGGAATTGAGGGCGCTGTGGAGACGACGGGGTCCGAGCTCGGTGAACTGGCTGACGACCGCCGACTGCTGGGCCGTACGAGCACGGCGGAGCGGGTCGCGGACATCCTGCGGACCCGGATCGCGGAGGGCTTCTTCCCCCCGGGGGCGAGGCTTTCGGAGGACAGCATCGGCGGTGCGCTCGGCGTCTCGCGCAACACCCTGCGCGAGGCGTTCCGGCTGCTGACCCATGAGCGGCTGCTCGTGCACCAGCTCAACCGGGGCGTGTTCGTCCGGGTCCTCACCGTCGAGGACGTCGAGGACATCTACCGCACCCGCCGGCTGGTCGAGTGCGCGGTCGTCCGCGGGCTCGGTGAGCCGCCGTTCGTGCTCGACGGGCTGCGGGCCGCGGTCGTCGGCGGTGAGCAGGCGGCGCGCGAGAAGCACTGGAAGGGCGTCTCGACGGCCAACATCCACTTCCACCGGGAACTCGTCGCCCTCGCCCGCAGCGCCCGCACCGACGAACTCATGCGGGGTGTCCTCGCCGAACTCCGTCTCGCCTTCCACGTCGTGGACGATCCTCGCGGGCTTCATGAGCCTTATCTCGTGCGAAATCGGGAGATTCTGGAAGTGCTGAAGGCGGGGAGGCGCGACGACGCGGAGCAGTTGCTCGCCGACTACCTCGACGGCTCGCGCACCCGCCTCGTCCAGATCTACGCCGGGCTCGTGCCGGAGGGGGACGCGGCCGAGCGCTGACCGGCCGGAGCTCCTCGCCCGCCCGTGCCCATGAGCGGGGGGTTTCTGCGCCGTTTCGACCGTTGTCAGTGCGAGGACCTAGTCTGTGCACCGTGACTTCGCCTGCCTCGACGGAATCCGTTCCGCCCCAGCTCAGCGCGGGGCCGCGCCCCGCTCAGGGCCCGGCCGCCGACGAAGGGCTCGCGCGGCGGCTCCGCGCGCTCGCGTGCACCGCGCCGCTGCACGACCTGGACACGCGCAAGGCGAATCTGGCGGGGGAGTACTCCATCTACGCGATGGCCGAGGTCGCCCTCGCCGCCATCGATCTCGTCACGCTCAACATGGACTTCGACACCGGCGCCGACCACGAGCAGATAGTGGCCAGACTGCTTCCCAGGGTCGCGGCGCAGGCCCCTCGGCGCCCCGTCGCCGAGCACGAGCGCGTCGCACGCTGGGTGCTGGAGAACCTGATCAACGTCGGCAGCGTGGACCGCGGCTTCCGTGCGGTTTACGGCACTTTCGGTCCTGACGGCGTGTATGTCCGCCGGGACTACGACTTCAAGCTCATCGAGGAGGTCCCGGGCTACGGCGGCAGTGTCTATCTCCGCACGACCGACGAAGCGGTCAACGTCCTCGTCGGAGCCCTCGACACGGACGTCACCAGCGCGCAGATCGCGGCGGAGGTGAAGCTGGAGGTCCTCATCAACCGCGGCCGGCTCGCCGACGCCCAGCTCGCCGCCGAGCAGGCGCGTTACCGGACCGTGCAGTACGCGGAGACGCTCCGCAGGACCCTCGAGGCCACCCGGCGCAATGTGCGCGCCGTCGACTGGCTCAGTGCCGTGCCCGACATGATCGCCGAGGCGCTCGACCACGTCGCCGACCGCTACCGCCACGAGAACGCGATCCTGACCAACATCCGCAAGGCGCGTGACGAGGCCGAGGACCACGAGCACAAGCGCCGCGCCGCCGAGCTCGTCGACATAGTCAAGGACTGCATCCGCCGCCACACCCAGCTCCAGTCCCGGCTGCTGGAGGCCGGGCCGCTCTTCCGCGCCGAGCAGGACCGCCAGGCCTTCGCCGCACCCGCCGCCCGCTCCGGGATCGATCTGTACGGCCACCTCGTCGCGCCGCTGCTTCCCCTGCCCGTCGGCCAGGCCATCCGCGTCACCGACGCGTTCTTCGCCCGCGGCACAGGACTGCGTACGCCGGCCTCGGTCCGTGTCACCGACCTGGTCGACATGCTCCTCAGCCCACCGGTGGAGCGTGAGCACCTGGGTGCCGAGATGCCCGAGCCCGACCTCATCGCGACCCCGGACGACAGCCGCTTCAGCGAGGAGCAGCTGGCGAGTGCCATGGAGCTGCTCGATCTGGAGCATGACGCCCCGCGCCGGCTCTCCGGGCTCCTCGCCGAGGCGCGCCGCCGCGATCCGGACCTGCCGTATCTCGTCGCTCTCCTCGCCGTCCACGCGGCGAGCCCTCCGGTCGGCACGGCCTACCGGCAGGGCGAGCAGCGCCTGCTCTTCGCCGTCGACGACGGCACCGAGCTGGACGACCCCGAGTTCGGCGGCGCCGACCTGATCGTGGGCACGGCCCTGCTGGACGCGGCGGGCATGGCGGCGGACCGGACGGAGGCGGCGTGAGCACGCGCCGGGCCAGCGGCGCCGCCCACTGCCGCCCCGCCACGACGCACCGGCACACCCGGCGGATCGTCCTCGCCCTCCGGGCCCCGGGCCGGCCGACGCGAGCGGCCTCCGGCAGCGGGCCGTTCCGCGCGTCCGTGACCGCCCCCGCGGCCGACGGCACGCCAGGACAGGGCTCGGCCGTGACCCGTCCCCGTGGGGGCTCGCGCGCCCAGGAGCCCAGCCGCGCGGCGACAGCGTCCCCCGGCCGCACACCCGAACTCGACCCTGCAGACGTCCTCGACGCCGCAGCCGTACTCGACGCCGAACCCGCACCCGTCCTCGACGCCGAACCCGCACCCGTACGCGCAGAGAAACACCGCAAGGAGCCGCAGCCGTGAGCGACCAGCACGCAGAGCACGCCGGGGCGTGGAGCGAGCCGGGCACGCCGCAGGGGCCGCCGGCCGGGCCGATGTCCGCGTCCGGCGCCATCACTCCCGCGGACGCGGCCGACGCCGCACGGCTCGTCTCCTTCGGGCTGCAGCCCAAGCTGATGCCCGCGCGCGACGCGGAGTACGCCGAGTTGCTGCGGCGCTACCGCGAGGAGTCCGCCTTCGCGCGGCTCGCCGACGCCGTCGCCACCGGCCTCGGCCTCGTGGTGCTCGAGGTGTCGCCGCGCGCGGGCATGGCCGTCACCGCCGGCGAGGACTCGGTCTTCGCGGTCCGCATGGGCGACTACGCGCGCCGTGCCTCCGCCGACTCGGCCGACCGCTTCCTGCACGGCCTCGCCCATCTCGCCGTCGCCGCCATGGCGTTCCCCCGACCCGAGGACCTCGCCGACGACGGCTACATCGGCCGGATCACGGTCAACGGAGTCGACGCATTCGTCCGCCAGGCCTGTACACGCCTGGAGGAGCGCGCCGAGGAGCAGGGGGAGAACACCGACCCGGCCTCCGACGCGCCCGGACTGGAGGCCGCCTGGCGGATCTACGCACGCCGCAGCGCCACCGGTGCCACGAAGGACGCCCGCCGCCTCGCGGGCTCCACCACCGGCATCGTCGGCAAGGCCGTCGCCTTCCTCACCGACTCCGGCTTCCTGCAGCGCACCGGCGACGACGCGGGCGGTGCGTACCGGACCACCGCGCGCTACCAGCTGCAGGTCCGGGACATGGCCGGCAGCGTGGCCATGGCCGAGCTCCTGGAACTCGGCGTCGTCCCCGTCACCGACGGCACCGCCACGCTCGTGGCGGCTCCCGACGCCGACGACCTCGACCTGGCCGCAGACGCCGGCCTGCCCTTCCACGCCTGACCCGCCGGCCCCCGCCCGAACCCGGCACCACCTGCCGGTCCCCGCTTGACCCTGCTGAGAACGACGAGAGTCCGCCGCCATGTACGAGCTGTCCCGGGTACGCCTCTACTCCATCGGGCCCGCCGGTGCGCGCTATGCCGACACCGTGCTGGATCTGCGCGGGGTCGGCGCACCCGTGCCCGACCCGGCCCCCACGCAGGCCGAGTTCTTCGAGGAGGAGCCCGTCGGCCCGCCGCGCCGCCCCGCGCCCGCCGGCGTGCTCTTCCTGGAGAACGGCGGCGGCAAGTCGGTCCTGCTCAAGCTGATCTTCTCGGTCATGCTGCCCGGCCACCGCAACACCCTGGGCGGCGCCAGCTCCGGCGTTCTGCGCAAGTTCCTGCTCGCCGACGACTGCGGGCACGTGGCCCTGGAGTGGCAGCACACCCTCACCGGTGAACTGGTCGTCGTCGGCAAGGTCAGCGAGTGGCGCGGCCGTCAGGTCTCCAACGATCCCCGGAAGTTCGCCGAAGCCTGGTACTCCTTCCGGCCGGGACCGGGACTCGGCCTGGACTCGCTGCCCGTCGCCGAGTCCACCGCCGTCCGGCCGCCCGTCGAGGGCGCCTCCGGCGCACAGGGCCGCCGCCGCACCATGAAGGGCTTCCGGGACGCGATCACCGAAGCGGGCAAGGCGTACCCGCATCTGGAGGTGTTCTGGGAGGAGATCCACGACCGCTGGAACGAGCACCTCGGCGATCTCGGACTCGACCCCGAACTCTTCCGCTACCAGCGCGAGATGAACGCGGACGAGGGCGAGGCGGCCGGTCTGTTCGCGGTGAAGAAGGACTCCGACTTCACGGACCTGCTGCTGCGCGCCGTCACCGACACCCGTGACACCGACGGTCTCGCCGATCTCGTCAGCGGCTTCGGCAACAAGCTGGGCCGCCGCGCCGAACTCACCGCCGAGCGCGACTTCACGGCAGGCTCCGTCGATCTGCTCGGCCGCATCGTGGAAGCGGCCGCAGCGCGCGACCGGACGCGTGACATCCACGCGGGAGCCGAGCGCCGCACCCGCACGCTCGCCCGGCGGCTCTCCGCCCGTGCAGGCGAGGAGCGCGGCCGTACCGCGGAGCTCGCCCAGCAGGTCACCGCCGCCGCGCACACCGTGACCGAGGCCGAGCAGTCCCGCAGCCGAAGCTCGCTCATCGCCGCCGAACTGGCCTACCGCAACGCCTCGCTGGCGCTGACCGCAGCGGAGAAGGCCGCCGCCGCACAGCGGCGCGAGCTGATCGACGCACGCACCCTGCACTCCGCCTGGCAGGCCGCCGAAGCGGTGCTCCGGCACCGGGCCGCGGCCGACCGCTCCACCCGGGTCGCCGCCGCCATCCGCGAGGCGGAGCGGGACGCCGCACCCGCGCTGGCAGCACGCGCCACGGCTGCCGCCGACCTCGTGCGCGCGCTGCACTCCGCCGCCGAGGACGGCGAGCGCGTCGCCAACGAGGAGGAGGAGCGCTCCGCCGCGCTCCAGGAAGCGGGCGAGTCCGCCCACCGCGACGCCACCGCGGCCGCCACCGACGCCCAGCGGGCCCGCAGTGAGGCGGGCCATCTGCGCCAGCGCCTCGCGGAGGTCGGGCAGGAGACCGCTGAGGCGGTCCGGGCCGGCTGGCTCGACGACACCGCGCCGGACGCCGATCCGGCCCGGGCCGCGCTCGCCGCCAGTGACGCGGAGAAGACCGCCGTCGCCGCCTGGGACGTGGCCCGTGACTCCGCCCGCACGGCCGCCGACCGTGCCCGTGAGGCCGCCGCCGCCGAGACCCGCGCCGAACTGGCCGCGGCCCGCGCCTCGGACGCGTCCCGTGCCGCGGCGCACGCGTACGAGGCCGAGCACCTCGCCGCCGCCTCCATCGCCGAGTCGGAGCGGCTCGCGGAACTGCTGAGCCTGCCCACCGGCCCCACCGGCCCCACCGGCCCCAGCATCCCCACCGCCCGGGCCGTCCCCGGCCCCCGGCAGGGTCAGGCCGCGAAGGACGCGGCCCAGACGGATGACCAGGCCGCGAAGGACACCACACCCGGCAACGGCGGACCGGCCGGATCCCCGCAGCACACGGCCTCCGCCGCCGAAGGCCCCCTCGGTGCCGAGGAGTTCGACCGGTACGCCGACGAGCTGCGTGAGCTGCTGGAGCAGGGCGTCGTCACGGCCGAGCGGCAGCTGTTCGACCTGCGCACCGCCGCCGCCGACGACGCCCGCATCCTCGGCGCGCTCGGCGACGGCGGACTCCTGCCGCCCGGCCCCGATGTGCTGGCGACCGTCGAATTCCTCGGGGAGCACGGCATTCCGGCGCTGCCCGGCTGGCGCTATCTCGCCCAGGCCGTCGACCCGGCCGACCACGCCGCCGTCCTGGCCGCCCGGCCCGAACTGGTCGACGGCGTCGTGATCACCGACCCCGTCTCCTACGCCCGCGCACGCGAGGTGCTGACCGGAGCCGCGCTGCTGCCGCGGTCCGCCGTCGCCGTCGGTACGGCCGCCGCCCTGCTCGCGCCCGTACCCGGACCGGGCGCCGCCGGGGACACGGACGTGTTCCTCGTGCCTCCCAACCCGGCCATGCACGACGAACACGCCGCCGACGAGGAACGGCGGACGCTGCGTACCAGGGCGGCCGCGCGGGACGAGGAGATCAGGATCCTCGCGGCCCGGCTGGCGGGCGACCGTGCCCTCGCCGCACGCATCGGCTCCTGGCGCGCCGACTGCCCGCCGGGCATGCTCGCCGAGCTCGCGGAGGCCGCGCGTACCGCTGAGGAAGTCGCCGAGGCCGCCGAGGAGACGCTCTCCGGGGCCCGCACGGCACGGGCCGAAGCGGAGGAGACCGCCGCCGACACCGCCCGGGTCCGCGACGAGCGGCAGGACGCGGCCCAGCGGGCCCGCCGCGCGGCCGACGCGCTCGCCGGGCTGGCCTTCCGTCTCCGGGAGCGCGCCGGCTGGCAGGCCAAGCTGCGTGAACTCGCCGATGACGCGGCCGAGTCGGACGCCCGCGCGACCACCTGCCTGGAGCGGGCCAGGGCCGCCGACGAGGACCGCCGCGCCGCACAGCGCGCCGCCGACGACGCCCGGCGTACCGCCCGGGCGCTCCGGGCCGAGCGCGCAGAGATCGCCGGGGCCCCCGAGCAGCTGCCGGCGGCCGACGCCGCCCCCGACACCCCGCGCCCCGCGCTTCCCGCCCTGCGCGAGGCCTACCGCGCCGCCTCCCAGCTGTACGAGAAGGTCGGCGTCGGCGCCGATCTGCGCGCCGAACAGGCCCGCGCCGAGAGCGACGAGAGCGCGGCGCTGGCCGAGCTCGACCGGCTCACCAACAAGGTCCGCACCCGCGCCGCCCAGCTCCTGGAAGGCACCGACGGCGCCGACGGACCGTCCCGCCAGGCCGCCGCGGCCCGTGCCGAGTCGCTGGTGCAGATGCTGGAGTCACGCGCCTCCGAGGCGAGCGAGAAGCTCGGCAGGCTGCGCGGCGAGGCCGAGCGCCTCGCCCCGGCGGACGGCGAGGCGCACACCGAGCTGCCCGAGGAGCTGGTCCCCGTCGACGCTCAGCGGGCCCAGGCCCTGCTGCGTACGGCCACGGCCGAACTCGCCGCCCGCACCGAGGCGCTGGACACCGCCCGGGACACCCACACCGGGCTGCTGCGTGCCCATCGGGCCGCCGAGGACGCCGCCGGCGGCTTCGACGAGACCGCGGCGCTGCTGCGCGATCTGCTCAGGGACCACACGGAGGAGGAGCCGGGGGACCCCGACCCGTATCCGGGCACGCTGGAGGAGGCGCGGCACTCCGCGGCCGAGGCCCGCCGCTCGCTCCGCGGCTGCGCGGCCGACCTGTCCGCCGCCGAGTCCGCCGTGCGTGAGGCGAGCGACGTGCTCGTACGGCACGCCAACTCCACCCGCTACGAAGCGGTACGCACACCGGCCCGTCAGCAGATCCGCGAACTGCCCGCGGCCGCCCTGCCCGAGCACGCCGCGAAGTGGGCGGAGGCGTTCGCGCCCCGGCTGCGCGTGCTGACCGACGAGCTCGCCCAGCTGGAACGCAACCGCGATTCCATCGTGGACCGGCTCCGCGGGCTGGTGGAGTCCGCGCTGACCACGCTCCGATCGGCACAGCGGCTCTCCCAACTCCCTGAAGGGCTCGGCGAGTGGTCGGGCCAGGAGTTCCTCCGCATCCGCTTCGAGGAACCGGACCAGGCGACCCTCACCGAACGGCTCGGCGAGGTCATCGACGAGGCCACCCGCGCCGCGGTGAGGAAGAACTCCGATCTGCGCCGGGACGGCATGTCCCTGCTGCTGCGCGGTGTCCAGGCGGCGCTTCAGCCGAAGGGCGTCGCCGTCGAGATCCTCAAGCCGGACGCGGTGCTGCGCGCCGAGCGCGTACCGGTCGGGCAGATGGGCGACGTGTTCTCCGGCGGCCAGCTGCTCACCGCCGCGATCGCGCTCTATTGCACCATGGCGGCGCTGCGCAGCAACGACCGCGGCCGGGACAAGCACCGGCACGCCGGCACGCTGTTCCTCGACAACCCCATCGGCCGTGCCAACGCGACCTATCTGCTGGAGCTTCAGCGCGCCGTCTCGGACGCCCTCGGTGTCCAGCTGCTGTACACCACGGGGCTGTTCGACACCACGGCCCTCGCCGAATTCCCGCTCGTCATCAGGCTGCGCAACGACGCGGA
The DNA here is from genome assembly GCF_044757085.1 of Streptomyces sp. NPDC091376. NCBI lineage: Bacteria > Bacillati > Actinomycetota > Actinomycetes > Kitasatosporales > Streptomycetaceae > Streptomyces > Streptomyces sp. NPDC091376. The sequence goes on along the minus strand of NZ_JBIVUF010000003.1, from coordinate 19,931 downwards.
CCTGAGGGCCGGCCTGAAGTACATCAGCGTGGAGGAGCATCTGCGCCCCGGCCTGCCCCAGCAGCGCACCGACGGCGAGACGGTGCACGGCGAGATCACCGCGACCCGGATGTTCAAGCGCGCCGCCGACCACCAGGCACCCGCGGCAGCCTCCACCCGTCCAGGACCCGAGGAGCGGCCCGCCTCCCCGTCTCAGGGCTCGGCGTCGGCGTCCTCGCCACAGCACCCGGACTCACTGCCACAGCACCCGGGCCCACCGCCACGGCACCCGGAGACAGCGCACCGGAACCCCTAGGCAACACGCCCCCGGGCGCGGGAGTTCAGGCCTGCGACAGCCTGCCCGCGCCCCGTCGCCGTATCCGCGCCGCCTCCCGTGCCGCGACACGGGCCGTCCGCCGTGCCCGCCGCCGCTCACGCCGCAACTGCCGCGCCGTGCTGCTCGGCACCGACACCACGCCGTTGCGCTGGTTCCACACCTGGCGGGTGACCCATACGTCCAGCACCGCCCAGGTCGTGACGACCGTGCTGCCCACGCTGCTCAGCAGCATGGGGAACGCCAGCCATGACCCCGTCAGCGTGCAGAAGAAAGCCACCATCGCCTGGATCATCGTCACCGACGTCACGATCACGGCGCGCACGGCCGCCGTACGCACCGGGTCGGGCATCCGCCGTCGCCCCACCGGCTCGTCGGCCCAGAGCGGCCGCTGCACACCCGTCTCGTCCGCAGTCCCCATGGTCTGCGCTCACTCCCCACATATGTCCGACTGCAGGGTGGCTGCCCGGCTCCGGTCCGTTTACGCCGCCGCGCCCGTGCGCATTCGCGCACGGTCCCATCCCCCGCAACTCCTGTTCCCCGTACGGAATGACGATCGGTCGGCCCGGAAGATTCCCTTCTGAACGAGCGATTCCAGCCATCCGCGCACGGAGCGAACGGGACGCTCTGTCGCGTGTCCTAGGCCACACTGCGGAATGCCATCTCCCCGGATACCAGGACAACCCATGATCAACGTGCCGAGCTGCGGCTGAAAATCGTCCGGACGTGTCTTCGAGTTGTCTGTGTGTCAGTAGTAGGCTCGCGCCGTTTGTTGACGCACACCACAGACCAGGCACCACACACCAAGCGGACATCACCACCCGCGTCCTGTCACGCGGGTCGAGCTGGGGGAGGCCATGCGCTTTCGCGGGAAGTCGATCCGCCGGAAGATCGTGGCGTTGTTGCTTGTGCCGCTCGTGTCCCTGACCGCGCTCTGGGGCTTCGCCACCGCACTCACCGGCCGTGAGGCCAAGCAACTGCTGGACGTCGGCTACATCAGCGAGAAGGTCGGCCTTCCGATCGAGGACACGGTCCGTGTCATCCAGAAGGAACGCCGCCAGACCCTCGTGTACCTCGCCGACCCCCGGGAGGCCGAGGCCCTCATCACCTTGCGGCGGCAGCGCGCGGACACCGACAGGGCCGTGGCCGAAATCCGCGCCAGCGCCCAGGACTCCGGCGTCCGTGACTCCATCAGCCCGGACGTCTCGCGCCGGCTCACCCTGCTCGTCGACGCCCTCGACGGACTGGGCTCGCTGCGCCGCAACGTCGAGCAGAGCGCGATCACCCGCGCCCAGGCACTGGAGTTCTACAACCGGCTCGTCGACCCCTGCTACAGCTTCCTCACCTCCCTCCACGCCCTGGAGGACGTCGAGTTGGAGAAGCAGAGCCGGGCGCTCGTCGGTGTCGTACGCGCCCGCGAGCTGCTCTCCCGCGAGGACGCGCTCGTGACCTCCTCACTGGTCGCGGGCAAGGTCACCGCCGACGAGATACGCGCGGTCTCGGACCTCGCCGCCAACCGCAAGCTCCTGTACGAGATCAACCTCGAGGTCCTGCCCTCGTCCGAGCGCGAGATCCTCGAACAGTACTGGCGGAGCCCCGAAACCCAGCCGCTGCGCGAAGCCGAGGAGAAGCTGCTCGCCGCGGGTGCCACCAACAAGCCGCGCGTCGTCGACGCCGCACGGTGGCAGCAGCTGGCCACTCCGGTCCTGGACGATCTCGCCCAGCAGTCCACCGAGGCCGGCGACCGCTACCAGCACCGCGTCGAGCCCGCCGCGTACAGCGTCCTCGTCAGGGCCGGCGTCGCCGGCGTGCTCGGCTTCCTCGCCCTCCTGGTCTCCGTCGGCGTCTCCGTACGCGTCGGCCGCGATCTGGCCCGATCGCTGTCACGGCTGCGCAAGGAGGCCCACGAGGTCTCGGGCGTCCGTCTCCCCAGCGTGATGCGCAGGCTCGCCGCCGGCGAACACGTCGACATCGAGACCGAGGCACCGCACCTCGACTACGAGAAGGACGAGATCGGCCAGGTCGGCCAGGCGCTCAACACGCTCCAGCGGGCCGCCGTCGAGGCCGCCGTCCGGCAGGCCGACATGCGGCGCGGCGTCTCCGAGGTCTTCGTCAACCTCGCCCGCCGCAACCAGGTGCTGCTCCACCGTCAGCTCACGCTCCTCGACACGATGGAGCGGCGCACCGAGGACGCCGAGGAACTCGCGGACCTCTTCCGGCTCGACCACCTCACCACCCGTATGCGCCGGCACGCCGAGGGCCTGGTGATCCTCTCCGGCGCGGCCCCCTCCCGCCAGTGGCGCAAGCCGATCCAGCTGATGGACGTGGTGCGGGCGGCCGTCGCCGAGGTCGAGGACTACGAACGCATCGAGGTCCGGCGGCTGCCGCGCATCGGCGTGGGCGGCCCCGCAGTCTCCGACCTCACCCACCTCATCGCCGAACTGCTGGAGAACGCGACCGTGTTCTCGCCCCCGCACACCGGGGTCCAGGTACACGGCGAGCGGGTCGCGAACGGCTTCACCCTGGAGATCCACGACCGTGGCCTCGGGATGACCCCCGAGTTGCTGCTCGACGCGAACCTGCGGCTCGCGGAGACCCCCGAGTTCGAGCTCTCCGACACCGACCGGCTGGGCCTGTTCGTCGTCAGCCGGCTCGCCCAGCGCCAGAACGTGCGGGTCTCGCTGCAGCCGTCGCCGTACGGAGGCACCACCGCGGTCGTCTTCATCCCCGCCACGGTGCTCACCGATGCCCCCGACACCGAGGGCACGGGATTCCGGCTCGACCGCAAGGGTGCCGCGGCCGCGGCAGTCCGGGACGGCGGCGGCCGCTCCGAAGGCGGCCGGCTCGCCGCGCTCGCCCAGGTGCCGACGGGGCTGACCGGATCCTCCGTGCTCGACGGACCCGTCGAGCTGGAGGCACCCGTCGGCGCGCTGGGCTTCGAGGACCGTCCCGCCCTCGGCGGTTTCGAGCGCATCGACACGGCCGACCCGATCAACACCGCGGCGGACATCGAGGACACCGAGAGCGAGCGCGGCGGGCTGTTCCGCGCCCGCGACTTCCTGCGCCCGCCCGACGAGCAGCACCAGCAGGCCACTGACCAGGCGCCCGAGCGGCCGAGGAGCGGTCCGCGCCGGTCCGCCACCAGTTCGGGCACGGGCCCGATCCCGCTGCCGCGGCGCAAGCCGCCGACCCTGGTCGCCGACCACGGCCGCCGGGTGGACGAGCGGGGCCGCTCGCACCCGTCCCCGACGGCGGACACGCCGGACGGCGCCACCCCCGCCTCGGATACGCCGAACACCCCGGTGCCCCGTCCCGCCGCCGGCCCTGTGCCGCTCAGGGGCCCCCGGCCTCCCGTCGCCGACACCCCCGGGCGCCCCGGCGACGCCCCGGCCTGGCGCGCTGACGCGGGTCCAGCGCCCGCCACCGGTGCCGGGTCCGGCTCCGCGGCCGGTTCCGCCCCCCGCGCCGGGTCCGGTGCCGCTGCCGGGAGCGGCACCGCCGGGCAGACGCTGGGCGGACTGCCCCGCCGCGTCCGTCAGGCCAGCCTCGCCCCGCAACTGCGCGAGACCTCCGCCGGGCGGTCCGCCGAAACGCGCGCCGCGGCCACCGCCGAGGTCCAGGACGTCGAACGAGACGCAGAAGAAGTACGCGACCGCATGGCCTCGCTGCAACGCGGATGGCAGCGCGGACGCCGTCAGAACGCCGAGGACGCCACCGGCCCCGGCGAGACAGCACCAGGAACGACACCGGAGGGGAACGGTCGATGACCGCACCGAACGCCGCTGCACCCGACGCGACCACGACTGGCGAGCTCAACTGGCTCCTCGACGAACTGGTCCAGCGGGTCGGGTCCATCCGCAAGGCCCTCGTGCTCTCCAGCGACGGTCTCGCCACCGGTACGTCCAAGGACCTCACCCGCGAGGACGGCGAGCATCTCGCCGCCGTCGCCTCCGGGTTCCACAGCCTCGCCAAGGGCGTGGGCCGTCACTTCGACGCGGGACGGGTACGGCAGACGGTCGTCGAGCTCGACGACGCCTTCCTCTTCGTCACCGCGGCGGGCGACGGCAGTTGTCTCGCCGTCCTGTCCGACGCCGACTCCGACGTCGGCCTTGTCGCCTACGAGATGACGCTGATGGTCAAGCGCGTCGGCGCCCACCTCGCCACGGCACCACGCACCGGACTGGCCGCCGGAGGGTGAGTGGAGCGGCATGACTGACGCCAGACAGCAGGTCCGGCAATCGCACCACTGGTTCGACGACGAAGCCGGACCGGTGGTCCGTCCGTACGCCATGACCCGTGGCCGGACGAGCAGCAGCGCGCGGCACCGGCTGGATCTGATCGCGCTGGTCGTGCCGGAACCGGCCGCCGACGACCCCGGACGGGACCAGACGCTCTCGCCGGAGCACGTCGACATCGTCGAACGCTGCAGCACCACACCCCAGTCGATCGCCGAGCTCGCGGCGGGCCTGGACCTCCCCGTCGGGGTGGTGCGGGTCCTCGTGGGCGATCTCGTCGACGAGGAACTGGTCCACGTAACCCGTCCCGTTCCGCCGGCCGAACTGCCGGACGTGAGTATTCTCCGCGAGGTGATCAATGGTCTTCGGGCGCTCTAGCCGCAAGGAGACGCCGGTGGAGCCGGTGACACTGAAGATCCTTGTCGCCGGTGGCTTCGGGGTGGGCAAGACCACCCTCGTGGGCGCGGTGAGCGAGATCAAACCGCTGCGCACCGAGGAGACCCTGAGCGAGGCCGGCCGGCCCGTGGACGACCTCGAAGGCGTCGAGTCCAAGAGCACCACCACGGTCGCCATGGACTTCGGCCGGATCACGCTGCGCGAGGACCTCGTCCTCTATCTCTTCGGCACCCCGGGCCAGGACCGCTTCTGGTTCCTCTGGGACGAGCTGGCGCAGGGCGCGCTCGGCGCGGTCGTCCTCGCCGACACCCGCCGCCTGGAGGACTCCTTCGCGGCCATCGACTACTTCGAACGCCGCGGGATCCCGTTCACCGTGGGGGTCAACTGCTTCGAGGACGCCGACCGGTTCCCCACGGACACCGTACGGGCCGCCCTCGACCTCGACCCCGAGGTGCCGCTGATGATGTGCGACGCGCGGGACCGGGAGTCGGTCAAGGCCGTGCTCGTGGCGGTCGTGGAGAACGCCCTGGTGCGCTCCACCAGGGAACGCGAGCCCGCGACCACCTGACCCGGGGAACGCGAGCCCGCGACCACCGCGACGTGCGGACGGACGACACGACCCGTACCCCCACCGACAGGGGTACGGGCCGTGGTTCATGGGGCCGTACGCAACGGCCTTCGAACGGCGTTCACGCGCCGTCCACGCGGTTCACGCACCGTCCTCCCTGTGCCAGCCGAAGCTCCGCTCCACCGCCCTGCGCCAGTTGTCGTACTCCCGCTCGCGGACGTCCGCGGCCATGCGGGGCGACCACTCCACATCTCGCTGCCAGTGGGCCTTCAACTCGTCCAGCCCGCCCCAGACCCCGGTGGCGAGGCCGGCCGCGTACGCCGCACCGAGACAGGTCGTCTCGGACACCTTCGGCCGGATCACCGGTACGCCCAGCACATCCGCCTGATGCTGCATGAGCAGCTGGTTCGCGGTCATCCCGCCGTCGACCTTCAGCGTGGTGATCGGCACCCCCGAGTCCTGGTACATCGCGTCGACCACCTCACGCGTCTGCCAGCTCGTGGCCTCCAGCACCGCCCGCGCCAGATGGGCCTTGGTGACGTACCTCGTCAGACCCGTGATGACGCCGCGGGCGTCGGCGCGCCAGTAGGGCGCGTAGAGACCGGAGAACGCCGGGACGATGTACGCGCCACCGTTGTCGTCGACGCTCGCCGCGAGCGTCTCGATCTCGTCGGCGCTGCGGATGATCCCCAACTGGTCGCGGAACCACTGCACCAGGGCGCCGGTGATCGCGATGGAGCCTTCGAGGCAGTAGGCCGGGGCCGAGTCGCCGATCTTGTAGCCGAGGGTCGTGATGAGACCGCTCTTGGACGGGACCGGCCGGCTTCCCGTGTTGAGCAGGAGGAAACTCCCCGTCCCGTACGTGTTCTTCGCCGTGCCCGTGTCGTAGCAGGCCTGGCCGAAGACCGCGGCCTGCTGGTCGCCGAGTGCGGAGGCGACCGGTACGCCTTCGAGCTGGCCCACGGCCGTCCCGTACACCTCGGCCGAGGACCTGATCTCCGGCAGGACCGCCTCCGGAACGTTCATCGCGGCGAGGATCGAGGAGTCCCACTGCAGGGTCTCCAGGCTCATCAGCATGGTGCGGGAGGCGTTGGTGACGTCCGTGACGTGGACGCCGCCCTCCGTGCCGCCGGTCAGATTCCAGATCAGCCAGGAGTCGATGGTGCCGAACGCGATCTCCCCGCGCTCGGCCCGCCCCCGCAGCCCCGGCACATGGTCCAGCAGCCAGGCCGCCTTGGGACCGGAGAAGTAGCTGGCGAGCGGCAGTCCGGTGGTCTCGCGGAAACGGTCCTGCCCGTCCGTGCCGCCCAGTTCGGTGCACAGCGCCGCTGTCCGCGTGTCCTGCCAGACGATCGCGTTGTGCACGGGCTTGCCGGTCGCCCGGTCCCACAGCACCGTCGTCTCGCGCTGGTTGGTGATGCCGAGCGCGCTCAGCTGTGCGGCTCGCAGCCCTGCCTTGGCGAGCGCTCCCGCGACCACCGCCTGGACCTTGGACCAGATCTCGGTGGCGTCGTGCTCCACCCAGCCGGGCTTGGGGAAGATCTGACGGTGCTCCCGCTGATCGACGGCGACGATCGCGCCGTCCTGGTCGAAGATGATGCAGCGGCTGGACGTGGTGCCCTGGTCGATGGCGGCGACGTACTTCTGGGAGGTGTCCGTCATGACGTCCCTTTGGGTCTGGGGGCCGGGCCCCCGGTTTCATGGTCAGAACACTGCGTTGAAGACGATGCCCGAGAGGAGTCCGCCGACGAGGGGTCCGGTCACGGGAATCCAGGCATAACCCCAGTCGGACGTGCCTTTGTTGGGGATGGGCAGGAGCGTGTGGACGAGGCGTGGCCCCAGGTCGCGGGCCGGGTTGATGGCGTATCCGGTCGGCCCGCCGAGCGACAGGCCGATGCCGACGACGAGCAGCGACACCAGCAGGACCGAGATCCCGGAGCCGTAGATCCCGGCGGCCTCGCCCGGGATCGGGCCGATTCCGATGCCGGCGTTGCGGCCGAAGGCGAGGATCGGGAGCACCAGAGCGATGGTGGCGACGATCTCGGTGACCAGGTTCGCGACCGGCTTGCGGATCTCCGGGGCGGTCGAGAAGATTCCGAGCGTCGGCTGGGCGTGCGTGAGGTCGGCGTTCGCCTGGAACTGCGCGTAGTAGGCCAGCCAGGCCAGTACGGCGCCGAGTGCCGCCCCGACCAGCTGGGCCGCGATGTACAGGGGCACCTTGCCCCACTCGCCGGTGTCGACCGCGATGCCCACGGTCACGGCCGGATTGAGATGGCCGCCGGACAGCGGCGCCGCGGTGTACGCGCCCGCCAGCACGCCGAAACCCCAGCCGAAGGCGATGACGATCCAGCCCGACGCCTTCGCCTTGGAGTGGTGCAGGGTGACCGCGGCGCACACACCCGCGCCGAAAAGGATCAGTATCGCTGTCCCGATGACCTCACCGAGGACGATGTCTGCGTTGCTCATGGCGGCTCCTGGGCTGGGTGTGGTTCCCATGGCTACGGAGCCGATGGCAGGGCGGACCACAGGGATGCCCCATGCCGTGCACGGCGTCCGTGACGAGCGTGGTGAGCGTGCCGGACCGCGGTGGTGCCGAAGGCACCGGCGCCGACGAAGAGGCAGTTTTCCCCGGGGTTACTGCCCCGTCAAGGTCGCCGACAGCACGCCCAGTTCACGGCACGTGGCGGACTCGTCACAGGGAACGCCAACCCGGGCCGGACGGTCGTTCCCCCAGATGGTCGGTCCCCCTCCCGGGCCGGGCGGTCGGTCACCGGACGGCGACGACCGCCGAGCCATGGCCGAAGAGCCCCTGGTTCGCGGTGATTCCGGCCCGGGCCCCGGGGACCTGGCGTTCGCCCGCGTTGCCGCGCAACTGCCAGGTCAGCTCGCACACCTGGGCGATGGCCTGCGCGGGGACGGCCTCGCCGAACGAGGCCAGCCCACCGCTCGCGTTGACCGGCAGCCGGCCGCCGAGCGCCGTCGCGCCCTCCCGCACCAGCTTCGCCCCCTCACCGACACCGCACAGCCCGAGGTCCTCGTACCACTCCAGCTCCAGTGCCGTGGACAGGTCGTACACTTCGGCGAGCGCCAGGTCCTCGGGGCCGAGTCCGGCCTCCTCGTAGGCGGCGAGCGCGATCGCCGCCCGGAAACCCGGCGGCGACGGTTCCATGGCGACGGCCGGGTCCATGGCGACCGCCGAGTCCGTGGCGATGTCGGGGAGGTCGAGCACGGTCCTCGGGTAGGTGGGGGTCACGGTCGAGACGGCTCGGACACGGACGGGATCGGGCACGCCGTGCCGACGGGCGTACTCCATGCTCGACAGCACCAGAGCGGCGCCACCGTCCGATGTGGCGCAGATGTCGAGGAGCCGCAGCGGATCGGCGACGACGGCCGATGCGGCGACCTGCTCGGCGGTCACCGTCGTGCGGTAGCGGGCGTACGGATTGAGCGCCCCGGCCGCCGCGTTCTTGACCTTGACCTGCGCGAAGTCGTCCACCGTGTCGCCGTGCAGGGCCATGCGGCGTCGGGCGTACAGCGCGAAGTAGGCCGGGTTCGTGGCTCCCAGCACCCGGAAGCGCAGCCAGTCCGGATCGTCCGGACGGTCCCCGCCCGCAGGGGCGAAGAACCCCTTCGGCGCGGAGTCCGCGCCCACCACCAGCACCACATCGGCCATGCCCGCGAGGATCTGGGCCCTCGCCGTGTTCACGGCCTGCGCCCCGGACGCGCAGGCGGCGTACACACTGGTGACGCGCGCCCCCTGCCAGCCCAGGGCCTGGGCGAAGGTGGCCCCCGCGACATAGCCCGGGTAGCCGCAGCGGACCGTGTCGGCCCCCACCACCGACTGGACGTCCTGCCAGCGGATCCCCGCATCGGCGAGCGCGGCCCGTGCCGCGGCGGTCCCGTACTCGACGAAGTTCCGGCCCCACTTGCCCCACGGGTGCATGCCCGCCCCGAGCACCGCGATGTCGCTCACCGGTCCGCCTCCGCCGGGCGCCAGTGCCACGTCGTCCAGACGGTCTCGGCGTCCTCGTGAAGGATTCCGGGTACCACTTCGACCTCCATGCCGACGCTCAGGTCCGCGACGGTCACACCGGGAGCCGCCTGCCCGAGGACCACCATCCCCTCCGCCGCGAGCTCGACGGCGACCAGCGTGCAGGGCTCCCATTCCACTTCCGGGTCGGAGACGTACGGCGGCGGCGGCCGGTATCGGCCGTCCGTGTACGACCACACCCGGCCGCGCTTCGACAACGGGACCTCCTCCGGCTCGCCGCCCGCACAGGCGGGATTGCGGCAGAAGGAGTCCTCACGCGGGAAGAACACCGCGGAACAGGCGGGGCAGCGCGTGCCGAGCAGCCGGAACTCCCGCCCGTCACCGTCCTCGGTGAGCTCGGTGAACCAGCCGGCCACCACTGGTGTACGCGTACGCGCCAAGGCCACTCCCGGGATTCCAGCGTCAGCTGACGATCCGTCAGGTACGGGGTCAGTGTGCCACGGTCCCGCGAACGACGACGACCCCTCGTCCGGAACGAGAACCGTACGAGCCCGTTCGGCGTCCGGAACGAATGAACGGGTGGCCGGAATCCACGGGGGTGGTCCCGGCCGCCCGTTCCTGGTAGACGGTGCGCATGATGCGCATGAGACGACTCGCCACCGCATTCCGCGCCCTGACCCTCACCACCGCATTCCGCGCCCTGACCCTCACCACCGTGGCCCTGCTCGCGGCCACCGCCACGGCCCCGCCCGCCGCCCGGGCCGCCTCCGAACCCAAGGCCCCCGAGGAGTTCGTCGCACTGCGTGCCGTGGATCCGACGATCATCCAGGAGATGCGCTACACGACCGCGCACAACTTCGTGGGTGAACGGATCGACGGTTATCGCCAGCCGCTGTGCATCCTCACCCGCCCGGCCGCCCGGGCCCTCCACGAGGCGCAGCGAAAGCTGCTGCGCCAGGGCTACTCGCTCAAGGTCTACGACTGCTATCGCCCGCAGCGCGCCGTCGACCACTTCGTGCGCTGGGCCGAGGACCTCGCCGACGAGCGGATGAAGCCGGAGTTCTATCCACACGTCGACAAGTCGAGACTCTTCGCGGACGGCTACATCGCGGAGAAGTCCGGCCACAGCCGCGGCAGCACCGTCGACCTCACCGTGGTCCGCCTCCCCGCGAAGAAGACCCGGCCCTACGTCCCCGGCGAAACCCTCGTCCCCTGCTACGCCCCGCAGTCGGAGCGCTTCCCGGACAACTCCGCGGACATGGGTACCGGGTTCGACTGCTTCGACACCCTGTCGCACACCGAGGACCCACGCGTCCAGGGCGCGCAGCGCGCCAACCGGCAACTGCTCAAGAACACCCTCGCCGATGCGGGATTCGTCAACCTGCCCGAGGAGTGGTGGCACTTCACCCACAAGCCGGAGCTGTTCCCCGACACCTACTTCGACTTCCCGGTGTCGTGGAGGTCGCTGACCTGACCGTACGGGCCGCGGGGCCCGCCGTCGCGTACAGTCCGCGTGTGACCGAGCCCCGCGAACCCGTGCCCGATTCCGCCGATGCTCCCGATCCGGCAAGCGCCGCAGCGGCGACGGCCGCCGCAACGGCAGGAGAAGGAGGAGCAGTTCGCGCGTCCACGCCCCCCACGCCCGTGAGGGACTCCCACTGCTCCAGTTGCGGCGCCCGCTACCTCGGCGCCACCGCCTGGCCCCGCAGCTGCCCCGCCTGCGGCGACATCGCGTACCGCAACCCGCTTCCCGTCGCCGTCGCACTCCTGCCCGTCACCACCACGCACGGCACCGGACTGGTCGTCATCACCCGCACCATCGAGCCGCAGCTCGGCGGGATCGCCCTGCCCGGTGGGTTCATCGACCAGACCGAGGACTGGAAGCACGCGGTCGTACGGGAGCTGAGAGAGGAGACCGGCATCGAGGCTGCGCACGCGGACGTCCGGCTGGCCGACGCCCTCAGCTCGCCCGGCGGACATCTGCTCCTCTTCGGGCTGCTCCCGCTGCGGACTGCGGCCGAACTGCCGCCGTCCGCCCCCACCGACGAGACCGAGGGCTGGCACGTCCTCCACGAACCCGCGGAGCTGGCCTTCCCCCTGCACACGACGGCGGTACGGAACTGGTTCGCGGGCCGCTACGCCTGAGCGCCACCTTCTCCCCGTACCCGCAGCGGACGTTCCACCCGCACCGCACCGGCGCCGGACACCCGCTCCACCACCACCCGGCCGTCCACCAGCCGCGACGCGTACCGCTCCACCACCGGGCGCGGCGACACCCCGGCCGTGTCCTCGACGACCACACCCGTGCCGGTACGTCCCGGCGCGGGCGCCCACACCTCCAGCTCGGTGCCGCCGTCCTCACCGCGTACGGGAACCACCGCACCCGCCCGCGCCAGCACCGGTATCCGTGACAGCGGTGCGTCCAGCAGCACCTGCCCCGGCCCCTCGTACGCGCGGCCGGACACGGTGTCGTACCAGAGCCCCCGCGGCAGCCGCACCGCCCGCCGGTCCGCGCCGGGCTCCAGCACCGGAGCCACCAGCAGCGCGTCACCCAGCAGGAACGCGTCCTCGCAGTCACGCAGCGCCCGGTCGCCGGGCGCCCCCCACCACAACGGCCGCACGTAGGGCGCCCCCGTGAGGTGCGCCAGCTGCGCCAGGGTCACGAAGTACGGGCGCAGCCTTTCCCGTTCGAGCAGCGCCGCCTTGGCATGGCCAAGGACCTGCGGCCCGAACTCCCACGGTTCCCTGCGCCCCGCGTCGATCGCCGCATGCGTACGGAACAGGGGCAGATACGCACCCAGCTGGAACCACCGCAGGAACAGCTCCGGCGAAGGGCTGCCGTCGAAACCGCCCACATCGGGACCCGAGTACGGCACCCCGCACAGGCCGAGCCCCAGCACCAGTGACAGCGACGCCCGCAGCCCCGGCCAGCCCGTCGCCACATCACCGGACCAGGTCCCGCCGTACCGCTGCATCCCCGCCCAGCCGGACCGGGAGAACAGGAACGGGCGCTGCCCGGGCCGGAGCCGCCGCAGCCCTTCGTAGCCGGCCCGGGCCATCCCGAGCGCATACACGTTGTGGGCCTCGCGGTGATCGCCTCCCCGGCCCTCCAGCGCGTGCCGGGCGGAACGGGGCAGCGTCATGTCGCCGAACGGAGCGAACGACACCGGCTCGTTCATGTCGTGCCACACGCCGGCGAAGCCCTGGGCGAGCCGCTCCTCGTACAGCTCGCCCCACCAGGCACGGACCGCCTCGTCGGTGAAGTCCGGATACACACACTCGCCGGGCCACACCACACCGCGCACCGCCCGGCCGCGCCCGTCGCGTACGAACGCGCCGGTCGCGGCGCCACCGTCGTACACGGCATACCCGGGCTCCGCCTTCACCGCGGGATCGACGATCGACACCAGCCGCACCCCGTCCGCACGCAGCTCCTTCGCGAGCCCGGGCAGGTCCGGGAAGCGCTCACGGTCGACGGTGAACGCCCGGTGCTCGTCGTAATGGTCGATGTCCAGATGCACCGCTGAAAGCGGAAGCCCCCGTTCCCGGTAGCCCGCCACCACCCGGCGGACCTCCTGCTCACCGCCGAAGCCCCAGCGCGCGTGCTGCGGGCCCAGCGCCCACGACGGGGGGAGTGCGGGCGCGCCCGTGAGCGCCGTCCAGCCGCGCAGTACACGCGCCGGCGTGCCCACGACCACCCAGCAGCGCAGCGGCCCGCCCCCCATCCGGACCTCACTCGTACCCGGCCGGTCATGGCCCGAGCCCGCACCTTCCTCACCCTCGCGCAGGGTGACCTGCCCCTCCCACGAGTTGTCGAGGAACGCCAGATGGGTACCGGCGTCCGCGACCACCAGTTGCACCGGCATCGTGATGTACAGCGGATCGTCGCCCGGCCCGAAACTTCCGCGCGGATCGGTGTTCCACAGCCGGTACGCACCGTCCCTCAGCCGCGGTCCCGACGCTCTGCCGCCGAGCCCGAAGAAGCGGGCGTCCGCGGCGACTTCGCTGCGCTGCAGCCAGCGCGACGGCCCGCCGTCAACCGGTTCCCACCAACGCGGCGGCAGATCCTTGCGGAGCACGACCCCGCCCGGTGTCCGGATCTCGACCCCGCCGTACCGGGACACCGCCACCGTGACCCGTTCGGACACGATGCGCCAGCCGCCGTCCTTGTCCGGCTCCAGCTCGGCGCGGGGATCGGCCTCCGGGGCCGCGCCCTCCAAGGCGTACGACGGCTCGGGCTCCGCACCGTCCCAACCCCAGAAGACGACACCGGCGGCCGTGACCCGCACCCGGAGCTCGGAACGGGCGAACCGGACGATTCCGCCCCCCGGCAGCGGCTCGGCCCCGGTCACCGCGCCCGGCACCCGCGCACGTTCCGCGCCCCGCGGCTGCAGGCCCCATGCGTCCGTACGTCTCCGGCGCCACGCCGAACGCGCGGCGCGCAGCCCCTGCACCGTCCCGAAGACCCTTACCGAACGCACCAGCTCACGACCGTCCATGCTGCTCAGCCTGCCATCCACCAGGGGCTTGGCGGGGATCGTTCAACTGCCGTTCACCCGTGGTGGGAGCACACAATCAGCCGGTTCGCCATGGGTGGCGAACCCTGGTGCGGAAGACGATCACATGGCATCGTCCCTGTCAGCCGCGCGAAAGCACACCCACGCTCCGCGCGGGAACACACGTAGACCACGTGCCGACCACCTGCCGACCACGCGCAGAGCCACACCGCCGCCCGGGAGCCGCCCCATGACCTCAGCAGTGAACCCTGCCCCCCTCTGGCAGCCGGACGCCGACCGCATCGCCGCCGCCCGGATCACCCGCTTCCAGGCCTGGGCCGCCGAACGGTACGGCGCCCCGGCCGAAGGCGGCTACCCCGCGCTGCACCGCTGGTCCGTAGACGAGCTGGACACCTTCTGGCAGGCGGTCGCCGACTGGTTCGACGTACGGTTCTCCACCCCGTACGAACGCGTCCTCGCCGACCGCACCATGCCCGGCGCCCAGTGGTTCCCCGGCGCCACGCTCAACTATGCCGAGCACGCCCTGCGCACCGCCGATGACCCCGCCCGCGCCCACGAACCGGCCCTCATCCATGTGGACGAGACACATGACCCGGCCTCCATCAGCTGGACCGAGCTGCGCCACCAGGTCGGCTCGCTCGCCGCGCAGCTGCGCGCCCTCGGCGTACGCCCGGGCGACCGCGTCAGCGGCTACCTGCCCAACATCCCGCAGGCCATGACCGCCCTCCTCGCCACCGCCGCCGTCGGCGCCGTATGGACCTCCTGCGCCCCCGACTTCGGCGCCCGCAGCGTCCTCGACCGCTTCCAGCAGGTCGAACCCGTCGTCCTCTTCACCGTCGACGGATACCGCTACGGCGGCAAGGAACACGACCGGACCGACACCGTCGCCGAACTCCGCCGCGAACTGCCCACCCTCCGCGCCGTCGTCCACATCCCGCTGCTCGGCACCCCGGCCCCCGAAGGCGCCCTCGACTGGTCCGAACTGACCTCCGCCGACACCGAGCCCGTCTACGAGCAGGTCTCCTTCGACCACCCGCTCTGGGTCCTCTACTCCTCCGGAACGACCGGCCTCCCCAAGGCGATCGTCCAGTCCCAGGGCGGCATCCTCCTCGAACACTTCAAGCAGCTCGGCCTGCACTGCGACCTCGGCCCCGGCGACCGCTTCTTCTGGTACACCTCCACCGGCTGGATGATGTGGAACTTCCTCGTCTCCGGCCTGCTCACCGGCACCACCGTCATCCTGTACGACGGCAGCCCCGGCCACCCCGACACCGGCGCCCAGTGGGCCATCGCCGAACGCACCGGAGCCACCCTCTTCGGCACCTCCGCCGCCTACGTCATGGCCTGCCGCAAGGCCGGCGTCCACCCCGCACGCGACCACGACCTCTCCCGCGTCCAGTGCGTCGCCACCACCGGCTCCCCGCTCCCGCCCGACGGGTTCCGCTGGCTCCACGACGAGGTCCGCGAGGACCTGTGGATCGCCTCCGTCAGCGGCGGAACGGACGTCTGCAGCTGCTTCGCCGGCGCCGTCCCCACCCTCCCCGTCCACATCGGCGAACTCCAGGCGGCCTGCCTCGGCACCGACCTCCAGGCCTGGGACCCGCACGGCAAGCCCGTGATCGGCGAGGTCGGCGAACTCGTCGTCACCAACCCCATGCCGTCCATGCCGATCCACTTCTGGAACGACCCCGACGGCAGCCGCTACCACGACAGCTACTTCGAGATGTTCCCCGGCGTCTGGCGCCACGGCGACTGGATCACCATCACCGACCACGGCTCCGTCGTCATCCACGGCCGCTCCGACTCCACCCTGAACCGCCAGGGCGTACGCATGGGTTCCGCCGACATCTACGAAGCCGTGGAACGACTGCCCGAGATCCGCGAATCCCTCGTCATCGGCCTCGAAGAACCGGACGGCGGCTACTGGATGCCGCTCTTCGTCCACCTCGCACCCGGCGCGGTCCTCGACGAGACCCTGCGCGCCCGCATCAAGCAGACCATCCGCGAACAGCTCTCCCCACGCCACGTCCCGGACGACATCATCGAGGTCCCCGGGATCCCCCACACCCTCACCGGCAAGCGCATCGAGGTCCCGGTCAAGCGCCTCCTCCAGGGCACCGCCCTCGCCAAGGCCGTCAACCCCGGGTCGGTCGACAACCTCGACCTGCTGCACTTCTACGAGGACCTGGCCCGCAACCGGGGCTGATCCCCGCCGACGGACCTCGCGACGTCACGTTGTCAGTGCTCATGGTTACGGTGAGTGAGCACTGATCAACAGCGCTCACGGGGACCAGGGGGATTCATGACCCGAACCAGGAACAAGACGCGCACCAGGAACAAGCGGCAGTCCGTGC
This sequence comes from Streptomyces sp. NPDC091376, assembly GCF_044757085.1. Classification (NCBI taxonomy): domain Bacteria; kingdom Bacillati; phylum Actinomycetota; class Actinomycetes; order Kitasatosporales; family Streptomycetaceae; genus Streptomyces; species Streptomyces sp. NPDC091376. The sequence goes on along the minus strand of NZ_JBIVUF010000003.1, from coordinate 3,557 downwards.
GGCGAGCACTGCGCCGTGACGTGGCGTCCACCGTCGGCCTCCTGGCCGACGACCACGACTTCGCGGCCATGCGCCGCTACCGGAGCTTCGCCTTCGACGACCACCCCGACTATCTCCACCACGTCGAGGACCTGCTCAGAGGACTGTCCGAGCAGGGAGGGCACACCGCGGTAGCCCTGTTCGACCCGGAGGACTTCGCCGCATTCTGCACGGAGCGCGGACTCGACCCGGACTCCTCCGCCAGCCGCGGCCGCTACACCGCGGAGGTCGCGGCCGCCGGCGCCGCCGTCGCCTACACCGGCCAGCCGATCGACGACCTCGTTCCCCTGCTCGTCAACCTCTCCGTCCGCCACGCCACATGGCAGTACGCCACCGCCCTGCTCGGAGACCTCGGCGGCTGCACGGACTGCGGCGACCACCTCGGCCGCTCCGCGTTCGAGCGCGCCTCACAGCTGCTGCTCGCTCTTCTCGCCGGCGCGGGCCCGGGGACCCACCACCTCGTGTGCAGTGTCCCCGCCACCGAGGACGAACTCCTGGCGGTCCTCCACACCACCACACGCGACGCCACCGCACCGGCCGAGCTCGACCCCACCGAAGGCGCCGAGTTCACCACGGTCCTCGCCGTCGGCATCGCCCTCGGCAGCCCCGGAGGCGTCGTGCTCCGGACGTCCGCGGCCGACGCCCCCGACCGGCTCCACGGCTGGCGACTCCACCACGGCCGCCTCGTCCCGCTCACCGAGGGCGAGGTCTTCAGCGCCTACTGCACGGACGCGGACACCGGAGAGCCACTCTCCCCGGAGCCCGGCGTCCAGTACTGCGCGGGCTTCGACCTGGGCGACTGACCCCGGGGAACGAAGGAGGGGCTCCCCGCCGCACAGGCGGGAAGCCCCTCCACACACCGGCCGTCAGGTCACTCCCCGGACAGCACCGCCTGCGCGGCGAGCCGCGCCTCCTCGGCGGTGTCCGCTGCACGCGCCGCGGCGGCCGCACGCTCGCACTGAGCCAGCGTGTACTTCGCCAGCGTCGCCCGCACATACGGAATCGACGCCGCGCCCATCGAGAGAGAGGTGACTCCGAGACCGGTCAGCACACAGGCCAGGAGCGGATCCGACGCCGCCTCACCACAGACACCACAGCTCTTGCCCTCGGCCTTGGCCGCATCCGCGGACAGCGCCACGAGGTCGAGCAGCGCGGGCTGCCACGGGTCCTGCAGCCGCGACACCGCACCCACCTGCCGGTCGGCCGCGAACGTGTACTGCGCCAGGTCGTTCGTGCCCAGCGACAGGAACTCCACCTCCTGCAGCACCGAGCGCGCCCGCAGCGCGGCGGACGGAATCTCGACCATCGCGCCGAACTTCGCGTTCAGCCCCGCCGCACGGCACGCGTCTGCGAACGCCTTCGCGTCCGTGCGGTCCGCGACCATCGGCGCCATGACCTCGAGATAGACGGGCAGCCCCTCGGCGGCCTTGGCCAGCGCGGTCAGCTGCGTCCGCAGAACGTCGGGATGATCGAGCAGAGTCCGCAGCCCGCGCACACCCAGCGCCGGGTTCGGCTCGTCCGCGGGCGTCAGGAAGTCGAGCGGCTTGTCCGCACCCGCGTCCAGCACCCGCACGACCACCCGGCCCTCGGGAAACGCCTCCAGCACCTTCCGGTACGCCTCGACCTGCTTGGCCTCCGACGGCGCCTGCTTGCTGTCGTCGAGGAAGAGGAACTCGGTGCGGAACAGACCGACCCCCTCGGCCCCGGCGGCCACCGCCGCCGGCACGTCCGCGGGACCGCCGACGTTCGCCAGCAGGGGCACCTTGTGCCCGTCGGACGTCGCACCCGGACCGGTGGACGCCGCGAGCGCGGCCTTCCGCTCCGCAGCAGCCTCGGTCAGCGCCGCTCGCCGCTCGCCGCTCGGCTCCACGAAGATCTCACCCGTACTGCCGTCCACCGCGACGACCGTGCCCTCCGCCAGCTCACAGGCGCCCGGCAGCGCCACCACGGCCGGGACCCCGAGGGCCCGCGCCAGAATCGCGCTGTGGCTGGTCGGCCCGCCCTCCTCGGTGACGAAACCGAGCACCAGCGTCGGGTCGAGCAGCGCCGTGTCCGCGGGAGCGAGGTCCCGCGCGATCAGTACGTAGGGCTCGTCGCTGTCCGGCACACCCGGCATCGGCACACCGAGCAGGCGTGCCACGATCCGGTTCCGTACGTCGTCGAGGTCGGCCACACGCCCGGCCAGATACTCACCGGCCCCTGCCAGCAGAGCCCGGTACGCGGCGAAGGCGTCGTACACGGCCCGCTCGGCCGTGCTGCCGACGGCGATGCGCCGGTCGACATCCGCCATGAGCTCCGGGTCCTGGGCCATCATGGCCTGTGCCTCGAGCACGTGCTGAGCCTCGCCGCCGGCCAGATTGCCGCGCGCGACAAGATCGGCGGCCACAGCGTCGACGGCGTGCCTGGCGCGCCCCTGCTCGCGCTCGGCGTCCTCCACCGGGATCTGCTTGGCCGGCGGTTCCAGAACCGCCGTACCCATGTGCCGAACCTCGCCGATCGCCACCCCGTGGCTCACGCCGACGCCTCGCAGCGTTGTCTCCATTTCACCCGTCTCCGATTGTGCGGCGGTCCCAGCCGCCGCGATGGATCTACCACTGGCCCGTCTCCACGACGGCGAATCCGTCTCTACGACGGCGCGGTCACTGCCAGCTGAACAGCTCGTCGCCGGACTTCACATCGCCGTCCTCACGGACACCGGCCAGTGCGTCGGCCGAGGCCTCGAGCGCCACGACGGGGCAGATCGGGGACTTGCCGGCCGCCTCGACGGCGACGGGGTTCCAGCGCACGACGGCCTGGCCACGGGTCACGGTGTCGCCCTTGTTGATGAGGAGCTCGAAGCCCTCCCCATTGAGCTGCACCGTGTCGATGCCGAGGTGGGTCAGCACTCCGTGCCCCTCGGAGTCGACGACGACGAAGGCGTGCGGGTGCAGGGAGACAACGATGCCATCCACGGGAGACACGGCCTCGGACGGTTCACGTACGGGATCGATCGCGGTACCGGGGCCGACCATCGCACCGGAGAACACCGGATCGGGCACAGCGGCAAGCCCGATGGCACGGCCGGCCAGAGGCGACGTCACGGTTGTCATGGGGGGCCTCCCAGGGGTGGAGATTCAACTGTCGCCGTCACTGCCTGTCCTGGACGGCGTACTGTTCAGAAGCGTATGTCATAGGAAGTCCAGGTTCCGTACGAGAGCTACCAGTTGAGCGGACCTGGAGGGCTCCGGAAACGATTTGCCTCGTCTACCGGCGACATGTACTGTCGTACCCCTGCCTGGCCACGACGCGACTACGTGTCATGGGTCGGCAGCGCCTATCAAGCCCCGACATCGTAACTGGTCTACACCTCTGCATGTCCGCAGACGTGGTCGGTCAGACGGACGGAAAAAGGCTGATAGAGTTCCGAAGTCCGGAAAGGGAAATCGCGAAAGCGGTAGAACGGCCCGGCAGCCCGCTCCAGCGGGTGGCAGAAACGGAAATCGGATCTGCTAAGCTGGAAACACCGAAGGGAAGCGCCC